>JBGANH010000273.1:0-6061 GCA_044222365.1 Candidatus Eiseniibacteriota bacterium
CGAGCGAACGCGCGGCCTCGGCGCGCAGCGCCGCGGCGAGTTCGCCCGACGTGTGCGTCGCCGGGAGCGACTCGAGGTCGAGCGCGTTGCGCAGCAGCGAGCGCAGCTCGGGGAAGCGATGCTCGAGCGCTTCGAGCCACGGGTCGAGCCTCGGGGCCTCGCGCGCGAAGCCGTACGCGGCGGCCGCGACGGCGCCGGTGAAGCCGGCGAGCGTGATCACGAGCCGCAACGTCGCGAGTCCGGGACCGCCGCGCACGGAGGCCCCGGCGAGCAGCGCGAGCGCGACGATCACGGCGGCGGCGGCGAGCGCGCGCAGCGCGTGACGCAGGGTCAGCGCGCGGCGGACGGCCGCGTGCTCGCGAGCGAGAATGGGCCGGAGCGTGTCGGGCGCGCGAGAGCTCATGGGTTCCTGGGGCGGCCCGGTCCGTGGGGAGCGTTCAGTGGGTCAGGGCGTAGTGGACGATGTTGAGCGCCATCCGCAGCGCCGCTTCGCGTTTCTCCGGCGGGTCGTGATGGATCTCCTCGTCCTCGAGACCGTCACCCAGATCGCAATCGAAGGAAAAGAATACACAGAGCCTTCCGCCGCGGACAATGCCGTAGCCGCGCGCCGGGCCGCCGTCGTGCTCGTGCACCTTGGGCGGGCCCTGGGGGAAATCGTAAAGCTGGTGATAAACGGGATGGTCGAACGGGACCTCGACGAGTTCGGCGTCGGGGTAGAGCCGCGCGATCTCGCGGCGGAAGGACGGCGCCATCCCGTAGTCGTCGTCCACCCAGAGGAACCCGCCGCCGTCGAGCCAGCGGCGCACGTTCGGCACCTCGGCATCGGTCAGGCGGAAGTTGCCGTGACCGGCGGCGAACACGAACGGGTACTGAAAGAGCGCCGCCGAACCCGGCTCGACCACCGCGGCGTCGTCGCCCGCGACGGGGATCGGCGTGCGCTCGCGGAGCGCACGCAGCAGGTTCCGCAGCGAGGTCTGGTCGCCGTACCAGTCGCCGCCTCCGCCGTACTTGAGGCGCGCGATGCCGAACGCCCGGGCGCCGGGCGGCGTCACGGCCGCACGCGCCAGCGGCGCGAGCGGCAGCAGCGCGATCGCGATCGTGAGCAGCAGGGACGGGAGTCGTCGGCGCATGCGTGGAATCCTAGCAAGAAGGGAGGGCCGGTCGGCCCTCCCTTCTCGATTCGCTGCGGTCGGCCGGGATGCGCTCAGAGACCCGGCCTCAGGGTGGCGTGCAGGCCCTCGTAGGGCACGAGGAACGAACCGCTGGCCAGGTCGCCGATCTTGAGCCCGCGATCCTGGAGGCGGTCCTGAAGCGTGTAGGTGCCGAACACGACACCGCCGACCGGGTAGTACATCCTGCCGGTGTCCTTCGGCACGCGCCGGTAGTCCGTTTGCAGCCGGTTGATGACGCGGCCCTCGGCGTTCACGGCGAACACGCGCACGATGAACGATTTGTGCATGAAGAACGTGAGCTTGTTCGTGAGGCGCTCGACCCTCGCGGAGTTGAACGCCGCGGTCTCGCCCTGGGGGGACTCGGCCGGAACGTAACGCAGCATCGTGCGGCGAGCCGAAATCGGCAGGCCTTCGTTGTAGTACTTCGCGCGGTCGGGGAAGGTGATCTCCTCGATGTCGTCGAACGCGAGCACCTGCAGCCAGTAGCCCACGGCGTTCGGATCGGTCGTCCAGGTGATGCTCACCTGCGACGAGTCCGCCTGCTCGCGAGCCGAGCGGAAACGCAGCGTCGGATTCGTGTCGTAGCTCGCGGGCCCGCGCCACGGCACCGTGTTGGACAGCGGCGACTGCTCGCCCACGATCCCGCTCACGACACCACGCACGAGCCACGCGGAGTTGTTGGGATTGTCCGCGGACGGCGTGCCGAAGAAGCTGTACCGCTCCCAATAGGTGTCGAGCCACTTCTCGTCGGGCGAGAGCGCGTAGTCGAACACCGGCTCGAGCGCCCCGTTGGCCGCGCGGTCGTACACCTCGAACCGCGAGGCGTTCGAGCGATCCAGGACCAGGAAGTGGAGCGCGTTCTGGTACGGATAGTCGAGCGACTGCACACCGTCGACGAACAGGCCATTCACGTCCTGATCGAGATGAAACGCCGGCTCCTGCTGCGGGGGCCACATGATCAGGCGCACGTCGGGGTTGACGGCCCCTTCGAGCGACGAGCGGCTCGCGTCGGGGGTCGTGACCTTCTTCGCACAGCCCGCGGCGCCGAAAGTCGCGGATAGCGCGAGCAGCGCCACGAGGGCGGTGCTGAGCGCCGGGAAGGATCGATTCATCGTCTGCCTTTCGTCACTCCGCCTGAATGCCCTTGCGGCGATCCAGTGCGATCCAGATGTCGAGTGCCAGGGCGCTGGCCACGTACACGGACGAGTAAGTTCCGAACACGACGCCGACGAGCATCGCGAACGAGAAGGCGCGGAGCACCTCACCGCCCCAAATGAACAGGGCCAGGGCCGTCAGGAACACGGTGAAGGCGGTGATGACGGTTCGCGACAGCGTCTCGTTGACCGCGATGTCCATGACCCGCGAGTGGGTCTCCTTGCGGAGCACCTTGGAGCGTTCGCGGATGCGGTCGAACACCACGATGGTGTCGTTGATCGAGTAGCCGGCGATGGTGAGCAGGGCGGCGACGACCGTCAGGGAGACCTCTCGCCCGGTGAACATGAGGAATCCCAGGGTCACGAAGACGTCGTGCAGGAGCGCGACGACGCCGCCGACGGCGAACTTAAACTCATAGCGCCACCCGACGTAAAGCAGAATCACGCCGAGGCTGGTCAGGATGGCCATGACGGCCTTGTGCCGCAGGTCGCCGCCGACCTTGGGCCCGACCGTCTCGATGCGCCGCAGTTCGACCTGGGCGCCGTTGGAGTGCTGGGCGACCGAGGCCTGCACCGCCGCGAAGGGGTCCTTGATCTCGGTCTGGACCCGGATGAGGAACTCGTCCTTGGCTTCGCCGGTCATCTGCTGGATCTCGGCGTTGTGCATGCCGCCGGCGTCCATGGCCGCGCGCACCGCCTCGGCGGTGATCGCCGGGCTGGTCCGGACCTGGAGCAGGGTGCCACCAGTGAAGTCGACGGAGTAGTTGGGGCCCTTCGTCAACAGCCACCCGGCCGTGGCGAGCACGATGGCCGCGGAGAAGAAGTACGCGATCTTCCGGTACTTCATGAACGGGATGTTGGTGCCGTGAAGGATCTGGAGCATGGCGGTCTCTCGATCAGATGCTCAGCCGCTCGACCTTGCCGCGGCTCAGCCAGAAGTCGTAGATCATGCGCGTGAACAGCACCGCGGTGAACAGATTGGCCACCAGACCCGTGATCAGCGTCACGGCGAAGCCCTTGATCGGTCCCGTGCCGAACTGGAACAGGAACAGGCCCGAGATGATGGCCGTCGAGTGCGCGTCGAAGACGGTCCGGAACGCGCGGTCGTAACCCAGCTCGACCGCCTGCCGCACGCTGCGGCCGTTGCGCAACTCCTCGCGGATGCGCTCGAAAATCAGCACGTTCGTGTCGACGGCCATGCCGACCGTGAGCACGAGGCCGGCGATGCCGGGCAGCGTCAACGTGGCGCCGAAGCCGGCGAGGCAGGCGATGACGTAGAACGTGTTCAGCAGCATCGCGAACACCGCGATGAGGCCGGACAACTGGTAGTAGACCACCATGAACACCACGACCATGGCCGTGCCGATGAGGCCGGCCATGACGCCCTCGTGGATCGAGTCGGCGCCCAGCGACGGCCCGACGGTGCGCTCCTCGAGGATCTTCACGGGCGCGGGCAGCGCGCCGGCGCGGAGCACGATCGCGAGGTCCTTGGCGGTCTCGCGGTTGATGCTGCCGCCCGTGATCGACGCGTCACCCGAGGGGATCTTGTCGCGGATGACGGGCGCCGACTGCACGACGCCGTCGAGCACGATGGCGAGCTGGCGGCCGATGTTGGCCGCCGTCACGCGCGCGAATTCGGAGCGCCCGCGCGGCGTCATCTTCATGCTCACACCCCACGCCGACGGATTGTTCTGGTCGAGACCCGTGTTCGACATGGCGCTGGCGATCGAGCCGCCGGCCATCTCGGGCGTCTTCCGGAGCACGTAGAGAACCTTGCCCGTAACGCCCGCGCTGCTGACGTCACCGCTGCTCCAGACCATCTCCGTGTCCATGCCGAGGATCGTGTCGACCGGCGCGGACGCCAGCAGCTTCTCGATCGCGGGCACCTCTTCCTTGCGGAAGAAGCCCTGGTCGAGCATGCGGCCGGTCAGCGGATGCTGCTTGATCAGCGTGTCCGTGCTCGTCTCGCTGTGCGCGGACAGGTAGCTGTCGAGCTTGTCGAACGCCGCCTTCGTCTCCTCGGGCGAGCGGACGAGCTTGAACTCGAGCAGGGCGGTCTTGCCGATCAGTTCGATCGCGCGCTGCCGGTCGTTCAGGCCGGGCAGCTGGACCGCGATGCGATCCTGCCCCTCGATCTGGATCAGGGGCTCGGCGACGCCGAACTGGTCGATGCGGTTGTTGATGACCTCCCGCGCTCGCTCGACGGCGTCCTTGGCTTCCTCGGCGGCGAGGCGGGACTTGTCGACCTCGAGCAGCAGCTGCAGGCCACCCTGCAGGTCGAGTCCGAGATGGATGGCCTTCTTGCGAAGGTCCGCGAGCTTCTGCGGGTCCATCGCTTCCCGCTGGGCGGGCGTCATCTTGTAGAAACTGTAGGAAGGGTACAGGTACCAGGCGGCGGCGATCGTCACCAGCACCACGAGCACCAGCTTCCACTGGTCCGTGCGAGACATGGGATCCCCCATACGGTCAACGGCCGGGAAGGAGCGGGTCCCTCCCGGCGTGCGCAGAGCAGAATGAGGGCGGGAGTCTAAGGGCCGGGTCTACGGAGTGTCAACGAACGCAGCCCGTTCGTCTTCGGAGGCGGGCGCTGCGCGGGTCCGAATGGGACGAAACGGGCACTTCGGCTGGGACGGGGACGAGTTGGCGGCTCGTCCCGGGTTTGGATCGGACTTCTCTGGGGTGGGTCGGGGTTGAGGAAGTGAAGCGCGGATTGTGAGGTGGGTTCCCGGCCGGAGTGCCCGATCGGACGACGGCAAGTGCGGTGCCACGTCGGATCTCCAACTCGATCCCGCACCGTCTCCCTGAAGGCTCCGATGAGCGACCGGCTGTCGTCGCCGATGTCGCGCAAGTGACGGCGGGGCACGAGTTGACTCTCCTGCATGCCCTGCCTATAGTGCCGCGCCTGACCGTACCGGGCCCATCAATTCCACGAGGAATGAGGAGTTCCCTTCGCATGATCACGCGCGTCCGTCTGGCGAGCGTCGCGTTTGTCTTGCTGCTCGTGAGCGCGTCCGTGAGCTTCGCCCAGCAGTCCGACACCACCTCCACGCCGCGGAGTGGCAAGTTGCCCAAGCACGGGGCCATCGGCGCGCAGGTCGGATCCTCCTGGATCTACGGTGGTGGGGACTACGGCAAGGGGTCGCAGCCTCGGTTTTCGTTCGCGGGCAGCTTCCGTTACGTCGCCACGCCCCACTGGGGCTGGCAGATCAATCCCTACTTCACCTGGGCCGGCTACGTGCCCTCGAAGCAGGTGCTGATCCCCGCCGTCGTGCCGCCGCCGACCTACGTCGAGCCGGATTACCTCACGCAGATCGCCGGCGCCAACGGCCAGCTGATGTTCCTCAAGTCCCGCGGACCTTGGCTGTGGCACTTCGGCGCGGGTCCCGCCGTCTATCGCGTGGTGATGCAGAACCACCGCAAGGTCATCAAGGACCCGGTGACGTTCAAGAAGCACCAGGGCACCTACCTCGGCGCCACGGCCGAACTGGGGACGGAGTACTTCCTCAAGGCCATGCCGAGCACGTCGCTCGAATGGACCGTCGGGTGGCACAGTGCGTTCGCCAAGCGCGACGACCAGTTCAAGAGCGGCTTCAACGACATTCCACAGGCCGTGGAGTTCCGGTTCGGAGGGCACCACTACTTCGATCTGGTGCCGAAGAAGAAGCCCGGGGCGATGCAGCCGCCGCCGGCGCACTGAGGTGAACGAAGCCGCAGCCGACCCGCTGCGGCTTCGCC
>JBGANH010000274.1:0-6172 GCA_044222365.1 Candidatus Eiseniibacteriota bacterium
TAGGATGCGACACGTTGGTTCAAGCACGCCGTCGGCCGCACTGAGCAGGCAGACCGAATCCCCCGGCGATCCCGAACTCAGCCCCGGTACACGAGGGATCCCGTGGCGAAGTCCAAGAAGAAACTCGATGAGATTGGTCCGTGGTCGGAGATCAAGCTGGAGATCATCCGCAAGTACGCGAAGGCGTACGCGACGATTCTGAACAACAAGCATTTCAAGTACTTCTACATCGATGGCTTCGCTGGAGCCGGGGTGCACGTCTCAAAGACCACGAAGGCCCCGATTCTCGGCAGCCCGCTCAATGCCCTCGATGTCCGGCCACCATTTCATCATCACTTCCTGATCGATCTCAGCAAGAGCCGCGTCTCGTCACTGCAAGCGCTGATCGGCAAGTGAACGGACGTCACGCTGTACCGCGGAGACTGCAACGAGGTACTGCTGAACGAGGTCTTTCCCAAGGTCCGATTCGAGCACTATGAGCGCGCGCTCTGCCTTCTCGATCCTTATGGTCTGCACTTGGACTGGGAGGTGCTTCGACGAGCAGGCCAGATGAAGACGATCGACCTCTTCCTGAACTTCCCGGCGATGGACATGAACATGAACGCGCTCCGAAAGCACCCGAGCGCGGCCGAACAACAGCAGCTTGAGCGAATGACCGCGTTTTGGGGTGACGAGTCTTGGCGCGAAGCAGCATATCGACCCCGTGAAGCCGATCTGTTCGGGAACATCAGCCTCCAGAAGACACCTATGGAGGAAGTCGTCGATGCCTTTCGAACGAGGCTGCGGAAGGTTGCCGGCTTCAAACACGTGGCGCAGCCGGTCCCGATGCGGAACAAGACAAACGCAGTCGTCTATTACCTCTTCTTCGCTTCGCAGCAACCCGTCGCGGACGACATCGTCACGCAGATCTTCGATGCTTATCGCCGCTAGCACACAGGCAACTGGAACCCCCTCATGAGCTCCTACTCGCCCATCGAATGGACGGACGCGACGTGGAACCCGGTGACGGGTTGCACGAAGATCAGTCCGGGCTGCAAGCACTGCTACGCGCAGACGTTCGCGGAGCGGTTTCGCGGCGTGGCGGGACATCCGTTCGAGCAGGGGTTCGACCTGCGCCTGTGGCCCGAGCGGCTGCGCCTGCCGCTCTCGTGGAAGAAGCCCCGGCGCATCTTCGTGAACTCGATGAGCGACCTGTTCCACGAGCGGGTACCCGACGAGTTCGTCGACGAGGTCTTCGCGACCATGCAGCAGGCGTGGTGGCACCAGTTCCAGGTGCTCACCAAGCGGGCGGATCGCATGGCGCGCTACCTGATGTCACCGCGCCGCGCGCTCGCGAGCCTCGATCGGTCGCACCCGAACGTGTGGCTCGGCGTCAGCGTCGAGACGCAGCACTACGTCCCGCGCGCCGAGCGGCTCGCCGAGTTGTCCGCAAGCGTCCGCTTCCTCTCGTGCGAGCCATTGCTGGGCCCGCTCGATCTGACCCGCGTCCTGGGCAAGGACACGATCAACTGGGTCATCGTCGGCGGTGAAAGTGGCCATCGCGCCCGTCCGATGGAACCGGCGTGGGTGCGCGGCATCCGGGAGCAGTGCCGCGATGCCCGAGTGCCATTCTTCTTCAAACAGTGGGGCGGCCCGCGCAAGAAGGAAGCAGGCCGCACGCTCGATCGCCGCACGTGGGACCAGATGCCGAAAGCCGTCTGACCCGCCCCCGCACTTCACGGAGACTCGATGAGCTACTTCACCGCCGACTCGTTCAAGTTCCTGCATGGACTGGCGCGCAACAACAACAAGGCGTGGTTCGAGGCGCATCGCGACGAGTACGTGCGGCACCTGAAGGAGCCGATGACGGAACTGGTCGAGGAGATGGCCGTGCGGCTCTCGCACACCGTGCCCGAGATCACGGGCGACCCGAAGCGCTCGGTGTTCCGCATCCATCGCGACACGCGCTTCTCCAAGGACAAGTCGCCGTACAAGACGAACGCGGGGTGCTGGTTCCATCACGTCGGCGCCACGTCGAAGGTCGGACGCGAGGCGGACGGCGGCGGCGCGGGCTTCTACTTCCACCTGCAGCCCGGGAGCTGCTTCGTCGCCGCCGGCTGCTGGATGCCGCCGCGGCCGGCGCTGCAGCGCTTCCGCGCGCGGCTCGTCGAGGACACGCCGGGCTGGGAGCGCATCGTGCTCGCGCCGGCGTTCCGCAAGCGCTTCGGCGCCTTGAGCGAGGAGGACATGCTCAAGCGCGTGCCGCGCGGCTTCGATCCCGAGGACCCCGCGGCGCGCTGGCTGCGCTACAACTCGTTCACCGTGAGTCGCGCGCTCACCGACGCGCAGGTGACGAGCGCGCGCCTCACCGCGACGCTCGCCGACGACTTCACGCGCATGGCACCGCTGGTGCGCTGGCTCAACGAAGCGCTCGGCTTCGCAACGCACGAGGACTGACGACGGCGCGCCGCCCGGCGCCGCGCGCCGGACGGCGGCCCGCTCGAGGAGGCCCGTCATGGAACTGTTCTTCCACCTGTTCGTGAGGGCGCTGCCCAGCCTGCGCTCGCAGCCCGTCGGCAGTCCCGGCCGCGTGGCCGTGCTGACCGTGCTCGCGATCGCGGCGTACGCGAGCGCGGCGCTGGCGATCGCGTGCGCCTTCGGGCGCCTGTGGATCGCCAGCGTGTTCGCGGCCGCCGCTGCGGCCCTGTTCGGCTGGCTCTTCGTGAACCTCCGCCGCCCGCGGCCCGTCGTCCTCGACGCGTTCGGGCGCCCCGATCCGATCGAATAGCACCCGCGCCGGCACCGGCCGCGCTCATCGTTCCTCCCCGCGCAACTCCTTCTCCGTCGCACGAGCCGCACCGGAGCCTCCGATGTCGTACCCCGAGTCGCGCACCGTCCTGCACGTCGACATCGACGCGTTCTTCGCCTCCATCGAGCAGCAGCGCGACCCGCGCCTGAAGGGCAGGCCGGTGATCGTCGGCGCCGGCGTGATCGCTTCGTGCTCGTACGAGGCGCGACGCTTCGGCCTCAAGGCGGGCATGACGCTCAGCGAGGCCCGAAGCCTCTGCCCCGCCGCGGTGATCGTCGAGGGCCACGCGCAGGTCTACCGCTGCTACGCCGAGCGCATCTTCGAGCAGTGCCGCACGCTCTCGCCCGACGTCGAGACGTATCTCGACGAGGCGTACCTCGAGCTCACGGGCACCGAGCGCGTGCACGGCGACTTCCTCGCCGCGGCGACGCGCCTGCGCGCCGCGATCACCGCCGACACCGGCCTCACGGTGACGTGCGGCCTGGGCCCGAACCGCATGCTCGCCAAGCTCGCGGGCAAGACCGTGAAGCCCGACGGCCTCGCGCGCGTGCTCGCGGACGAGGCCGACGCGTTCCTCGTCGACCGGCCGATCGAGCAGCTCGCCGGCGTCGGCCACGCGCACGCGAAGACGCTCCGCTCGATGAACGTGCGCACGATCGGCGAGCTGCGCGCGTTCCCCGCTCCCGCGCTCGAAGCGCTGTTCGGCGCGCCGGGCCGGCTGCTGTTCGAGCGCTGCCGCGGCCGCGACACGGTCGCGGTGACCGCGCGCGAGATCCCGGTGACGATCTCGCGCGAGACCTCGTTCCACCGCGACACCGGAGATCCCGCCGAGATCGACGGCATGCTCGAGTACCTCGCGGGCCGCGCCTGCCGCGCCACGCGCGAGCTCGGCCTGTCCGCACGCACGGTCGCGGTGCGCCTGCGCTACTCCGACGGCGAGGGCGCCGAGCAGGCGCGGTCGCTGAAAGTGCCCAGCGCCGTCGATCCGGTGATCCTCGCGCTCGCGATGGAGCTGCGCGCGCGGCTCTTCACGCGCCGCGTCTCGCTGCACGCGCTCGGCGTCACGCTGTCCGGCTTCACGCGGGACACCGCCGAGCAGGGCGCGCTCTTCGACGAGCGGGAAGCCGGCCGGCGCGCGGCGCTGTGCGCGGCGCTCGACGACGTGCGCGGCAGCTTCGGCCACGGCGCGGTGATCTCCGGCCGGGCGCTGCACCTGAAGGACCGCGTGGCCCATGACCGCTACGGTTTCGTCCTGCGTACGCCGTCGCTGACGAAATGAACCCGTCCATCTGCGGAGGACTGCATGGAGATGTTCTACTTCGCGCGCTTCCACGCCGGCGAGGACCAGGCGGACGCGCTGGCCGAGGCACTGGCCGACATCGTCCGCGCCACGCGGGCGGACGCCGACTGCCTCGCGATCTCGGTGTTCCGCTCGACCGGCGATCCGCGCGTGTTCCAGGTCCATTCGCACTGGACCAACGACGCCGCGTTCGACCGTCACGCGCAGGCGGGCCACGCCGCGCCGCTCGTGGCGCGCGTCCGCGAGCTCGTCGACCAGCCGCTCGACGGCGTCCGGACGTACCGGCCTCGCCTGGACGGCGCGCGGGGCACGCGCCACGCCCGGCCGCGGTGCCACACCCGGCCCCGGTGCGACGCCGCGCCGAGTCTGCGCGAATGGCCGTCAACACCGTCTGCGCGACGCCACGCCCGCCAGAGCCCGCGCGAACGGCGAAAAGGCGGAGTCGCGCAGCGAGCGAAGCCAGGATGGCGGAGCGACGCGGAGCGCTAGTGAGGCGGAGGCAGGATGCCGAGGCCGAACGTCCGCCTTTTCGCGACCCGTTCGCGCAGGCGACGCCTCGACGCAGCGGTACGACGCCGCAACGTGTCGGTCTGATGCCCCGGCGCGCGAATACGCGCACGCCGTCATGACGACCTTCACGCCCCTCCGCGTGCGCTCGCACGGCACGCTGCTCGCCGGCACCGCCAGTCCCGAGCAGCTCGTCGAACGCGCGCTCGAACTCGGTCACGACGCGCTCGCGCTCACCGATCGCGACAACCTCTACCTCGTCGTGCGCTTCCTGCAGGCGTGCGCGAAGGCGCACCTGCACGCGCTGCCCGGCGCCGAGCTCACGCACGCGCGCGCCTCGGTGCTGCTGCTCGCCGCCGACCGCCGCGGCTGGGCGAACCTCTGCGCGCTGCTCACCGCGAAGCGTCTCGATCCCGCGTTCGATCTCGTGCGCGCCGTCGGCGAGCGCTGCGCGGGCCTGCAGGTGATCGCCGAATCGCCCGCGCTCGCCGCGGCGCTGCTGGCGGCCGGCGTGCCGCCCGCGGTGCGCGCCGACGACGAGCGCTCGCGCCCGCTCGCGCGCCGCGCGGGCCTGTGGCTCGGCGTACGCGGATTGCCTTCCGAGCGCGCGGCGCTGCGCGCGAAGCTCGCCGAGGGCTGGCGGCTCGGCGTGCCCGCGGTCGCGACCGGCGACGTGCTGATGCGCGACCCGGGCGATCATGAGGCACACCGCGTCGCGGTGACCGCGGCCGCCGGCGAGCTGCTCGAGCGCATGCCGCCGTCGGCGTTCGGCGCGCGCGAGGCGTGGCTCGCCTCGCCCGAAGAGTGGGCGCGGCGCGTGCGCGCGACGTGCGCGGGCGCGGGCTCACCCGACGCGGCCGACGAGCTGCTCGCGAACAACGCGGCGCTCGTCGCGCGCTGCCGCTGCGAGGTCGAGATGGGCACGCCGATCTTCCCGCGCGCACCGCTGCCCGACGGCGTCGCCGCCGACGGACGCCTGCGCGCGCTCGCGCTCTCAGGTCTGCCGCGGCGCTACCCGGCGCCGGCCGCGCGCCGCGTGGCGCTCGTGCGGCTCGACGAGGAGCTCGCGCTCATCGCGCGCATGGGCTTCACCGACTACTTCCTGCTGGTCGCGAACATCGTCGGCTTCGCACAGTCGCGCGGCATCCCGAGCGTGGGCCGCGGCTCGGGCGCGAGCTCGATCGTGTCGTACCTGCTCGGCGTCACGAGCGTGGATCCGATCCGCTACGGGCTCTGTTTCGAGCGCTTCCTGCACCCGCAGCGGCGCGACTGCCCCGACCTCGACGTGGACCTGTGCTGGCGGCGCCGCGACGAGGTGATCGCGCACGTGTACGAGACGTACGGGCACGATCGCGTGGCGATGATCTCGACGCACGCGACGCTGGGTCCGCGCTCGGCGTTCCGCGAGGCGGCGAAGGCGCTGGGCATCCCGCTGCCGCGCGTGAACGCGCTGGCTCGCCGCGTGCCGCGCGGCGAGCTGCCCGACCGCTCGGCGCTCGAGGAGACGCTGCACGCGGGACACGCGGACGAGTTCCGCGAGCCGCGCGTGGCCGAGGCGCTGCGCCTGGCGGCGAAGC
>JBGANH010000275.1:0-6017 GCA_044222365.1 Candidatus Eiseniibacteriota bacterium
CGTAGCGCACCTTGTCCGTGCACAGCGCCTGCTCGTCCTCGGTCCAGGGAATGATGCCGAAGTGCGCCGGCATGTCGGCGCCGGTCACGACCGCGTGCACGCCGGGCAGCGCGAGCGCGGCGCTCGCGTCGATGGACACGATGCGCGCGTGCGCGTGGATCGAGCGCAGCAGTTTCGCGTGCAGCATGCGCGGCAGCACGAGGTCGTCCGCGTACACCGCGCGGCCCGTCACCTTCGCGAGCCCTTCGACCTTGCGGTTGCGCTTGCCGATCATGCGGAAGTCGCCGTTCGGCGGCACCGCGCGCCCGCCTTCCCACACCGGCGGCGTGAGGCGGTCCTCCTTCGGCATGGTGCGGTTGCCGGGGATCGCCATGCCCGCCGGGGCCGGCTTCGGCTTCTCGCCGCTCACTTCGCGCGCTCCCGGAGTTCGGCCGCGGCCAGTTCGACGGCGTCGAGGATCTTCGTGTAGCCCGTGCAGCGGCAGAGATTGCCCGACAGCGCGTGCGAGATCTCGTCGCGGCTCGGCGCGGGGTCGCGCCGCAACAGCGCGTACGCGCTCATGAGCATGCCCGGCGTGCAGAATCCGCACTGGGCGCCGCCCGTGCGGTCGAACGCGTCCTGCAGCGGATGCGGCACACCCATCTCGGCGAGCCCTTCGACCGTCGTCACCTCGCGTCCGTCGCAGGCGAGCGCGAGCGTGAGGCACGAGAGCGTCGGCACACCGTCCACGAGCACGGTGCACGCACCGCAGTCGCCCTTGTCGCAGCCCTGCTTGCTGCCGGTCAGGCCGAGCGTGTAGCGGAGCGCCTCGAGCAGCGTGGTGGCGGGCGTGATCGCGCAGGTGCGCGCGTCACCGTTGACCTGGATCGTGCACGGCACGAGGGCGGCAGCGTCCACGAAATCTCCTCGACGTATCGGCGAGTGAAGAACGAGAATGGGCGCGATTAGAGCGGGTGCGCCCGGCAGTGTCAACGTCCGCGGCCCCGGGGAAAGGCGTCGTCCGGCATGTCTCACGCGATCGTGAAGTCCCTTCTGCTCCTGATGCTCCTGGCGTGTGCCGCTCGTTCCGCCGCGGCGGCTGCGGCCGACACGTCGTCCGCGGGGCGTCCGGTGCGCGTGTTCTCCGACCGCGCGCTCTTCGACCTGAACCCGCCGCGGTCGAGTGACCGTTCGCGGGAAGCGGCCGACGCGAGGCTCGCGGACTCGCTGCACCTGCCCTCGCCGGGAGTGGCGACCGCGCTGACCGTGGTGGGAACGGTCGTACCGGCGGTGATGCTCTCGAACTGGGACGACGTGCGCGCCGATCAGTCCGTGCTCGTCACCGCGGGGCTGACGCTCGCGGTGATCGGGCCCGGCATCGGCTACCTGTACGCCGGCATACCGAACGACGCCCTGCCGGGCGACCTGCTGCGCCTGGGCTCGCTGGGGGTCGCGGCGCTCACGATCTTCGGGCCGTGGATGGACTCCGAGGGCGACGTCGGCGGCGCGGTGAGCACGCTGGTGATCGGTACGATCGTCTTCACCGGCGCGACGCTCTACGACGTCGGCAACGTGGGGCCCGCCGTGCGCCGCGCCAACGGCCGCCGCATGGCCGCCGCCACGGTCGGACTGCGCCCGCGGCTGGACGGTCGTCCCGCGCTCGCGCTCTCCTTCCGGTTCTGACGCTCCGGGACCCGGTTGCCGGGTCGCGGGGCCGCGTGCATCATGCCGCGCATGACGAACTCCACTCCGCGTCCGACGTCGCTCTGGTGGGCCGACCCCACCCCCGATTTCCCCGTGCTCGACACCAGCTTCGATGCCGACGTCTGCATCGTCGGCGGCGGCATCACGGGCATCACGCTCGCCTACACGCTCGCCGACCAGGGGGCCACGGTCGTCCTGCTCGACGCCGGCCACCTCGCCGGAGCGGCGAGCGGCAACAATGCCGGCTTCCTGCTCGCCGCGCCCGCGGAGCCCTACGCCGAACGCATCGCGCTCTGGGGCCGCGACGGCGCCCGCGCGGTGCTGCAGATCGGGAGGCGCACGCACCAGCGCGTCCGGCAGCTCGCGCAGTCGCTGAGCCTCGACTGCCAGTACGCGCAGACCGGCTCGCTGCGGCTCTCGCGCACGCGCGAGGAGAGCGAGGACCTGCGCAGCTCGCTGCCCGAACTGCGTCACGACGGCTTCCCGATGCGCGAGATCGCGATCGCGGACGCCGTGCCGGCGCACGCGGCCGGCGCCTTCGACGCCGCGTTCGAGGTGCCCGAGGACGGCACCGTGCATCCCGTGAAGTTCCTGCACGGCGTCGCGCTCGAGGCCGCGCGCCGCGGCGTGCGGCTGTTCGGCCACAGCGCCGTGACGAGCGCGCGCTGGTCGAACAACGTCTGGGACGTGAACGCGAACGGCCACGTCGTGCACGCGCGCACGCTCGTGCTCGCGACGAACGCGTACACGCCGAAGCTCGTGCCGGCGCTCGGCGCCATCATCGCGCCGCGCCGCGGCCAGGTGATCGCGACCGCGCCGCTCGACGTCGAACTGTCGAAGCGTCCGACGTACGCGCACTACGGCTACCAGTACTGGCACCAGACGACCGACCGGCGGCTCGTGATCGGCGGCTGGCGCGACACGGACTTCGACGCCGAGACCGGCTACGAGACCGTCCTCACGCCGAAGATCCAGGCCGGCATCGAATCGGGACTCGCGGAACTCGTGCCCGGTGGCGCGCCGATCGAATACCGCTGGGCCGGCATCATGGGCTTCGCGCGCGACGGCCGTCCGCTGGTCGGCTGGCTCGACGCCGCGCACCACCTCGCGATCTGCGCGGGGTTCACCGGACACGGCATGGGCATGGCCGCGGCGTGCACGCTGGACCTCGCCGAGTTGCTGTCGTGGAAGCGCGCGCCGGGTATCGCGTCGTTCGATCCGCACCGTTTCCCGGAACTGCGCCAGACGCGCGACGGCATCGTCTCGCTCGGCGTGGCCTGAGATTCCCCGGCGCTCCGGCGCCGCCTTCGAAGCATCGGCTCCGCTCGGGAGGAGTGCGCATGACTCCCCGGTCTCGATTCGCCCGGCTGTGGCCGTTCGTCCTCGCGTCGCTCGCGCTGCTGCCCTCGGCGGCACGCGCCCAGTCCGAGTGGCCGCGCTCGTCCCCTCCGCCACCGTTCTCGCGCGAGTACGGGGACGCCTCGTCCCCCGATCTCGCGCGCACGATCGCGGTCGTGTGCACGGCGGTCCCGATCGGCGCCGGAGCGGTGACCTGGGCCGTGCAGGGCGAGACTTCGGTCACGTCGTGGGTCCTGCTGTACTTCGGCACCGTGGAGGGACCGGCCCTCGGCTACCACTACGCCGGATTCCACCGCGCGGCGCGCGAAGGTGAGGCGCTGCGCAGTCTCGTCGCGCTTTCCACGCTGCTCGTCGCCGTGGATCGCGACACCGACGAAGGCTTCGAGGCCGTGATGCTCGGCGGCGCGGTGTTGAACGCCGGGCTCGCGGCGTACGAGGTCGCCCGGCTGCCGGATCGCATGGGCACGAGCGTGTCCGGCGCGCGGCTCGAGTTCCGCCCGGCGCTCGTCGCGGGCCGCGTCGTGCCGGCCGCCACGCTGCGGTTCTGAGCGCGCGGCTCGCGAGCCGCCGCTGGGAACGTTTTCAGTCCGTGGCCGGCCTTCCGGCCCCCGTCGCGGCGTTTCCCCGCGCCCTGCGGCCCGTCTATACTGCGCCCGCCCTATTTCCTCACCACTCAATTCCAGCCGCGCCACCGGGCCGTGAGCGGAGCTTTCCGCTTGCCTCTCCCGAGCGCTCCAGGATGGAGCCTTCATGAGTCTCGAACTGAAGAACCTCGACGAAGTCCGGCAGGCCATCGCCGTTCTGGTCACGAACAACATGGACGCCCTCGACCGCCTCGTCTGGACCGGCGTCTTCGGCACCGGCGAAGTGCGCGACGCCGCCCGCCAGGGCGTCTTCGACCAGTGCCGGAGCGTGGGCATCTACCCCGCCTCGATCCACAACCTGTACATGGCCCGCGGCCGCGGCGAAGCGCCGGCGACGTTCACCGTGCCGGCCATCAACATCCGCGGCATCACGTACGACACCGCCCGCGCCCTGTTCCGCGCCCGCAAGGCGCTCGACGCCGGCGCCGTGCTGATCGAGATCGCGCGCTCCGAGATCTCGTACACCGACCAGCGCCCGCTCGAGTACACGTTCGTCCTGCTCGCCGCGGCGCTGCGCGAAGGCTGGCGCGGCCCGGTGTTCATCCAGGGCGACCACTTCCAGATCAACGCGAAGCGCTACGCCGCCGACCCGAAGGCCGAGATGCAGACGGTGCTCGACCTGTCGGCCGAAGCCATCAAGGCCGGCTTCTACAACATCGACGTGGACACCTCCACGCTCGTGGACCTCGACAAGCCCACGCACGCCGAGCAGCAGCTGTTGAACGGCACGCTGTGCGCCGAGATCACCGCGTTCATCCGCAAGGCCGAACCGGCCGGTGTCCACGTGTCGGTGGGCGGCGAGATCGGTGAGGTCGGTGGCAAGAACTCGACCGCCGAGGAACTCGAAGCGTTCGTGGACGTGTTCAACGCGGCGCTCGCCAAGGCGGCCCCGGGCAAGCCCGGCATGAGCAAGATCTCGATCCAGACCGGCACGAGCCACGGCGGCATCCCGCTGCCGGACGGCACGATCGCGAAGGTGAAGCTCGACTTCGACACGCTCGAGTCGCTGTCGAAGCTCTCGCGCGAGAAGTACGGCTTCGCCGGCGCGGTGCAGCACGGCGCGTCCACGCTGCCGAGCGAGCTGTTCGGCGAGTTCCCCAAACGCGGCGCGTGCGAGATCCATCTCGCGACCGAGTTCCAGAACATGATCTTCGATCACCCGGCCTTCCCCGCCGACCTCAAGAACACGATCTACGCGAAGCTGCGCGAGACCGAGGCGGGCGAGCGCAAGGCGACCGACACCGACGAGCAGTTCTTCTACAAGACGCGCAAGAAGGCGCTCGGCGGCTTCAAGAAGGAACTCTGGGGCATGGCGCCGTCCGTGCGCCAGGCCATCGGCGAGGCGCTCGAGCAGCGCTTCACGTTCCTGCTCACGCAGCTCAAGGCGAACCAGACCGGCGAGATCGCCGCGAAGTATTGCCCGTTCGTTCCCGGCTCGTTCCCCACGGCCGACGCTTCCATGGGTGCGGGTAAGGGCCCCGAGGACGTCACCGGACTTTCCGACTGACGGAGGAGTGCATGATCGACCGCGCCGTGACGCTGTCCCAGTTCGTCTTCCAGCAGGAGCGTGAACACCCCGAAGCCAGCGGAGAGTTCACCTCCGTCCTGCTCGACATCGCCCTGGCCGCCAAGATGATCAACAAGGCGGTCATCCGTGCCGGGCTCGTGGACGTCCTGGGCGCGACCGGATCCATGAACGTGCAGGGCGAGAAGGTCCAGAAGCTGGACGTCTTCGCCCACGACACGATCATGAAGGTCCTGGGCTCGACCGGACAGCTCGCGGTCGTGGCGTCCGAGGAGGACGAAGGCATCGTGCCGATGCCCGACGGCGCCCCCGTCGGCAAGTACGTCGTGAACTTCGATCCGCTCGACGGGTCGTCGAACATCGACGCGAACGTGAACATCGGGACGATCTTCTCGATCCTTCCGCGCATCTCGCGCAAGGGTCACGGCACGGTCGAGGACTGCCTGCAGGCGGGCCGGCGCCAGCTGTGCGCCGGCTACATCCTGTACGGCACGACCACGATGCTCGTGTACACGACGGGCGACGGCGTGCACGGCTTCACGTACGAACCGTCGATCGGCGAGTTCCTGCTGTCGCACCCGAGCATCCGCACGCCCTCGCGCGGCCGCATCTACAGCGTGAACGAGGGCAACTACGCGAAGTGGTCGGACGGCATGAAGCGGTACGTGGACTGGCTGAAGATGGAGGACAAGGTGACGGGCCGCCCCTACAGTGGCCGCTACGTCGGCTCGCTGGTCGCCGACTTCCATCGCAACCTGCTCTACGGCGGCATCTACCTGTACCCCGGTGACGCGAAGAACCCGAAC
>JBGANH010000276.1:0-6000 GCA_044222365.1 Candidatus Eiseniibacteriota bacterium
TCACGTTCCGCTCCGCGTACGCGGCCATCACCGCGCTCGCCATCTCGTACTGGTTCGGGCCCGTGATGATCGCGTGGCTGCGCAGCGTCAAGCTCGGCCAGAAGGTCCGGCAGGAGGGACCGCAGACGCACCTCGGCAAGGCGGGCACGCCGACCATGGGCGGGCTGCTCATCGTCACGTCGATCGTGGTGCCCTGCCTGCTGTGGGGCAACTTCCACTCGCGCCAGCTCTGGCTCGCGCTGCTCACCACCGTGTGGCTCGGCGCGCTCGGCTTCCTCGACGACTGGCTGCGCGTGGTGAAGAACTACCCGAAGGGCCTGCTCGGCCGGTACAAGCTCGTCGGTCAGGTCGCGATCGGCGCGATCGTCGGCTCGCTCATGCTCGTGTTCCCCGAGACCGGCATGGGCCCGACCGCGACGCACGTGCCGTTCCTCAAGAGCGCCGTGTTCGACTTCGGATGGCTGTTCGTGCCGTTCGTGATCTTCGTGATCACCGGTTCGTCGAACGCCGTGAACCTCACCGACGGCCTCGACGGGCTCGCCTCGGGGCTCGTCGCGATCGCCGCGTTCGCGTTCGCCGGCATGTGCTACGTGAGCGGGCACGCGAAGTTCAGCGCGTACCTCAACATCACGCACCTCGTCGCGAGCGGCGAGCTGACGATCTTCTGCGCCGCGGTCGTCGGCGCCGCGCTCGGCTTCCTCTGGTACAACTGCCATCCCGCCGACGTGTTCATGGGCGACACCGGTTCGCTCGCGCTCGGGGGCGCGCTCGGCGTGGTCGCCGTGCTCATCAAGCGCGAGTTCTGGCTCGTGCTGGTGGGCGGCGTGTTCGTGGCCGAGGCGCTGTCCGTGATGATCCAGGTCACGAGCTTCAAGCTCACCGGCAAGCGCGTCTTCCGCATGTCGCCGCTGCATCATCATTTCGAACTGCTGGGCTGGGCGGAGTCGCGCGTCGTGCTGCGCTTCTACATCGTCGCCGCCCTGCTCGCGCTCCTCTCTCTCTCGACCTTCAAGCTGCAATGACCTTCGATCGCTGGAATCCTCCTCCCGGGCGCAAGGCGCTCGTCGCGGGCGCCGCGCGCAGCGGCATCGCCGCCGCCCGGCTGCTCGCGCGCCACGGCGCCGACGTGACCCTGTGCGACCGCCGCGCCGCCGACGCACTGCCCGAGGCCGCGCGTGCGCTGGCCGCCGACGGCGTCACCGTGACCGGCGGGCGTGACGACGCCGCGCTGCTCGACGGCCGCGACCTGCTCGTGTGGAGCCCGGGCATTCCCGTGGACCACGCCCTGATCGTCGCGGCGCGCGAGCGCGGCATCCCGGTCATGGGCGAACTCGAACTGGGCTTCCTCGCCGCGAAGGCGCCTCTGCTCTGCATCACCGGCACGAACGGCAAGAGCACGACCACCGATCTCACCGGCGCGCTGCTGCGCGCGGCGGGGCGGGAGGTCGAGGTGTGCGGCAACATCGGCCGCGCGATGTGCGAGGTCGCCGAGGACGTGAGCGCCTCCGGGCTGCTCGTCGTCGAGGTGTCGAGCTTCCAGCTCGAGACGGTGGACAAGCTCAAGCCGTGGGTGTCCACCTGGCTCAATCTGACGCCCGACCACCTCGACCGGCACGGCGACCTCGAGACCTACGCCGCCATGAAGGACCGGCTGTTCGCGCGCCAGGACGAATCCGACTGGGCGGTGCGCAACGCCGACGACCCGGCCGTCGCCGATCGCCGCGCCGGGCACGGTGCGCCGCTCGAGTTCTCGCCGACGCGGCCGGTTCCGGAGGGGGCGTACTTCGAGGACGGCCATCTCGTGACGGCGTGGCGTGGCGGGCGCGAACGGCTCATGCCGCGCTCCGAGGTGCGCCTGCCCGGGCCGCACAACCTCGCCAACGTGCTCGCGGCGCTCACCACGGTGATGCCGCTCGAACTGCCGCCCGAGGTCCTGCGCGCGACGCTGCGCGAGTACGGCGGCCTCGAGCACCGACTCGAACCCGCGGGATCGGTCGGTGGGGTGCGGTTCGTCAACGATTCCAAGGCCACGAACACGAACTCGCTCGAAGTCGCCCTGCAGAGTTTCCCGGAGCAGATCGTGCTGATCGCCGGGGGGCGCGACAAGGGCCAGGACTTCGCGCCGCTCGCCCCGCTGGTCCGGCAGGCCTGCAGGCAGCTCGTGCTGATCGGGGAGGGTGCACCGGTCCTGGAGAAGGCCTGGACGGGGGTCCCGGCCGCCCGTGCGGAATCCCTGCGCGAAGCGGTCGAAATGGCGTACCTTGCAGCACGACCGGACGGTGTGGTCCTGCTCTCGCCGGGCTGCTCGTCCTACGACATGTTCAAGGACTTCGAAGACCGTGGACGCCGCTTCAAGGATGAAGTGGCGAGATTGGCGCAGGGAGGCGCGCGCACGTGAATCGCGGGGATCGCTGGATCATCGGGCTGGCACTCATCCTGACGTTCTTCGGCGTCCTGATGGTGTACTCGGCCGGCTCGTTCGCGTCGTTCATCCATCATCAGGGCGGCGGCTACTACCTGCAGCAGCAGGCGCTGCGCGTCGTGCTCGGCGGCTTCCTCATGTGGTTCTGCGCGCGCAAGCTGAACCTGCGCTGGCTCGAGACGATCTCGCCGTGGGCGCTCGCCGCCTGCTGCCTGCTGCTCGTCGCGGTGATCGCGGTCGGGCACACGTCGAAGGGCGCGACGCGCTGGTTCCGCGTCGGCTCGGCCTCGCTCCAGCCCACGGAGCTCGCCCGCATCGCCGCGGTCGTCTTCCTCGCGGCGCTGCTCAAGCGCCGCCCGATCGAGCGGCACGGTTTCTGGCGCGGCCTCGTGCCGCCCATGCTGCTGCTCGGCTTCGTCGCCGCACTCATCTTCAAGCAGCCCGCGCTCAGTTCGGCGGCGCTGTTGTTCGCGACCGGCTTCACGATGTTCTTCCTCTCCGGCGCGCCGCTGCGCTACCTCGCCATTCCGGTCGGCGTGGGCGCGCTCGCGGTGGTCGGCGGAGTGGCGACACACCCGTACCAGCTCAAACGCATCAGCACGTTTCTCGACTTCGTGCTGCACGGCAAGCTCGACGCCCAGGGCTCGGGCTACCAGATCGACCAGTCGCTCATCGCCATCGGCTCCGGCGGCATCTTCGGCCGCGGGCTGGGGGCGGGCTTCCAGAAGCTGCTGTCGCTTCCGGACGCACACACGGATTTCATCTTCGCCATCGTCGGTGAGGAGCTCGGGCTCGTGGGAGCCTCGGTGCTGCTCGTCGTCTTCGCACTTTTCCTGTGGCGGGGCCTGCGCGTCACGGCGCGCTGCTCCGACCCGTTCGCTTGCCTGCTCGCCGGCGGGATCACCGTTCAGTTCGGGCTCTACGCGGTCGCCAATCTCATGGTCGCGACGAGTCTCGCTCCCACCACGGGTCTGCCGCTGCCGTTCGTGTCGTACGGCGGCTCGGCTCTCCTGGTGAATCTCGCGGCGGCCGGCATCCTGTATCGCATCAGCGCGCTCAACGGCGAAGACGAGGCTCTCACTCGTTCCCGGTGGGCGCGGGAGGGAGCATGAAGATCCTGATCGCCGGCGGTGGCACCGGAGGGCACGTCTTTCCGGGCATCGCCGTCGCCGAGGAACTCCGGCGCAGCCGCCCGGACTGCGAGATCGTGTTCGCCGGCACGCGCCGCGGACTCGAATCGCAGGCGGTGCCCGAAGCCGGGTTCACCATCCGTTACCTCGCCAGCAGCGGCTTCAATCGCCGCCGCTGGTGGACGTGGCCGCTCGCGGCGATCACCAACCTCGTGGGCCTGCTGCAGGCGCTCGTGCTGGTGCTCACCGAGAACCCGCAGGTCGTGCTCGGCACGGGCGGGTACGTCAGCGCGCCGATCTCCTTCGCCGCGAAGCTGCTCGGCCGGCCGCTGATCCTGCAGGAGCAGAACAGCCGCCCGGGGCTCGCGAACCGCCTGCTCTCGCGCATCGCGGACGAAGTGCACCTGTCTTTCCTCGAGGCACGCAGCGACTTCCCGCGCAAGGACCACCTCAAGGTCACGGGCAATCCCGTGCGTGCGCACATCCTCGCGGGTGACGCCGACGCCGCCATGCGCGAGTTCGAGCTCGACCCGTCGCGTCCCGTCGTGTTCGTGTTCGGCGGCAGCCTCGGCGCGCAGCGCATCAACGAGGCGGCGATCGAGACGATGCGGCAGCTGCAGGGCCGCGTCTCGCTGCAGCTCATCCTGCAGACCGGGCGCGCGGACTTCGAGCGCGTGAAGGGGATCGTGGACGCGGAGAAGCTGCCGGCGCGCGTGCTGCCGTTCGTGAAGAAGATCCACATGGCGTACGCGGCCGCCGACCTCGTCGTGTGCCGCGCCGGCGCGATGACGCTCGCCGAGATCGCCGTGTGCGGTCTGCCGGCGATCCTCGTGCCCTATCCGTACGCCGCGCACAACCATCAGGAAGAGAACGCCACGAACCTCGTGGACCGCGGCGCCGCGGTGATGATCCTCGACGCCGACCTCACGGGCGACCGGCTCGCGCGCGAAGTCGCGCACCTGCTCGCGGACAAGCAGACGCTGTCGCGCATGTCGGCGAACGCGCGGCTGTTCGCGCGCCCCGACGCCGCCTCGCGGCTGGCGAAGACGCTGTTGCGGCGCGCGGAGGGCAAGCCGGAAGTCGTCGAGGAGTCGCCGATGGAAGGGGGGCGCTGATGTACGGGCACACCCACCGGATCCACTTCATCGGCATCGGCGGCAGCGGCATGTCCGGCCTCGCCGAGGTGCTGCTCAACATGGGCTACGCCGTCGCCGGCAGCGACCTGAAGTCGTCCGAAGTCACCGACCGCATCGTCGCGCTCGGCGGGCGCGTGTTCGTCGGGCATGCCGCCTCGAACGTCGAGGGCGCGCAGGTGGTCGTGTACTCGTCCGCCGTGCGTCCGGAGAACCCCGAACTCGTGGCCGCCCGCGCCGCCGGCATCCCGGTCATCGCGCGCGCCGACATGCTCGCGGAACTCATGCGCATGAAGTACGGCGTCGCGGTCGGCGGCTCGCACGGCAAGACCACGACGACGTCCATGGTCGCTTCGGTCCTGAGTCGCGGCGGCATGGATCCGACGATCGTCGTCGGCGGGCGGCTGCGCGCGCTCGGCTCGAACGCGAAGCTCGGGCACGGCCGGTTCCTCGTGGCCGAGGCGGACGAGAGCGACGGTTCGTTCCTGCGCCTGGCGCCGGCCGTGACCGTGATCACGAACATCGACCGCGAGCACCTCGACCACTACAAGGACCTCGACGAAATCCGCCAGGCGTTCACGTACTTCGCGAACCGGGTGCCCTTCTACGGCGTTTCGGTGATGTGCGTGGACGACGAGCACGTCCGCGAGATCCTGCCGCAGGTCGGCAAGCGCACGCTGCTCTACGGCACGCGCGAGGACGCCGAAGTGCGCGCCGCGAAGATCGAGATGCTGCCCCACGGCTCGCGCTTCGACGTCGTCGCCGCGGGCAAGCCGCTCGGCTCCGTGACGCTGCACGTGCCGGGACGGCACAACGTGCTCAACGCGCTCGCCGCCGTCGCGATCGGGCTCGAACTCGAGATCGCGTTCGCCCACATCGCCGAGGCGCTGGACGGCTTCCGCGGGGTCGGCCGCCGGTTCGAACTGCGCGGCGAGGTGCAGGGCGTGCGCGTCGTGGACGACTACGGCCACCATCCGACCGAAGTGGCGGCGACGCTCTCGGCCGCGAAGCAGCAGGGCGGCCGCGTGCTCGTGATCTTCCAGCCGCACCGCTATTCGCGCACCGACGCGCTGCGGGAGGAGTTCGGACGCTGCTTCGGCGACGCCGACCAGGTCTGGGTGCTCGACGTGTACGCGGCGGGCGAGACGCCGATCCCCGGCGTCACCGGGCACACCGTCGTCGAGGCCGCGCACGCCGTCGGCGCGGCGCACGTGACGTACGCCGCGAGCGGTCCGGAAGCCGCCGCCGCCGCGGCCGCCGCCGCGAAGAGTGGGGACGTGATCCTGACGCTGGGCGCGGGCGACGTCTCGAAGCT
>JBGANH010000277.1:0-5998 GCA_044222365.1 Candidatus Eiseniibacteriota bacterium
TCGATCCGGCTGGACCTCACCGCGGAATACGCCGCTCGCCAGGGTGCGAGCGTTCACGAAGTCGCGACCACGGGGGAGAGCCGCGTCGCGCGGCTGGCCTCGCTGGTGCAGTTCGGCGATTACCTCAGTCTCTACCTCGCGCTGCTGGGCGGGGTGGACCCCACCGACATCACGAGCATCGACGATTTCAAGCGGCGGCTGGCGGACCACGCGAAGGCCCGCTGACCGCGACACGAAGACGCCGCGAACGAACCCGCGGCGTGCCCCAACCCGAAGGAGCGATTCGATGGCGTCCCGTCACCTGTTCACTTCCGAGTCCGTCACCGAAGGGCATCCGGACAAGATCGCGGACCAGATCTCGGACGCGGTGCTCGACGCGATGCTGGCGCAGGACCGCTTCAGCCGCGTGGCGTGCGAGACCATGGTGACGACCGGCCTCGCGGTCGTGGCGGGCGAGATCACGACCAAGGCCTACGTCGAGATCCCGAAGCTCGTGCGCTCGGTGATCCACGACATCGGCTACAACGACGCGCTGTACGGCTTCGACAGCCACACATGCGCGGTCGTGACCACGCTCGACCAGCAGTCGCCCGACATCGCGATGGGCGTCAACACCGGCGGCGCCGGCGACCAGGGCCTGATGTTCGGCTACGCGTGCAACGAGACGCCGGAACTGATGCCGCTGCCGATCATGCTCGCGCACAAGATGGCCATGCGCCTGTCGCAGATCCGCAAGAAGGGCGCCGTCGACTACCTGCGCCCCGACGGCAAGACGCAGGTCACGGTCGAGTACGAGGGCGACAAGCCGGTGCGCATCGACACGGTCGTGCTGTCGACGCAGCACTCGGACAAGGTCGGCCAGGCGAAGATCAAGCGCGACATGATCGAGAGGGTGATCCTGCCGCTGCTGCCCAAGCGCCTCGTGAAGAAGGACAAGCCGGTCAAGTTCCACGTCAACCCGACCGGCAACTTCGTCGTCGGCGGACCGATGGGCGACTGCGGCCTGACCGGCCGCAAGATCATCGTCGACACGTACGGCGGCATGGGCCGTCACGGCGGCGGCGCGTTCTCGGGCAAGGATCCGAGCAAGGTCGACCGCTCGGCCTGCTACGCGGCGCGCTGGGTCGCGAAGAACCTCGTCGCGTCGGGCCTGTGCGACCGCTGCGAAGTGCAGGTCGCGTACGCGATCGGCGTCGCCGAACCGGTGAGCGTGATGGTGGACAGCTTCGGCACCGGCAAGGTGAGCGACGCCAAGCTCACGAGCCTCGTGCGCAAGCACTTCGACCTCACGCCGCGCGGCATCATGGACGCGCTCAAGCTGCGCCGCCCGATCTACCAGAAGACGGCGGCCTACGGTCACTTCGGCCGCAGCGAGTTCTCGTGGGAGCAGACCAGCAAGGCGAAGCTGCTCGCCAGCAGCGCGCGCTGACGCTGCGACGCATCACCGAACGGCCCCGGCTCCTCGCGAGCCGGGGCCGTTCGTCGTTCGTCTCGCCGCGTTCGGGTCGCGATGCCGGCCCGAGCGTGGACGCTCTCCGGAGCGCGTGCCATAGTCCGCGCGCCTGCCCCCGAACCCACGCGTGTTCGCGATTCCCCAAGGAGGAGTGATGTTCCACAAGCCGAAGTCCGCCGTGGCGCGGACGGCCGCGCTGTGCGGCCTCGTGCTCGCGCTCGGGCTCGCCGCCCGCGCCGACGCCGCACCGCCCACGAAGCCCGCGCCCCGGGCCGTGCGCACCGGGCTCGAGACGCTCGAGCAGCAGGTGCAGGAGTTCACGCTGCCGAACGGCCTGCGCTTCCTCGTCGTCGAACGCCACCAGGCGCCCGTCTTCAGCTTCTTCACGGTCGTCAACTCCGGCTCCGACCGCGACCTGCCCGGGACCACGGGCCTCGCGCACATGATGGAGCACATGGCATTCAAGGGGACGACGATCATCGGCACGAAGGACTACGCGAAGGAGAAGCCGCTGCTGGACGCCGAGGAGCGCGCGTGGGCCGCGCTGCTCTCCGAGCGCCGCAAGGGCGCCGCGGCGGACACCGCGAAGCTGCATCAGCTCGAGAAGGCGTTCACCGACGCGCAGGAGGCTTCGCGCCAACTCGTCGTGTCGAACGAGTACTCGAAGTTCATCGAGGAGGCCGGCGGCCAGAACATCAACGCGTTCACGGCCGAGGACATCACCGCCTACTTCTATTCGCTGCCCTCGAACCGCCTCGAGCTGTGGGCCTCGGCTTTCGCCGGCGCGCTGGTCGATCCGGTGTTCCGCGAGTTCTACAAGGAGCGCGACGTCGTGTACGAGGAGCGCCGCATGCGCGTCGAGTCCTCGCCGATCGGGCGGCTCTACTACGAGTTCATCACCACCGCGTTCAACGCCCATCCGTACGGCTTCGGCGGCATCGGCTATCCGTCGGACCTCAAGACGTTCAGCCGCACGCAGGGCGAGGAGTTCTACCGCCGCAACTACGTCGCGAAGAACATGACCGTGGTCGTGGTCGGCGACGTGAAGCTCGACGAGGTGAAGCGGATCGCGACGAAGTACTTCGGCGCGATCTCCGACGCGCCGGCGCCGCCGCCGATCGACACGGTGGAGCCGAAGCAGATCGCCGAGCGACGCGTGACCATCGAGGACAAGGCGCAGCCGTTCGTGTTCGCGGGCTGGCACATCCCCGCGGCGTCCGACCCGCGCTACGCCGCGTGCAAGGCGGTGGCGGACCTGCTGGGCGGCGGCCGCTACTCGCGGCTGTACAAGGCGCTCGTGAAGGAGAAGAAGATGGCCGTGCAGATCGGCACGGGCACGGGCGAGCCCGGCGAGGAGTATCCGAACCTGCTCATGATGTTCGCGATTCCCGCCTCGGGGCAGGATCCCGAGCAGCTCGAGCAGGAGGCCTATCGCGTGATCGAGGAGGCCATGACCACGAGGCCGTTCACGGCGGAAGAGCTGAACGGCTACAAGGTGCGCGTGCGCGCTGGCAAGATCGGCGCGGTGGAGGACAACGGCAGTCTCGCCGGCGAGCTCGGCCAGGCGCAGGCGTTGTACGGCAACTGGCGCTCGTTCTTCCGCGAGCAGGAGCGCGTGCAGTCGCTCACGATCGACGACCTCACGGCCGTGATGCGCGAGATGCTGGTGAAGAGCAACCGCACGGTGGGGATCATGAAGAACCCGCCCGCGACGGCCGCCAACGAGGGAGGGCACTGAGATGACGACCGTTCCTCGCATCGCCCGCATCGCGCTGGCCGCGGCGCTCGCCGCCGGCATCGCCGGCGCCGCTTTCGCCGCCGACGTCTCCATCTACAACCCGCGTACGATCGCCACGCCGCCCATCGGCCACGTCCCGGCGGTCAAGCCCGAGCGCCTCGTGCTCCCGAACGGCATCGTGGTCTACCTGCTCGAGAACCACGAGCTGCCGGTCGTGAAGGGCACCGCCTACTTCCGCAGCTCGCCGGGCCTCGTTCCGGCCGACCGTGCGGGGCTCATGACCGTGACCGGCGAGGCCATGCGCTCGGGCGGCTCGAAGACACACACGGGCGACTGGCTCGACGATCACCTGTCGGGCATCGGCGCCAGCGTCACGACGAACGTCGCACCGGTGCTGGCCAATGCGGGATTCCGCTGCCTGACCGAGAACACGGCCGAGGTGGTGGGCCTGTGGGCGGACGTCGTCCGCCGGCCGGCGTTCCCCGACGACAAGATCGAGTTGTCGAAGGTCACGCAGCGCCGCCTCATCGCCGGACGCAACGACGAGATGATGCCGATGCTGTTCCGCACGGCGTCGCAGGCCGTGTACGGCAAGGACAGCCCGTGGGCGATGCAGCCCGAGTACGCGACCGTCGAGCCGATCTCGGCCGACGACTGCCGCAAGCTGCACGCGAGCGTCTTCGTGCCCGAGCGGATGTTTGTCGCGATCTACGGCGACTTCCGCGCCGCCGAGATGAAGAAGCTCCTGCTCGCGAGCTTCGGCGACTGGAAGAAGAGCGGCACGCCCGCGCCGGTGCTGCCGCCGACGCCGGCGAAGGTGACGCCGAAGCTCTTCTTCGCGCCCAAGGAGGACGTCACGCAGTCCGGCATCATCGTCGCGCAGCCCGGCTCGCGCGCCGACGACCCCGACTACGCGGCGATGCAGGTGCTCGAGCAGGGCCTCGGCGGCGGCTTCTCGTCGCGGCTCGTGAACCACATTCGCACCGCGCGCGGCCTCGCTTACGCCGCGGGCGCGCAGGCCGGCTCGGACTTCGCCCGGCCCGGCGTGTTCATGGCCTACACGCTGACGCGCAGCGACTCGACGATGGTGGCGCTCGGACTGTTGCGCGACGACGTCCGCGCGGTGACGCAGGCGCCGTTCACGGACGAGGAGATGCGCATCGCCAAGCAGGCCGTGGTGAACGGGTTCGTCTTCAACTTCGAGGACCCGAGCCAGGTGCTCTTCCGCGCCGCGTACTACGACGCGGTCGGCTACCCGGCAGACTTCCTGCAGACGTACCAGAAGGCGCTCGACGGTGTCGACGCGAACGCCGTGCTCGCGTCGGCGCGTCGCAAGGTCACGCCGGACGCGCAGGTCGTGATCATCGTGGGCAAGGAGTCCGACTTCGCGCAGCCGCTCGCTTCGGCCGGCCTGCCGGTCGAGCACGTCGACATCTCGATCCCGCCGCCGCCCTCGAAGCACGCGGGTGCCGCGATATCGGCCGACACGCGCGCGAAGGGCCGCCAGTGGCTCGCCGACGCCGTCAAGGCGGCGGGCGGCCAACTCGCGTGGGCCGCGGTGAAGACGCTGCGGCAGTCGATGGAGGCGACGCTCAGCATCCAGGGCCAGTCGCTCACGATGAACGGCGAGGAGACCTGGAAGTTCCCGTCGATGAAGCTCGAGAAGCAGAAGCTGCCGTTCGGCGAGGTCGTGCAGGGCTACGACGGCAGCGCCGGATGGACCAGCGCGATGGGCCAGCTGAACGACGACCCGAAGGCGACCGAGGACCTGGCGCAGGAGAAGGAGCGCTCGGTGTGGCACGTGTTCGCCGATCCGTCGAAGCTCGACCTCTCGGCGCTCGACGCGCCCGAGACGGTCGAGGGCGTCGCGTACCGCGCCGCCGCGCTGCAGGGCGCGAAGACGCAGGACCTGACGTACCTCTTCGCACCGGACGGCCACTTCGCCGGCTTCGCCTACCAGGATCCGGGGCAGGGCCAGATGGGACCGGCGCGCGTGACGCAGATCTACTCGGAGTGGTCGGCCGAGGGCGCGCTGCAGGTGCCGCACCACGTGAAGGTGATGCGCGACGGCAAGGTCTTCATCGAGGGCAAAGTGACCTCGGTGACGCTCAACCCCGCGCTCACCGACGACGTGTTCAAGAAGCCCGCGAAGTAGCGGGCGGTTCGCCCGGCGGGCGGCGTCGCGCGTGCGGCGCCGCCCGTCGTGCTTCACGGCGCGGCGCGGCCGCGCACCCGGAGGCCTCGTGGACCTGCTCGTTCTCGGCGGCACGCGCTTCCTCGGCCGGCACTTCGCCGACGCGGCCCTCGCGGCCGGACACCGCGTGACGCTCTTCCATCGCGGCCGCACCGGCGCCGAGTTGTTCCCGAACGCCGAGCACGTGCTCGGCGACCGCGACGGCGGGCTCACCGCGCTCGCGGGCCGGCGCTGGGACGCGGTGATCGACTGCTGCGGCTACGTCCCGCGCGTGGTCGGCGCCTCGGCGCGGGCGCTGCGTGGCTCGGCGCCTCATTACACGTTCGTCTCCAGCATCTCGGCGTACGCCGCGCCGTTCGTGCCCGGCGCCGACGAGTCGTTCCCGCTCGCCACGCTCGCCGATCCGGCGGTGGAGGCGATCACGGGCGAAACGTACGGCGGGCTCAAGGCCGCGTGCGAACGCGAAGTCCAGTCGGCGTTCGGCGACGCCGCGCTGATCGTGCGCCCGGGCCTCATCGTCGGCCCGCACGATCCGACCGACCGCTTCCCGTACTGGCCGCGCCGCATCGCGCGCGGCGGCATCGTGCTCGCGCCGGGCGTGCCGTCGATGCCC
>JBGANH010000001.1:0-42223 GCA_044222365.1 Candidatus Eiseniibacteriota bacterium
CGGGCGCGATCGTCGCGCGCGCGCTGCTCTTCCTTCTCCTTCTGCTGCACGACTTCCTCGCGGGCGGCGGCCTTCTCGGTCGCCATCTCCGCGCGCACCTTGTCGACCATCTCGACCGGCAGGGTGCTCATGTGGTTCTTCACTTCGACGCCGAGCTTGCGGGAGATCTGGATGATCACCTCGCTCGACATGCCGAGGTCCTTGGCGACCTCGTAGATGCGCAGCTTCTTGCCGGCAGGACTATTCGCCACGGTCAGCTCCTTCCGCGGCTTCGCGAGATGCGGGCGCCTCGGTGCCGTCGCCCGCCGCGAGTCCGTCCTCGTCGGCGGTCATCTCGGGCGTGAACTCCAGTTCGCCACCCGACGTTTCGGGCGCCACCGGCGGATGCGCGGCGAGGTACTCCTGCGCGGTCGCCAGCACCTTCTCGGCGGTCTTTTCGCCGATACCCGGGATCTGCACGAGCTGTTCGAGCGGCGTCGCGACCAGTTCCTGCACGGTCTCGATGCCCGCGGAGATGAGCTTCTCGGTCGTGGCTTCGCCGAGTTCGAGCTGCTCCACCTCGATGCGGCTCGCGCGCTCGAGGTCGTGACGCTTCTTTTCCTCGCTCTTCGAGACGAGGTCGATCTTCCAGCCGGTCAGCCGTGCGGCGAGGCGCGCGTTCTGTCCGCCCTTGCCGATCGCGAGCGAGAGCTGGTCGTCGGCCACGATCACGTTCATGCGGCCTTCGGCCTCGTTCACCTTCACGTCCATCACACGGGCCGGCGACAGGGCGCGCGACACGAACACCGCCGGGTCGGCCGACCACGGCACGATGTCGATGCGTTCGCCGCCGAGCTCGCGCACGATGCTCTGCACGCGCGAGCCCTTCAGGCCCACGCACGAACCGACCGCGTCCACGCGCGGGTCGGTCGAAAACACCGAGATCTTCGAACGGGCGCCGGCCTCGCGCGAGACCGCCTTGACCTCGACGATGCCGTCGGCGATCTCGGGGACCTCGTTCTCGAACAGTCGCTTGAGGAAGTCGGGATGCGTGCGCGACATGATCACCTGCGGCCCCTTCGCGGACTTGTCCACGTTGAGCACGACGGCGCGCACGTAGTCGCCCTGACGGTGGTACGAGCGGGGAATCTGCTCGCGCGCCGGCAGCACGCCCTCGGAGAAGTCGAGCTTCACGATCACGTTGCCGCGGTCCACCTGCTGGACCACGCCGCGCACGAGCGTGCCGATCTTGTCCGAGTACTCCTTGAACACGCGGTCACGCTCCGCCTCGCGCACGCGCTGGATCAGCACCTGCTTCGCGGTCTGGATCGCGTTACGGCCGAATTCGTTGATCGGCAGCGGAATGCGGATCACGTCGCCGACGGCCGCGTCGCTCTTGTGCGCGCGCGCCTTCTCGACGGTCCACTGGAAGGCGGGATCCTCGACCGTGTCCACCACCGTCATGCGCAGCGCGCACTCGAGCTGGCCGCTCTTGTCGTTGAAGCGCACCTCGACGTCCGCCGTGAGGCCGTGCTTCTTGCGCACGGCGCTCGCCAGGCCCGTCTCGAGCGTCTCGATGAGCATCGAGCGGTCCACGCTCTTCTCGCGCGTGATCTGGCTCAGCGCATCCAGGATTTCGTTGTTCATCGAGCCCCTCCCCGCGGCTTCGGCTTGGACTTCGGCTTCGCCGCCGTGCGGCCCGTGGTATTCCGCAGGCCTTCCCACGGATCCACCACCAGGCGGGCCGACTTCACGTCGGTCCACTCGAACCCGTGTTCTTCGTTGTCTTCGGTGCGAACGCCCACGCGGTCGTCGCCCAGCGCGAGGAGCACACCCTCCCAGCGCCGGCGCCCTTCCCGTGGTTCGTGCGTGGTCAGCGCCACGCGCTGACCGGCGAAACGCTGGACGTGCTCGAGCGTCCGGATGGGACGGTCGAGACCGGGCGAACTCACCTCGAGGTGATAGCTCCCCGGAATCGTCTGGTTCATGTCCAGGCAGTCCGACAACCGGCGGCTGAATCGGGCGCAATCGCCCACGCTCACCCCACCCGGCTTGTCGAGGAACACGCGAATGATGCGATGACGGCCTGCGGACGCCATCTCGACGTCCACGAGCTCGTACCCGTCCTCTTCAGCCAGTGGGAATGCCAGCTGGCGAACCTCTTCACGCACTTCCACTATGGCTCCCGCGTAAGACAAAAAAGGGAGTGGTCGCACCTGCCCCACTCCTGAGCCGCAAACTACTCGATGGCACAGGCGTTGGGCAAGTCGGCCCCCCGGGGGAGCTTCGCGTCGTGAGGGCGGGTCAGGGCCGGGCGAGCACGCTCCGGTAAGCGATCCACTCGACCACGCGGGCCACCTCGGCGAGGCTTTCGGCGCTGACCTGGTCGGGTGTGTCCCGGTGGGTGTGCCAGGCGGGGTAGTCGAAGTCGATGAGGTCCACGGTCGGCAGGCCGGCATCCAGCAGGGGCACGTGGTCGTCGATGATGGACCACTTCACCTCGTCCCGGAACGACCGGGCCCCGGTCGCGCGGGCCGCCTCGGCCACCAGGGCGGTCAGGTTGGACGCCCGTTCGGCCGAGTTCTTCTCGTGGAAGACCTGCAGGTCCCGGTCCCCCACCATGTCGAGCAGGAAGCCGGCGACGGGCCGTCCCGGCGAGCCGGGCGCCGGGAGGCGCAGGGCGTAGCCGCGCGAGCCGAGGCAGAACTCCTCGGGGCGGTCGTTCGTGCCGAGGTCCTCGCCGTCGAAGAAGACGAGGTCCACCCCGACCGGGGGCGGCGAGAGCTTGAAGCGCTCGGCCAGTTCGAGCAGCACCGCCACTCCGGACGCACCGTCGTTCGCGCCCGGCACGGGCTGGTCGTGGAACGCGGGGTCGGGATCGCGGTCGCACCACGGCCGCGAGTCGTAATGCGCGCAGAAGACGATGCGCCGTCCCGTCGCGGGCCCGAAGCGCGCGATCACGTTCGTGAGCGCGACCGCTTCGCCCGACGCGGAGTCGGTGAACGCCTGGCGCTCGACACGTCCGCCCAGGCGCGTCGCCTCGGCGACGATCCATTCCAGCGTCTTCGCGTGCGCCTCGGTGCCGACGACGCGCGGCCCGAACGCGCACTGCGTCTTCACGCGCTCGTACGCGCGAGCGCCGTTCACGGTGGAGGTGCCGGCGCACGACGAGGGCAGCGCGAGGCCGGCGAGCAGGGCGAGGGCGAGCAGGTGGCGGGTCATCAGAAGGAGAACTGCGCGCGGACTTCGACGCGGACGCTGCGCCGCACGATGCCGCTCGCCTTGTTCTTGTTGTGGTTGAAGCCCAGCACGGCGCTGCCCGTGACGTTCGAGCTGAAGCCGTACGAGCCGGTGGTGGTGACGGACAACCGGGTCTCGTCGCGCAGCTGACCGGCGCCGACGCCGTTCGCGTAGCGCGTCTCGCCCTTCGTGTGCGAGTAGATCGTCGCGAGCTGCATGCTGACGTTGCTGCGCACGGTGCTCGTCTTGCCGAGGAACGTGACCTTCTGGCCCTGCGAGTACGAACGGCTCAGGGTGAAGTTCACGTCGGAGTTGCTCTCGATCTGGCTCGACGTGCCGAACTGGTGCACGAGACGTTCGGTGCTGCGGTGGTTCACGCCGAGGTCGGCCTGGATGCCGTTCTTGAAGCTGCCGCGCATCGAGAGCAGCGGATGGAAGTCGCTCGTGCGCGACTCGCCGGTGAGCGAGTCGCGTCGCACCTGGTAGTCGTGCGTCTTCGACACGCTCCACGCGGTGCGGAGCGACGGGTTCTGCAGGAACTTCGTGAGCTTGATCGCGTTCGCGACGCGGCCGTAGTCCACTTCGACGTCCGGGAAGCGGCGGTCGGACGTGCGCGAGAGCACGCCGTTGTTCTCGCCGGTGCGGTCGCCGTAGCTGAAGCGCAGCATGAGCTGGCTGCCGAACACGACCGGGATGCGCGTGCGAGCGTTCGTGCGCCAGTCGAGCCCCGTCTGCGAGTTGTTGCCCGCGGCCGCGCTCACGCCGCCCGTCGAATCCGCGAGGCCCGGATCCTCCGCGAGGCCGACGAGGTACAGCAGGCTCGGGTTGCCGCGCAGCCGCGAGTAGCTGCTCGAACGCGAGAGCTGGAAGTCGGTCTGCACGTTGCCCACGCGCGAGAACACGTCGCGCCAGCCGATCGAGGGCCCCTTCGGCTTCGCGGCGGGCTTCGTCGAGTCGGGCTTCGCCGGGACGGCCGCGGCCATCGGACGGCGGTTGAGCAGTCCGTCGAACGGCAGGTCCCAGTTCATCTGCAGGTTCTGGCCGTTGTTGACCGCGCGCACCGAGAGGTTCGGCGACGTGATGTCGTTCATCTGGCCGAAGTTCGAGCCCCAGTTGAAGCTCGGGCGCAGCCACGCGCCGCGCTGCAGGGTGTAGCGCGTGCTGAAGTTCTGGCGCCACGAGGTGAGGCGGCCGAAGTTCACGAAGCCGACGTGATCGAGCGGCACGTTGTCCAGGCTCAGCGCGCGCGTGCCGTCGATGTGGTGCGACAGCGCGTCGATCGGGCGCGAGTCCGCTCCGAACCCGAGCGTCGCCTGCCGGCCCTTGAGGTCACTGCTCGCGATCAGTTCGCCGGAGCCGTCCGTCGCGCGCGTGAACGACTTGCTCTCCGTCGCGTTGACCTGGTAGTTCCAGTAGACGCGCTCGGGCAGCGGGTAGAACTTCGTCTTCGCGAGCGGCAGCCCGATCCCGACGAGCGCGCGCGGCGCCACGCTCCAGTTCACGCCGGCGTTGGTTGCGGCGCTGCTCGACACGGCACTCGGGGTGCGCGAGTCGGTCTCGGAGCGGCTGATGTTCGCGGTCAGGCCCGCGACCGTGTACTTGAGCAGCGGATGCGTGCGCTCACCCCACGCGCGCGAGTACGTCGTCGAGATGCTGCGCGTCTCGGAGCGGGTCTCGCTCGCCTCCTGCTGCGCGCCCGTGCGCACGACGTCGTCGCCGGCGGTGAAGCGCGGCTTGGACGAGTTGCGGTTCCACGCGAGCGACACCGGCAGCGTGACGCCCGTGCCCTCGAAGAAGCGGTGCAGGTCGAACTGCGACGTCGCCTGCACCTGCGTGTTGCGGCTGCCGGTGCCGCGCGATTCGCCGACCGAGAGGAAGTTCTCGTCGCGCGAGTTCCACGCGAGGTTGTACGTGAACAGGTTCGCCATGCGGCCGTTGACGAGCACGCGATTCGCGTAGCCGACGTCCTTCTTCACGTCGGTCGCGCGGATCTCGTCGAACCAGAGCTGGCCGCTCGGGTACTCGCGTCCGCCCGGCGGGTTCGCGTTGATGACGCCGAACGAGACGCGCCGGAGCCGCGTGAACGAGGGCCGCCCGATGATGATCACCGAATCCCCGGCGGCGCCGAACGCGACGCGGATCGGCTCGGCCGTCAGGCCCGGGCGCGAGAGCTTGAAGTTCGAGATCTCCTCGAGCAGCACGCGGCTCTCCTGCCAGTCGATCGTGCGCGGCGCCGAGGGACTCGGCATGCGGCGCTTGATCTCGTAGTAGTTCTGTCCGCGCTCGTCCGAGGAGAAGCGCACGAAGTAGAAGAGCGTCGAGTCCACGCCCGCGTCGTAGCCGGCGACCTCGAAGCTCGACGCGTACCAGCGCAGCGCGCCGTAGCGCGTGTAGTTCTCCTCGAGCGAGAACGCGCGGTACGCCTCGAGCGTGTCGGCGCCGAGGTTCGTGAACTCGAGCGCGATGGACTGTTCGCGGCGCGTCTGCGCCTGGTTGCCGTTGCGCGTCTCGCCCGGGTCGAACGGCGGCACGTAGATGTCGGCGTTGTCGAGCGAGTTGACCGAGTTCAGCGTCATGGTCGTGTGGCGCTGGCGCTGCTCCTCGGAGAGCTCCACCGCGAGCCAGCGGTTGCCCACGATCTCGAGGCCGCCGAGCAGCAGCAGCGGACGCTGCACGTTCGCGGTCTTCGGCTCGGCCTCCTCGAGCCCTTCGATCCACACGCGCACGTGCCGCGCCATCGTCAGGTCGGGCGCGCCGAACTGGACGCGCAGGCTGTCGGTGATCGGGATGCGGTAGCGGCGCCAGCCGTTGTCGTCGGCCACGGAGGCCTGCCCCGCGAAGTCGCGGTACACGTCGGTCACGAGATAGCGGCGGCTCGAGTCGGCCAGCGGGATCGTGTACTCGAAGTAGTGCTCCTCCCGGTCGAGGTTGTCGTTGCCGTTCAGGTCCTCGGTGTCGGGATACGGCGCGAGGCGGAAGTTGTCCTCGGTGCCGTTCGTGAACTGGAACTTGCGCGGGTCGATGTCTTCCTTGTCGTTGTCGGGATCGCGGTAGTTGTCACCTTCGGGATCGGTCTCGCGCGCCGTGATGAGGTCGGCGATCGGCGTCTGCTCGCTCGCGCCGCGAACGCCGTCCACGCCCGTGTCCTCGTCCTTCGCCGGCGGCACCGTGAGCTGACCGTCGCGCGGCGCGGTGTCCTCAGTGTTGAGGAAGCCGTCGGGAAGGCGGTTCGGAGCGCGCATCTGGTCCTCGCTCACCACGCCGAGATCCACGTGCAGCATCACGCGGTTGTCGTTCGCGCGCACGAGGTCGTGCGGGATCGCGGGGTCGTGCCGGTCGCGGAAGTCGTTCACCCAGACTTCGATGAACTGCGCGCGCGAAAGGTCGATGCCCTGCGGATCGAGCACGTACGTGAGGCCGGTCCACAGCGAATCGCGCAGCCCGGGATCGTCCCGCATTTCCTGCGGCACCTGCGGCACGGACAGCGCGAGCGCCTGGCGCGGATTCTTCGCGCCCTGCGCGTCCTCGAGCGTCGGCTTGAGGTCGCGCTCGTGCACGTAGTTCGGCGGCATGTACCAGCGCACTTCGGCGTTGCGCTGACCGGGCAGGTCGAGGAAGTCGTCCACGACGAGCGCACGGCGGTCGGCGTCGAGCGTGCGCGCGCGCGAGGGCGGGCTCATGGCGTGCCAGCGGTCGGCGGTCATGGACAGCGACACGGCGTCGCGCACGCCTTCCATGTCGTCCACGAACACTTCGTTGCGCGTGTTCGGGTTGGGGAACGACGCGCCGACCTCGGCCTGGATCCCGAACTCGGACGGCGTGCTCGTGCGCACGCCCGGCAGCGCGTCCACCATGCGCGTGAGGAACGAAGGGCGGAAGCGCCACTCCGAGTTGAGGTCGGTGATGAGCGTGCGGGAGGGTTCTTCCCCGAGGCGCGGCCGGAGGTCCTGCGCGCCCTTGCTCTCGTACAGGAAGGCGCCGCCGAGCGAGCGGTCGCGGCCCTCGAGCCGGAACGCCGAGCCGATGAGCGTCTTGCCCGCCTGCTGGAACAGCGGCGCGTACGAGTAGTCGATGCTCAGCTGGTCGGTCGGCCCGAGACCGCGCACGAGCGTGATCTGCCCGGTGTCGTAGTCGATGCGGTAGTCGCGGTCGCGCGTCCAGCGCTCGCCGTTCACCGTCACGACTTCCGAGCCTTCGAGCAGGCTGCCGCGATTGAGGCTGATGTTCCCGCCCGAGCGCTGCGCGGCGTAGTCGAACACGAGGTAGTAGCGCGCGTCGGCGACCGGGTCGAGCTTGTACTTGTCGTAGATCCCGGAGTTCGGCGCGAGGCTCGAGCCCGCGGCGCCCGTGAGGTTCGCGCGCCGGTTGATGTTGTCGGGCAGGTTCATGAGCTCGTCGAACCAGCGGCCGGTGCCGCCGTTCACGCGCGGCGCGAACGGATGCGGATCGGGCAGCCACAGCACGCCGTTCGCATAGTCCACGTAGGCGCGCGCGCCGGAGGTGCGGCCGGTGCCGTCCACGCGTTCGTCGTGCCCCTTGACCGGCGTCGAGTTCGACTCGTCCCAGCTGTCGAGTCCGAGCACTTCGATGTAGTTCACGCGGGCTCCGCCCGGGCCGTCGGCGTACTGCACCGGCGGTTCGTCGCGGCCTCGCTTGATCGTCAGCGTGAACGACTTCGGGTCGATGCCGTAGCCGCCGATGGCGTAGAAGTTCTTCATCTCGAGTTCGCGCACGACGTCGAAGGCCTTCGTCGTGTCGAACGCCGAGGTGTTCAGCTCGCTCGAGTTCGCGGCGGCCAGCAGTTCGCGCGGCGGGCGCAGCATCTTGAGCAGCGTGTACGCCGAGTCCGCTCCGGCCGACGCGTCGAGCTTCTGGCCGCCCACGAGGAGCGTCGATCCGCCCGTGCCCGCGGCGGGCACGGCGGTGTAGGTCGCCGCGAGGCACATGTTGCTGTTCACGGGCATCGGCTGCTTGAGCCGGATGATCTTGAACGCGAGCCCGTCCGCGAAGGCGTAATAGTCGGGCAGGATCTCGTAATCCACGAGCGGCGTGAGACGGTCGAAGTTGCCGCGGTAGCCCGCCGTGTCGGACGGCGTGCCCGCGAGCGTGCCGGCCATCATCTGGCCGGTCGGGTCCACCATGGCCTTGCCGCGGAGCGGGGTGTAGTCGTTGCTGTTGATGCGGTCGTCGCGGAAGATCGTGATGCTCGCGTCGTCGATGCGCCACGCGCCGTACTGCGGGTCGTAGAGCAGGAAGTACTGGCCCTTGATCCAGTCCACGTCCGCCACGGTCGGGTTGCTGCGCGTGGAGCCTCCGGAGTACGAGGCGCGCTCGGAACGCCCCTCCTGCTTCGAGGCGAGCGCGGTGAAGTCGAGCGGGCCGAAGCGCGTCGCCACCTTGACGCCGAAGAGGCCCTCGTTGCGGCCCGAGTACGACACGTACTGCGTGCCGGGCAGCGCGAGGCTCGTGTTGCCGAGATCGAGCGCCTGCACGAGGTCGTCCTCGTCGCCGCGGTAGTTGATGGCGATGCGGTTGGCGAGCGGGATCTGGTTGGCCGAGTTCTGCAGCAGGTTCACCTTCACCCGGTCGGAGAGCTGGCCCTCGAGCCGGATGTCGAGGTCCTGCTGCATGTCGAGCGAGGGGAACAGCGACTTCTTCTGCCCGAGGATCGTGGTCTGCTGGTTCGTCCAGTTGCTCTGGCCGGAGAGCCGGATGCTCTCGGAGCCGGACACGTTCAGCGCCGGGCCGCCGGGGCCGAGGATGCTCGTCGCGAAACTCGGCAGCTGCACGGGCAGCGCGAGCTGGAGTCCCTGCCGGGTCGCCGGAGCGTTGCCGGCCCCGAGCGAGTTCAGGTCGCGCCGCGAGCGTTCCTGCCAGCGCTGGAGGAACGTCTGGTTCATGTTCGTGGCGGCGAACTGGTTCAGGGACGCGCGATACGGCGCCCCGAGCCGGATGTCCCCCACCTCGACCGCGACCGACCAGCCACCCGAGTCGGGCTCGATGCGCGTGCGCACCTTGCGGGGGTCGTACGACGGCGACAGCTTGATGCCGGTCGCCCCCATGCCGAACTTCGGGAGCCCCCGCTGGACGAAGTTCCGCTCCAGCGCGAGGCGCGTGGAGGGCTTCCAGGCCGGCGGCAGGCTGTCGAGCACGACCGGCTTGGGCTTGTGGCGCCCGAGACCCTTCAAACCGGGCAGCGCATTCAAGCCGGGGATCCCGGAGATCCCCATCAGGAACGCGAGCACCGGTACGGCGAGCACATTGAGCATGGTCGGGTCGGGAGCGCTGCGGGAGAGGGGTGCAACGGGAGCAGGGACCGTATCAGCCGGTTCCCGCGGCGGTCAAAGCCTTTGCCCTTCCCGCGTTGTGGCTCGTTTCGAGGTGCCCCTCCCCGGCTCTTGGGTTAGATTGCGCCACCGTGCGCATTCTCTCGTGGTACATCCTCCGGCAGCATCTGGTTCCGTTTCTCCTCGGCCTGGGCGTCGTCACGTTCCTTTTCCAGATGGACGCCCTGTTCCAGTACCTCGATCTCGTGCTCAACCGCGGGGTCCCGGTCTGGGCGGTCGTCCAGATGTTCGTCCTGTCGCTCGGCTTCGTGGCGGTGCTGTCCGTGCCGTGCGCGGTGCTGGTGGCCGAACTCATGGTGTTCGGCCGCCTGAGCCAGGACAACGAGATCACCGCCCTCCGGGCGAGCGGCGTGCACCTCTTCCGGGCGATCATCCCCTCGCTCCTCGCCTCCGTCGTGCTCGCGATCGGCCTGACGCTGTTCAACAACCACGTCTATCCGGAGGTGAACCACGCCTTCGCGAACCTGCTCGTGGACATCCAGCGCATGCGCCCGACCGTCCGGCTGCAGGAAGGCGTGTTCATCACCGACCTGCCGGGCTACAACCTGCTCGTGCAGTCGGTGAACAGCCGCACGAGCGAAATGCGCGGCGTGACGATCTACCAGCTCAACAACGGCGCCACGCCGACCACGATCCTCGCGAAGACCGGCAAGCTCAGCTACACGCCCGACGGACGCACCGCGGTGCTCGAACTGCGCGACGGCGAGATCCACGAGATCCCGGCGAGCGCCGAGGGGCCGCGCATGTACCACAAGCTGCGCTTCGAGAAGCACAAGATCTTCATCCAGGACGCGGGCGGCATGCTCGACCGCACGGTGCGCAACTCGCGCAGCGATCGCGAGAAGAGCGCGCGAGTGCTGCTCGACGAGCGCAAGCAGATCGAGGACCAGTACGACCGTTCGCTGCTCGTGCGGCGCGAGCGATTCCAGGCCCTCGGCGTGAGCGCACGCGATCTCGAGGCGCTGGCGCCGGAACGTGCGCCGCTCGCACGGCGCCCCGGACTCTGGTGGACCGCGCTCACGCACAAGGGCTGGGCGCTCGCCCCCGTCGCGAAGAAGGTGCCCGCCCTCGCGATGGACGTGGACCTCTGGAAGCTCGAGAGCGAGTCGCTCCGCAAGCGCATCGCGGCGCTTTCGGTCGAAGTGCACAAGAAGTTCGCGCTTCCGGCCGCGTGCGTCGTGTTCGTGCTCATCGGCGCGCCGATCGGCATGCGCGTGAAGCGCGCCGGCCCGGCCGTGGCGTTCCTGTCGATCGGGTTCTTCCTCCTCTACTACGTCTGCCTCGTGGGCGGCGAGGAACTGGCCGACCGCCTGCTGCTGCCCGCGTGGCTCGCGATCTGGCTCGCGAACATCCTGCTCGGGCTGCTCGGGATCGACCTCACGGCCCGCGCCTGCGACGTGCGGCTGCCGTGGCACCGCCGCCACGAGCACGCGCGCATCCCGGCCGGCGCCGATCCGAGTGGACGGCGCCCCGCGACGGGAGCGACGACGTGAGGATCCTCGACCGCTACCTGCTGCGGGAGTTCACGACCTACCTCGCGCTCGGGCTGGCCGGCTTCATCGTGATCTACGCCGTGGTGGACATCATCGAGAAGCTCGGCAGCTTCCTCGACCACCGCGCGTCCTTCGCGTTGATCGGGACCTACTACCTGAACCTCGTGCCGAAGATCCTCGTGCAGATGATGCCCGTGGCGCTGCTGCTCGCGACGTTCCTCGCGCTCGGGCAGCTCAACAAGTTCGGCGAACTCACCGCGCTGCTGAGCGAGTTCGTGGTGCCCAAGTCGGCGCGCGAGTGCAACGACATCCTCAACCGGCGCATCCAGCAGATGTCGAACATGCGCGGCATCGAGCGCACGGACCTCACCTACCTCGGCCAGGGTGGACGCATCTGGTACATGCGGCTGTACATCGTGCCGGAGCGGCGCATGCACGAGGTGTCGCTGCAGGAGTTCACGCGAGGACAGCTCGTGCGCCGCATCGACGCGTCCGAGGCGACGTGGGACGGCCAGCGCTGGGTGTTCGTCTCGGGCGTCAAGCGCACGTTCGACGCGCAGGGCCACGAGGTCGCCGAGACCTTCCCGCGCCTCGCGGTGGGCGGGCTGGCCGAGCGCCCCGAGGACTTCTCGCGCGACGACATCCGCCCCGAGGAGATGAACTACTTCGAGCTGTCCGCGTACATCACGCGGCTGCGCTCGAGCGGCGCACGCGTGGCGAACTACCTCGTGGACCTGCACATGAAGCTGGCGTTCCCGGTCATCTGCGTGGTCGTGGTGCTCATCGGCGGCGCGCTCGCGACGCGCATGCGCATGCAGAGCGCGGCGCTCGGCTTCGGGCTCTCGATCGCGATCGCGATCCTCTACTACGCGGTCATGCGTGCGGGCCAGGCGCTCGGGCACAACGGTGCCATGCCGCCCTACCTCGCGGCGTGGATGGGCGACATGATCTTCGGCGCGATCGGGCTCGTCATGCTGCGCGAGGCGCAGAAGGCGTAGCGAGCGGCGCGGCACGCGGTGGGGCGCGACGCCGGAAGCGCCGGACTCCCTACAAGCGGAAGGCGAGCTCCACGGCGTCGAGCGTGGCGCAGAACGCGACGTCGCGCGCGAACTCGGGGCCCAGCGCGCTCAGGTACCGCGCGTGCGAGGCGCCCTCGACGCGCGCACGCGCTTCGGTCGCGTCCGCGGGCGCGAGGCGCGTGACCAGCTTTGCGGCGCCGCCTTCGAGCGCGGCGCCCTCCCGCGCGAGCGCGGCGCACAACCAGCCGGCGCACGCGGCGTCCTCGAGCGCGAAGCGCCCGAGTTTGCCCGCGCACACGACGTGCAGCCGCTCCGCGCCTCGCACCGCGCGCAGCAGCGCCGAGGCGTTCACGAACGCGCCGAGCCAGCGCGCGTCGCACCGCTCGAGCGCGAGCAGCGCGCGCGAACCGTTCGTCGAGGCGAACGCGAGCGTCCGCCCCTCGACGACCTCGCGCCCGAACTCGAAGGGCGAGTTGCCGCGATCGAATCCCGCGACGATGCGGCCCTCGCGCTCGCCGCACACCAGCGCGCGCGGATCGCGCTCGCGATGGCGCAGCGCCTCGGCGGTGTCGCCGTAGGGCACGACGCCGGCGGCGCCGTTCGCCAGCGCGACGGTGAGCGTGGTCGTCGCGCGCAGCACGTCCACCGCGACCCCGGTCCAGCCGGGTCCGCCCGCGGCGCCGGGCGCCGGAGGCGTCAGCGACACGCGGACGATCATCGTGCGACCGGCGCTCTAGCCGCGCGCCGCGGCGGCTTCGGCTTCGCGCTCCTTGAACAGCTCTTCCACGAAGCGCGTGTCGATGTTGCCCGCGCGGAAGCGCGGATGACGCAGCGCGATCTTGTGGAACGGGATGGTCGTCTTGATGCCTTCGACCACCATCTCGTCGAGCGCGATCTCGGCGCGGCGGATCGCTTCGGCGCGGTCCTTCCCGTACGCGATGAGCTTGCCGATCATCGAATCGTAGAACGGCGGGATGGCGTAGCCGCCGTACACGTGGCTGTCCACGCGGATGCCGGGGCCGCCCGGCTTGTGCCAGTACGTCACCACACCGGGGCTCGGGCGGAAGCCGTGCTCGAAGTCCTCGGCGTTGATGCGGCACTCGATCGCGTGCCCTTCCCAGCGCACGTCCTCCTGCCGGAACGACATCTTCTCGCCCGCGGCGACGCGCAGCTGCTCCTTCACGAGGTCGATGCCCGTCACTTCCTCGGTCACCGGGTGCTCGACCTGGATGCGCGTGTTCATCTCCATGAAGTAGAACTTGCCGTCGGCGTCGTAGAGGAACTCCATCGTGCCGGCGTTGCGGTAGCCGATGCTCGCGGCGCCGCGCGCGGCGAGCGCGCCGATCTCGACGCGCTGCTCCGGCGTGAGGATCGAGCTGGGCGCCTCCTCGATCAGCTTCTGGTGGTTGCGCTGCACGGAGCACTCGCGCTCGCCGAGGTGCACGACGTTGCCCTCGCCGTCGCCGAACAGCTGGAACTCGATGTGGCGCGGTTGCACGATGTACTTCTCGACGTAGACCGCGCTGTTGTTGAACGCGGCCCCGGCCTCCGCCTGCGCGATGCCGAAGCCCGCGCGCAGCTGGCGTTCGTCCCACGCGATGCGCATGCCGCGGCCGCCGCCGCCGGCGCTCGCCTTCACGATCACGGGGAAGCCGATCGACTTCGCGATCGCGACGGCCTCCTCGATGTCCTCGATGATGCCGTCGGAGCCGGGCACCATGGGCAGGCCCGCGGCCTTCATCGTGCGCTTGGCCTCGGCCTTGTCGCCCATGCGCCGGATCATCTCCGGCGTCGGACCGATGAACGTGAAGCCGCTGGCGCCGCACACTTCGGCGAAGTGCGCGTTCTCGGACAGGAAGCCGTACCCCGGATGGATGGCCTCGGCGCCCGTCACTTCGGCGGCCGAGATCACACGGGCGATGTAGTTGTACGACTGCGCCGGCGCGGGCGGCCCGATGCAGACGGACTCGTCCGCGAGGCGCACGTGCATGCTGTCGCGGTCGGCCGTGCTGAAGACGGCGACCGTGGCGATGTCGAGTTCCTTGCAGGCGCGGATCACGCGGAGCGCGATCTCGCCGCGATTGGCGATCAGGATCTTTCGGAACATGGGCGGCGGAAGGGGTCCGGCTCGGTTCCTACTCCTTGGTCATCCAGTCGGGACGGGAAGCGCCGCCGGTGGCCTGCGCGTCGCTCCTGTCGTTCGACGCGGCGTCGACCGGCTGCCACATGCGGTCGCTCGTCGCCGAGATGCCCTTGAGCTTGAGTCCGAGTTCGTTCGGGTTGTTGCAGTTCCGGAGCGCTTCTTCCTCGGTGATGAGCCCCTCGCGCAGCAGCGCCAGCACGGACTGGTCGAACGTCTGCATGCCGTACTGCGTGACGCCCTCCGCCACCACGGTGTGGATGAGCGGGATCTTCTCGGGGTTGAGGATGTACTCGCGGATGGTCGGAGTGCTCACCATGACTTCGCACGCAGGCACGCGGCCCGCGCCGTCGCGCCTCGGGATGAGGCGCTGCGAGATCACGGCACGCAGGTTCGCCGCCAGCGACATGCGGATTTCGTCGTGCTGGTGCGGCGGGTAGAACGAGATGATGCGCTGCAGGCTCTGCACCACGTCCGTGGTGTGGAGCGTGGACATCACGAGATGCCCGGTGTCCGCCGCCATGAGCGCCGTGCTCATGGTCTCGAGGCTGCGGATTTCGCCGACGAGGATGATGTCGGGATCCTGGCGCAGCACGTAGCGCAGGCCGTCGTGGAACGACTGCGTGTCGAGACCGACCTCGCGCTGGTGGATGAACGACAGCCGGTCGCGGTGGAGGAACTCGATCGGGTCCTCGACCGTGATCACGTTGCGCGTCGTCGTGCGGTTGATCTGGTCGATCATCGCCGCGAGCGTCGTGGACTTGCCCGAGCCGGTGCGGCCCGTGACCAGCACGAGTCCGCGGGGCGAGAACGCGAGGTCGCGCACGACCGGCGGCAGGCCGAGATCGTCGAGCGTCGGCACCTCGACGGGCACGTGACGGAGCGCCATGGCGGGTGTGCCGCGCTGCATGAAGACGTTGGCGCGGAATCGCGCGAGGCCGGCGACGCCGAAGGCGAAGTCGATCTCGCTGTGCGACGAGAAGTACACGCGCTGCTCCTCGTTGAGGAGCTGGTTCGCGACTTCGCGCAGGTCCTGCGCGCTGGGCGCGGGTTCGTCGAGCGTGTAGAGCACGCCGTCCACGCGCACGACGGGAGGAGTGCCGGCCTTCAGGTGCAGGTCGCTCGCCCGAGCCGCGATCATCTTCTCGAGCACGCCACGGATGTTCATGCCGCCCCCATCAGGTGCGGCGCCGCGAAACGGCGCCGTCGATGCCGGCTCGTCAGGCCGGTTCCACCAGGAAGAGCTTCTGACCGAACTCCACGGGCTGTGCGTTCTCGACCAGGATCTGGACCACGCGCCCCTTGAACTCGGACTCGATCTCGTTCATGAGCTTCATGGCTTCGATGATGCAGACGGTCTGGCCGAGGTCGACGCTGTCCCCGTTCTCGACGAACGGATCGGCGTCGGGTGCGGGCGAACGGTAGAAGGTTCCCACCATCGGCGACGTGATGGCCTTGAGCTTGTCGTTCGCGGCGGGCGCCGGCGCGGCGGCGGCCGGAGCCGCGGCCGGTGCCGCTTCCGCGGCACGGACGGGAGCCGGAGCGCTCACCGCGTAGGTGGCGGCCGGTGCATGACCGGTCGCCGAGATCCGCACCGAACGGCCGCCCGAGGTCAACTCGAGCTCGCCGATGCCGGTGCGCTGGACCAGCTTGATGAGCTGACGGAGCTCACCCATCTCGAAGCCGGCAACCGACGCACCAGCAGGCTTATCGGCCTTCTCCATGGCGGGCTTCACGCCCTTGCCGCGCGCGGACGCGCTCTTCTTCCTAGGACTGGCCATGGGACAGGTGCTGGTGGAGGGCGCGAAGACCCAGGAGATAGCTGTCCACACCGAATCCCTGCACCGTCCCGAGCGCGACGCCCGAGATGAGGGAGGTGTGGCGGAACTCTTCCCGCGTGAGCGGATTGGACACGTGCACCTCGACGGTCGGTAGGCCGGCTCCCCGAACCGCGTCGCGGAGTGCGACGCTCGTGTGGGTGAGACCGCCCGGATTGATCACGACACCGTGGAAGCGGCCGCGCGCTTGATACAGCGCGTCGATCAGCAGCCCCTCGTGATTGCTGTGGAAGAACTCGACTTCGGAACCGAGCTCGCGGGCGAGCGCCGTGAGGCGCGTTTCGACGTCCGCCAGCGTGACACGGCCATACACCTCGGGCTCGCGGGTGCCGAGTGCGTGCAGGTTGGGTCCGTGAAGGATCAGGATGCGGGGCATCGTGGCAGTCACCGGACGGGCGTCAACCGCGCGCGCCGGCGTGCAGCAACGCGGCACGCACGAGCGAGTGATCAATGGCGCGCGGCACGCTAGCAACTCCGATTTGGGGCGTCAACACCCAGCGGGTCTTGCCGTTCGCGCTCTTCTTGTCGTTCGTCATCGCGGCCAGAAGCGCACGCAGCGGCAGGCGCGGCATGGTCACCGGCAGCCCCAGGTGGTCGAGCGCCGCCTCGAGCCGCGTGCGCGACTCGGCCGAAAGTCCGGCCGCCCGCTGGCTCAGTTCGGCCGCGGCTCGCATGCCGATCGCGACCGCCTCGCCGTGCAGCAGGCCGCGGTAGCCGAGCGCCGCTTCGATCGCGTGCCCGAGCGTGTGCCCGAAGTTGAGCGCCGTGCGCCCACCCCCTTCGCGCTCGCGCTCGTCCGCCATCACCACCGCCGCCTTCACCCGGATCGCCCGCTCGACCGCACCGGCGAGCGCCCCGCCCTCGCCGTCGGCGAGCGCGTCGAGGTTGCGCTCGACCCACGCGAACAGCTTCGCGTCCACGGCGAAACCCTTCTTCACGACCTCGGCCAGGCCGGCACGTACGTGACGCGCGCTCAAGGTCGCGAGCGTCGCCGGATCCACGAGCACGCCCGCGGGCTGGTGGAACGCGCCGACGAGGTTCTTGCCCGCGGGCACGTCGATCGCGGTCTTGCCGCCGATGCTGCTGTCCACCTGTGCGAGCACGGTGGTCGGCACGCACACCCAGGCGACGCCGCGCAGCCAGGTGGCCGCGGCGAAGCCCGCGAGATCGCCGACCACGCCACCGCCCAGCGCGACGACCGCGTCGGCGCGAGAGAGCGGCACGGAGGCGAACGCGTTCCACAGACGTGCGAGCTGCGTGGCGCTCTTGGCGCGCTCGCCCGCGCTCACGCGCACCACGGCCGCGCCGATGCCGGCGGCGCGCAGCGAGCGCACGGCCGCGCGTTCGTAGAGCGGGCCGACGTTCGTGTCCGTGACGACCACGGCGCGCGAGGCGCCCGTCGTCGCGGCGGTGAACGTCCCGAGCGAGGCCAACGCGCCCGCGCCGATACGCACACGCGAACGGACGGGAGTGCCGGGATAGCGGAGTACGAGGTCGCTCTTCACGCGGCGCACCCTACACCAGCGGGCAGGCACGCGCTCATGCGCGCGTGGGCTCCGCGCTTCAGCGGACGGAGTCCTGCGTGCCGCGCAGGCGGTCGAGTTCGCGGTTCAACCGGCGGATTTCGTCCTCGATGCCCTTGATGCGCGTCGTACCCGCGCCCGCGGCCCCGGCGGCGACCGGCGTGTCGTCCCCTTCGACGCGCATCCACGAAGGAATCGTCTCGCGCGATTCGCCGATGGCGACGCGCCCCGTGCGCTGCATGTCGTTCCGCGCCCAGACGAGCGTCACCACGGTGCCGGGAGGAGTGGCGGCGACCCAGCGCGCGAGCTGCTCGGGATACTCCACACGCTCTCCGTCGTAGGCGACGATGAGATCACCCTTGCGCAGCCCGGCCTTCTCGGCCGGACCACCGGGCTGCGTCGCCTCGACGATCGCGCCGATGGGGATGCGGACCCCGGGCTCCGACTCGCTCTCGACGAAGGCGCCGCGCGTGGACACGCCGAAGTAGCCGAGGTGCACGCGTCCTTCCGCCTTCAGGCTGCGGTGCACGGGCACGATGTCCTCGGACGGGATGACGAAGCTCATGCCGCTCGGCCGCCGTTCGCTGTCCGCGCCGCGGCGACCGGGCGCCTCGGGCGCGCCGAGTTCACCCTGCACGAGGCCGACGAGTTCGCCGCGCGTGTTGAGCGCCGCGCCGCCGCTGTTGCCGGGGAACACTTCGTTCGTGAGCTGCAGCAGGCTCGTGCGCGGCTCGCGGTAGCGCGACGAGACGTGCCCGACCGACTGGGTCGGCTGCGCGCGATACGAACTGCCGAGCGTGACCACCCAGTCGCCGAGCTGCGGCGGCCGGCTGGCGAAGCGCACCGGCGACAGCTGCAACCGCGGCGCGCGCAGCAGCGCGATGTTGCGGATCGGGTCCATGCCCGCGACCACGGCCTCGACCTGCAGGCCGTTGTCGGTGATCACGAAGACCTTGTTCGAGCCGAGCACGACGCTGGCGGTGGTGAGGATCTCGTCGGTTCCGACCGCGACGCCCGAGCCCATGCGGCTGTGCGTGCGGCGCGAAGGCGCCTGCCCCGCGGTGCGCGAACGGGTGGTGACCGTGCGCTGCGCGACCACCGTGAGCATCGAGGGACGCGCGCGCTTCACGAGCGCGTCCACGTCCACCTCGACCGCGGTCACCGCGCCCTGCGCGCGCGCCTCGCGCGGCAGCGGGCCCAGGGCGCCGACGGCGCCGAACGCACACAGCGCCGCGACGAGCACGATGCCGAACACACCGAAGCGCGGGCGGCCCGTCGTGCGGTCCGTCCGCGCCTCGGCGCGGTGTGGCTGGAAGAAATGTGGAAGCATGTCCGTCGGGCTAGAACGTGATGACGGCTTGTTCGCCCTGGACTCCCTCCGGCAGGTTCGACACCGCCACGGCACGGCCACGGCGCACCTGCACCGGGTCGAGCACGAAGTCGATGTCCTCGCTGTGATCGAACAGGTTGTCGGCGACGGTCGTACCGGCACCCGCGGCGGGAGCGGTCGCGGCGGTCTCCGGCGTCACCGGAGCCGTGGCGGCGTTCGGCACCGCGGCCACGAGCCGGGGCGCGGCGACCGTGCCCGGACGCTGCGCGAGCAGCGGCGAGCCCGGCATGCGGGTCACGTACGGCAGCAGCGCCAGGACGGCGAGCAGCACGGCGGCCGCGGCGGCGACCGGCGCCCAGCGCGGAGTCTCGCGCACGAAGATGCGGTCGGGCTCGGGTGCACGGCGCCTGGCCTCGGCCAGCGCTCGCTCGGCGAGATCCGGTGCGGCCTCGGCGCGCGGCAGCTCCTGCACCATCTCGAGCGCGCGCGAGTACGTCTCGTACTCGGAGCGGCAGGCGGCGCAGTCGCGGAAATGGCCTTCCAGCCAATCGCGCTCGGCACGGGTGATTTCGTCGTCCCAGAAAGCCCCGAAAAGGTCGTGGGCCCGGGTGCAGTGGCTCATCGGGATTCCTGCTTTCGAAGTAGCGGTTGGAGCTTGCGCTTCAGCATGCCGCGCGCGCGATTGATGCGTGACCGCACCGTCCCGCCCGGTATGCCGAGCACTTCGGCGATCTCCTCGTAGGGCAACCCCTCGATGTCGCGAAGCACCAGTGCGAGCCGGTACTTCTCCGGCACCGTTGCGATGGCCTTGCCGACCTCCTCACGAAGCTGCTCGCGCTCGAGCCCGAGCTCGTGATTCTCGGTCGGATCGGCCAGCTGGGGAGCGCTGTCCTGCAGCACCTCGGTCAGCGCATCCAGCGAGAACCAGTTCCTGCGGCGTACCCGGCGGCGGATCTCGTTCTTCGCGAGGTTCGCCGCGATCGTGAACAGCCAGGTCGAGAACTTGGAACCGCGGCGGTAGTTCCGGCGGTGGACGAACACGCGCACGAACACTTCCTGCGCGAGATCGTCCGCACCGTTGCGGTCGTTCAGCACCCGGCTGATGAGGTTGGTCACACGGCCCTGGAACCGCCGGACGAGTTCGGGGAATGCCCGCTCGTCGTCCTCGGCCACCCGGGCCATGAGGTCTTCGTCGGACAAGCTCACGACCTGGGGTAGCGGCGGTTGATCAGGGGCCAAGTGGTTCCTCACCAACGCGACATACCCCGGAGGGGGGCGCGGGTTCCCAAACTCCTCGGCCCGGCCGGCGGCCGTTCACGGGACTCAACGCAACGCCTCCAACTTGCTGCGCACCCGAGGGTTGGCGTCGGCCGCGAGGCTCGCTTTGTACTGCTTCCGGGCGGGTTCGACCAGCTTGAGGGCGGCGTAGACGTCCCCGAGGTGCTCGCGCACGACCGGGTCCCCGCCGGTCAGTTCGACGGCGCGCTCGAGCGCCACGCGGGCCTCTTCGAGCCGGCCCCGGCGGAAGAGCACCCAGCCCCAGGAGTCGAGGTAGGCGCCATTCTCCGGGTCCTGGGACAGCGCGCGGCGGACGAGACGCTCGGCCTCGTCGAGTTCGCGTTCGTGATCGGCCAGCAGGTAGCCGAGGAAGTTGAGCGCCGGCGGCGCATCGGGCACCAGTGCGAGGGCGTCGCGACCGGCCTGGATCGCCGCGTCCACCTCACCCGCCTGTTCGAGACAGACTCCGAGGTCGAGCAACAGCGCGGGGTCGTCGCCGTGCGAGGCACGCAGCGCCCGCCACTCGGCCGCCGCTTCGGCGAACTTCTTCCGGTCCTGGAGAATGCGTGCGAGCAGCCGCCGCGGTTCGGCCGAATCCGGAGCCGCCGCGCTCTCGCGGCGCGAAATCGCGGCGGCGGAGTCGAGTTGCCCGGCCATCGCGAACGCCCTCGCGACGATGAGCCGCGTGCGCTGGGTGGACTCGCGGCTCGCCGTCCAGCGCCGCGCCAGATCGACGGCCTCCTTGCCGTGCTTCGCGCCGGCGAGCGTCGTGACGCTGCGCATCACGAGCCCCGGATCGGCGGGATCGAGCGCGCGCATGCGTTCGAGGGCACGCCGTCCCTCGTCGGCGCGGTTCAGTTCGAACGCGAGTTCGGCCTCCGTCTGCAGGGCGTCGGCATCGCGAGGCGCAGGCGGTTTCTCGCGCGCGCCTCGCGATAGGCCTCGGCGGGACGATGCGCGCGGTCGAGCAGCACGACGAGCCGCCGGCGCGTGCCCTGGTCGTTGTCGTGCACGCCGAGATGGTGCTGGTAGGCCGCGATGGCGCTCTCGAGGTCGCCGAGGTTCTCGCGCACGAACCCGCGCAGGAAGAGCGAGCCGGGACGCGCGGGATTGAGCTCCGTCGCGATCTCGAGCGCGGAGTCCGCTTCGGCGAATCGTCCCGAGCGCGCGAAGTAGGTCGCCAGCTGGAACCAGCTCTCGCCGTCCTCGCCGTCGAGCTGCGTCGCCCGCGCCCAGGCCGCCTGCGCGACCTCGGGCTGGTCCGCGGCGTCCGCGGCGCGCGCGAGCGTGCGCTGGTAGTCGGCGTCGAGCGAATCGAGCCGTGCCGCGGTCCGCAGCGCCGCGACGGCGTCCGCCGGCTTCTCGAGATTGAACAGCGCCGCGCCGGCGAGCCAGTGCGCGCGGGCATTGGTCGAATCCACGGTCGTGGCGCGGCGGGCGAGCTCGAGGGCGCGAGAGGGATTCCCGGCGCGGCTCGCGGCTTCCGACAATCGCAACAGGACGCCGACGGCATTGGGATCGAGCGTGAGCGCGCGCGTCAGCTCCGCGACCGCGCCCTCGGCGTCCCCCGCCTCCTCGAGCCAGCGGCCCTGCAGGTAGTGGCGGGACGCTTCCTCGGAAGGAGAACCGGCGCGCGCCGAATCGGCGGAACGTGAGCGAAAGCGGGTGGGCGCGTCGGCGCCGTGGGCGGCGGGCGTGAGCGCGAGCGTCAGGACGAGCAGCGAGGCGATCGAAACCAGTGGTCGGCGCATGTGCGGTCGAGCCTAGCCCGGACGCTTCCCGGTGCGCGAGCCGAAATTGCCGAATGCAGGTGAAGCATGCGCCAACCTTTCGCGGCGCGTCGTCGGAATACTGGCCTGCATCGCCCCGCGCGTGGTACTTCTCGCGTCGGCCCGAAGCACCGGATCCCGGTTCAAGGTGGGTTCATGCAAGAGGAAACCAGAGTCCTCGTCGTCGACGACCACGGTCCCGCGCGACACACCATCGCGAACCTCGTGCGCCGTCACGGTCACTCCGCGGTCGAGTGCGACAACGTCGAAGACGCCTTCCGTGCATTCGACGCCGACCGCTTCGACGTCGTGCTCTCCGACGTGAAGATGGGCGTGCTCGGCGGATTCGACCTGCTGCGCGGCATTCGCAAGCGCGCGCCGCACGTGCCCGTCGTGCTCATCACGGGACAGGCGAGCGTCAGCGACGCCATGGACGCGATGGACGCCGGCGCCTTCGACTACCTGAGCAAGCCGGTCGAGTACGTTCCGCTCGGGCAGCTGCTGCGCCGCGCGATCGAGCATCACCGCATGATGCTCCGCGAGGACGAGCTCGACGCGATGAACGAAGCTCCGCCACCCGAACTGCCGAGCATCATCGGCAAGTCGCGCGTCATGCTGGCCGCATTCAAGCGCGTGGCGAAGGCCGCGCGCGGCGATGCGAACGTGCTGATCCTGGGCGAGAACGGTACCGGCAAGGAGATGGTCGCGCGCGCGCTCCACCGCAACAGTGACCGCGCGGACAAACCCTTCGTCGCGGTCAACGTTCCCGCGATCGCCGCGGGCGTGGCGGAGAGCGAACTCTTCGGTCACCGTCGCGGCGCGTTCACCGACGCTCGCGAGAGCCGCACCGGTCTCTTCGAGCAGGCCCATGGTGGCACGCTCTTCCTCGACGAAATCGGTGACCTCGACCTGGGCCTGCAGGTGAAGCTCCTGCGCGCGATCCAGGAACGCACGATCAAGCCGGTCGGCGGCAACGAGGAGATCGAGGTGGACATCCGCCTCGTCTCGGCGACGAACCGGGACCTCCTGCGCCGCATGCACGAGGGCCGGTTCCGCGAAGACCTCTACTACCGCATCAACGTGGTCTCCATCTCGCTTCCGCCGCTTCGCGAACGCGTCGAGGACATTCCCCAGCTCGCCTCGTACTTCCTCGCGCGCTACGGGGCCAAGTCCGGGCGCCGCATTCCCCGTCTCACCCCGGAAGCACTGCAATGCCTGGAGCGCTATCGCTGGCCGGGGAACGTGCGCGAACTCGAGAACGTCATGCAGCGGTCGGTGCAGTTCTGCACCGACGGTCTGGTCACCCCGGACCTGCTCATGCTCGGCGAAGACGAGTCGATCATCCGCACGCTCGACGAGGGCGCGGATGAACTCGGCGTCCGGAGCGCCCTCGCGATCGGGCATCCGACGTTCATGCCGCTCCGCGACCGGATGGAGCAGTACATGGACGAGGTGATCGAGGCGACGGGTGGCAACCTCACGCAAGCGGCGAAAATCTTGGGTGTCGCCCGGCGGACACTCCAGAGATTGTCCGCCCGCCGAAAGCACCTCGCCTGAGAGCGCGACTTTTTGTCGCGAGGCGCGCCAGTTTGACCACAGGACCGTTTCTCGTTGGTCGTGTGTGAGTTCTGGCGGTTTCGGCCGCGCGAGTGTGACAATGTGTCGCAGCACGTGAGTGCCGAACCACCACCACCATCTGGCTCGCGATACCATTATGGACAGCTAACTCGTTGCGAAACAAAAGCGAAGTGGCTGAAACCAAGAAACACCCGACGCTTGGCACCGATAGTGCAAAGCGAGATGGTCGAGTGGCGAAGCGCGAGAGCGCGGAGCCCGGGAGAGCGCAGTGGTTCTCCGAGACAGATTCGCGCCGAATCCGGCGCACCCATCTGTCGCCACTATGTGAAAGGGCACGGAAATTCCGAGGGGCCTGTCCTGATCGTATGTGGCGGCAGTCTTGAGGCGGGGAGCGCAAGCTCCTCGCCTCGCTGTTTCCCCTGGGAAGCCTCCCCCCCGCTCCCCCAACGAACGCGGCCCCCGGGACTCCCCGGGGGCCGCTTCGTACCACGAACGTGAGCGCGCTCAGCGCTTGCGTCCCCGGCGTCCGAAGTTCGTGCGCCTCGGAGCGGGTTCTGCGCCTTTGCGCTGGCCGAAGTTCGCCATCGCGCGTTCCATCTCTTCGATGCGCGAGTCAACCTCGTCCTCGTCGTCACTCTCCGTCGCCGGCGGCGGGACGACTTCCACGATCGGCGCGAGGTCGTCCTCCTCCTGCATGTCGAACGGATCGACGAGCAGTTCCTCGTGCGGCGACGCCAACTCCGGCTCGACGATCGCCCGAGCGGGTGCAGGCGCCGGTGAGGCTTCGGTCGGAGACACGACGGCCGCCGATTCGGTCGTCACGGGAGGCACGTTCGCCGAGGGCGCGGCGGGGGCCGCCCCGCGCACGACCTTGCGCGTCGTGCGTCCCCACGCCATCGCCGCAGGTGCGGCGGGTGCGGTCGGCGCAGCCGAAGTCACCGAGGCGGTCGGCGCCGGAGCGGTCGAGGACGCGACGGTGGGCAGCGGAGCCGGCGCGGTCGGGATGAACGCATCCTCGCGTTCGTCCTCGTCGTCGAACTCGTCGTCGCCGTCCTCGTCCTCGTCGTCGTCCAGTTCCTCGTCGTCCTCGGCCGAGTCGTCCTCGTCGAGATCGTCGACTTCGTCGACCTCGTCCTCGTCCTCGGAGCCCGGCTCCGAGCCACCGTCGAGTTCGACCTCGTCGTAGTCGTCGTCGTCGAACGGCTCGACGTCGTCGGTCGCGGAGACCGGCTCATGCGACGCCAGTTCGAGCAGCCGTTCCGGCTGCTCGGGAGCGGCCTGCTCGCTGACGACGTCGAGATCCACCGCGTCGGCGCCTTCCTGCGGCGCGGCGACGGCACCCTCGCGGCGGCCACGGCCGCCCCTGCGCCCACGGCGGCGACGGCGTCCCTCACCCGAATCGTCCGGGTCTTCGGACTCGTCACGCGGCCGTGCCACCGGCGCACGTTCACGCGTCGGCTCGGGCGTTTCCTCGCGGGCGCCTCCCCGCACCTTCTCGACCCGCTCGAGCGCGTCTCGCGCCGCGGCCTGTTCGGCTTCCTTCTTGTTGTGGCCGCGCCCTTCGCCCAGCGTGCGGCGCCCGACCATGACCTCCACCATGAAGTGCTTGGAGTGGTCCGGCCCGTTCTCGCTGCGGATGCGGTACACGGGATGCGTGCGGTAGGTGCTCTGCACGTACTCCTGCAGGTGGCTCTTGTAGTTCGTGTGGCGCTTGTCCGCCACGATCGAGTCCGACTCCGCGAGCAGGTGCTTGTGGATGTACTCGCGCGCCACCTCGAAACCCTGGTCGAGGTACACGGCGCCGAGCACGGACTCGAAGGCGTCCGCGAGGATCGACAGCCGCTGGCGGCCGCCCGACTCCACTTCGGAGTGGCTCATGAGCACGTAACGCCCGAGCCCCATGCGCAGCGCGCGCCGGGACAGGATGGCCTTCGAGACCAGCAACGATTTGGTCTTCGTGAGCTGGCCTTCGTGCTCGTCGGGGTGACGGCGGTACAGGTACTCGCTCGTCACGAGCCCGAGCACCGAGTCACCGAGGAACTCGAGCCGTTCGTTCGACTCGCGCGGCCCCTGGCCGGTCACGCTCAGGTACGAGCGGTGGGTGAGCGCGAGCTTCAACAGTCCGGGGTCACGGAACGTGATGCCGAACTGCTTCTGGAACTCCTCGAGGACGCGCTTCTCCTGCTGGTCCAGCGACGCCGAACCACGGCGCGGACGCTTTTCCTCTTCCTTGCGTCCGAACCCGAACAGGGACTTGAGCCAGCCGAGAAAGCCGTTCGACTGGGCGGGAGCCGGCGTGCCCTCACGCTTGCCACGGCGCCGTCCCCGGCCTCCGCGGCGGCGTGCGCGCGCCTTTACGCGATAGCCTTCATCGCCAGTGTCACGTTGTGCCCGCCGAACCCGAACGAGTTCGACAGGGCGGCCTTCACCTTCACGGTTCGGGCCTGATTCGGGATGAAATCGAGGTCGCATGCCTCATCCGGTGTGTCGAGGTTGATCGTCGGGGGGACGACGCCTCGCGCGAGCACCAGCGCGGTCACGACCGCTTCGAGTCCGCCGGCGGCACCGAGCAGGTGGCCGGTCATGGACTTCGTCGAACCCATCATCAGGCGGCGAGCATGTTCCCCGAACACCGTCTTCACGGCCGTCACTTCGATGGGATCGCCCGCGGGCGTCGAAGTGCCGTGAGAGTTGATGTACATGACCTCGTCCGGTGCCATCCCGGCGTCCTGCAGCGCGCGCTTCATCGCGCGCGCGGCGCCGTCACCATCCAGGCAGGGAGAAGTCATGTGGAACGCGTCGCCCGAGGCTCCATAGCCCACGAGTTCGCAGATTGCGGTCGCACCACGGCGCCGGGCGTGCTCTTCGGTTTCGAGCACGAGCAGTCCGGCACCTTCGCCGATGACGAAGCCGTCGCGGTCCTTGTCGAACGGACGGCTGGCGCGTTGCGGGTCGTCGTTACGCGTGGAGAGGGCGCGCATGTTGCCGAAGCCCGCGACCGCCATGGGCGTGATCGTGGCTTCGGAACCTCCGGCAATGATGACGTCGGCGTCCCCGGCACGAAGCAGTCGGAACGCTTCGCCGATGGCGTGCGCCCCGGAGGCGCACGCGGACACGGTGCTGAAGTTCGGACCTTTGAATCCGAACTGGATCGACACCTGGCCTGCGGCCATGTCCGAGATCATCATCGGAATGAAGAACGGGCTGACGCGGCCGGGGCCCTTCTCGACCAGCGCGGAATGCTGGGTCTCGAAGGTCTCCATGCCGCCGATGCCTGACCCGATGATCACGCCGACGCGGTTGCAGTCGAGGCGCTCGGGGTCCAGGCCGGCATTGCGGACGGCTTCGTGGCTGGCGACGACCGCGTACTGGACGAAGCGGTCCATGCGCCTCGCCTCCTTGCGGTCGATGATGCCCTCGAAACTGAAATCCTTCACCTCACAGGCGAATTTCGTTTCGTAGTTCGAGGTGTCGAAGCGCGTGATCGGTGCCGCTCCGGACTTGCCCGCCACCAGGCTGTTCCAGGTTGCCTCCACGTCATTGCCGACCGGCGACAGTACCCCTGCGCCCGTCACGAAAATGCGTGGCCCGTTTCCACTCATGATTGCACGGTCTCCCTACGCTGTTCCGGGCCCGCCCGCCGACCCGCGCCGCACCGCCCCGACACTGGGCTGAACGGCGCGGGTCCGGTCCGGACCCGGAGTCCTGTCACGAACGCCTAGGCGTTCGCGTGCTCCTGGAGGTACTTGAGGGCGTCACCGACCGTCTTCAGCTTGTCGGCGTCCTCGTCGGGGATGTCGAGGCCGAACTCCTCCTCGAGCGCCATCACCAGCTCGACGATGTCGAGCGAGTCGGCGCCGAGATCCTCGATGAACTTCGCCTCGGGCGTCAGGTTCTTGACGTCCACCTCGAGTTCCTTGGCGATGATCTCCTTGACCTTGTCTTCGTTGAACGCTGCCATGTTTTCACCTCCCGTTGCGTTGAGGGTCCTGCTTCTCGATCAGCTGCGCTTCTATTCCATCACCATGCCGCCGTCCACCGTCCAGGTCTGGCCGGTGACGTAGGCCGCGCGCGGCGACACGAGGAACGCCACGACTTCCGCGACGTCCTCCGGCGTGCCGAGACGGCCCAGCGGGATCTTCGAGGACAGCTCCGCGCGCGCCGCTTCGGGCAGCTGCGCGGTCATGTCCGTCTCGATGAACCCGGGGCAAACCGCGTTCACCGTGACGTTGCGCGAGGCCAGCTCGCGCGCCAGCGACTTGGTCAGGCCGAGCAGGCCCGCCTTGCTCGCCGAATAGTTCACCTGCCCGGCATTGCCCATGAGGCCGACGACCGAGGAGATGTTCACGATGCGGCCGACACGCGCCTTCATCATGCTGCGCGCGACCGCGCGGCAGCAACGGAACGCGCCGCCGAGGTTCGTGTTGATCACTTCGTCCCACTGCGCGTCGCTCATGCGCATGAACAGCCCGTCGCGCGTGAGCCCCGCATTGTTCACCAGGCCGTCCACGCGCCCGAGCTTTTCGAGCGCCGCGGCGAACGCCGCATCCACGGATTCCGTGCTCGAGATGTCCGCCGCGAACGCGTGCGCGGTGAGCCCGGCGTCGCGGATGCCCTGCACCGCGGCCTCCGCGCGCTCCTGGTTGCGGTTGAAGATCGCGACCGTCGCGCCGCCCGCGGCGAGGCGCCGCGCGACCGCCAGCCCGATGCCCGTCGCGCCGCCGGTGACGAACATCACCTGACCCGCGAGGTCCTTCGCGATCGCGTGTTCCGGCATGGCCTGTGTCCCGCTCATGCGTTGCTCCCCGTGGCCGAACCGAGCGCCGTCACCGTGGCCTGGAGGCTCTCCGGATCCTCGACGTTCCAGCTCGCCGCTTCCTTGTGGATGGTGCGCAGCAGTCCGCGCAGCACCTTGCCCGTTCCGAGTTCGACGAAACCTTCGACGCCCGACTCGATCAGGAGCCGCATGGACTCTTCCCAGCGCACCGACGCGAGCAGCTGCTCCTCGAGCGCCGCGCGGATCTCGTCCGCCTTCTGCACCGGACGCGCCCACGCGTTCGACACGATCGGGCAGCGCGCGTCCCGGACCGTCACGCCGGCGAGCGCCTCGCGCAGGCCGTCGGCGGCCGAGCCCATCAGCGGCGAGTGGAAGGCGCCGCTCACCTCGAGCTTGATCGCGCGCTTGGCGCCGCGCGCCTTCGCGGCCTCGCACGCCGCGTCCACGGCGGCGGGTTCGCCGCTGATCACGATCTGTCCCGGCGCGTTCAGGTTCGCCGCGCGCACGACACCTGCGGACGACGCGTCGGCGCATGCCGCTTCGACGTCCTCGCGCGACAGCCCGAGCACGGCGGCCATGGCGCCCGGGCGGTCCAGACCGGCCTGGTACATGAGTTCGCCGCGGCGGCTCGTGACGCGCAGCGCATCCTCGAACGACAGCGCGCCGGCCGCGACGCAGGCCGAGTACTCGCCGAGGCTGTGCCCGGCGACGAACGACGGCACGAGGCCGGCCGCGTCCACCTGCCGCCACGCGGCGACGCTGTGCGTGAGCAGCGCGGGCTGCGTGTGCACGCTCTTCTTGAGGTCTTCCGCCGGGCCCTCCCAGCACATCGTGCTGAGCGAGTAACCGAGCACGCGGTCCGCGGTCGCGAACGCGTCGCGCGCGGACTCGTGCGCGTCGGCGAGCGCCTTGCCCATGCCCACGCTCTGCGCGCCCTGGCCCGGGAACAGGAACGCGAGCTTCACGCGGCACCTCCCGTGGCGGCGGCCGCCTCGACGGGCACGTGCGCCGGCACCGGAGCGGTCCACGTCATCGTGCTCGCGCCCCACGTCGCACCGCCGCCGAACGCGGCGAACGCCACGTGGTCGCCCGGCTTGATCCGGCCGGAACGCACGAGTTCGTCGAGCGCGATCGGGATCGAAGCCGACGAGGTGTTTCCGTAGCGGTCGATGTTCACGTACACGCGGTCCTCGGGCAGCCCGAGCCGCTCGCGCACGCCCTCGATGATTCGCAGGTTCGCCTGGTGCGGGATGAACATCTGCACGTCGTCGGTGCTCCAGCCGGCGCGCTCCACGCACTTGCGCGTCGCGTCTTCCATGCTGCGCACCGCGAACGGGAACAGCTTCTTGCCCTGCATGCGGATGAAATGCTCGCGGGCCGCGACGGTGTGCTCGTTCGCGGGGTTGCGAGAGATGCCGGCGGGCACTTCGAGCACCTCGCCGAGTTCGCCGTCGCTGTGCATGTCCACCGCGTGGATGCCCGTGCCGGGCTCGCACGCCTGGAAGACCGCCGCGCCAGCGCCGTCGCCGAACAGCACGCACGTGTTGCGATCGGTGTAGTCCACGATGCGCGACAGCGTCTCGACGCCGACCACCAGCACCGTGTCGGCCATGCCGCCGCCGATCAGCCCGCGCGCCATGCCCATGCCGTACACGAAGCCCGTGCACGCCGCGAACACGTCGTAGGCCGCGGCCTTGGTCGCGCCGAGCTTCTTCTGCAGCGTGCAGCCGCACGACGGCAGGATGCGGTCGGGCGTGGTGGTCGCGAGGATGATCTGGTCCACGTCCTTCGCGTCCACCTTCGCCATCTCGAGCGCGCGCTGGCACGCGATGAGCGCGAGGTCGGACGAAGCCTGCTCCGGCGCGGCCTTGCGGCGCGCACGGATGCCGGTGCGTTCGACGACCCACTCGTCCGTGGTCTCGACGATCTTGGCGAGGTCGTGGTTCGTGACGATCTCGTCGGGCACGTACATGCCCGTGCCCGTGATGGTCACGCCCCGAAGGGTTTCAGGACGTAGGGACATGGTCGGAAAGGATCTCCTCGCGGATGGATTCGTTGACCTTCTGGTCCACGAAGTTCGTCATGAGCTTGATCGCGCTGCGGAACGCGCGCGGACCGCTGGCTCCATGACCGATGAAGCAACCGCCGTTGACGCCCAGGAGCGGCACTCCGCCGAACTCCTGCCAGTCGAGCTTGCGCCGCATGCGTCCGCGTGCGGGCGCCATGATCATCGCGCCGAGCATCGAGAACACGTCGCGCTTCGCCTCGTTCTTGAGCACGCGGCTCAGGAACGCCGCGGCACCCTCGGCGGTCTTGAGCAGCACGTTGCCGGTGAAGCCGTCGGTCACGATCACGTCGCAGTGACCGTTGAAGACGTCGCGGCCCTCGACGTTGCCGATGAAGTTGAGATGCTGGGCCTGGCGCAGCAGGGGCAGGGTTTCCTGCACGAGCGCGTTGCCCTTGCTGTCCTCTTCGCCGATCGAGAGCAGGCCGACGCGCGGCTTCTCGACGCCGAGCAGTGTGCGCGCGTAGCACGATCCCATGTGCGCGAACTGCACGAGGTACGACGCCTTCACCTCGGCGTTCGCGCCCACGTCGAGCACGACCGTACCCGCGTGGTCGTTCGGGATGAACGCCGCGAGCGCCGGCCGCGACACGCCCTCGAGGCGTCCGAGACCCAGCAGAGCCGTCGCCACCACTGCGCCCGTATTTCCGGCGCTGTAGATGGCGTCGAGCTTGCCTTCCTTGTGCATCTGGGTGAGCACGCCGAGCGAGGTGCCGGCCTTGCGGGCGGCGGCTGCCGCCTTCGCGCCCATGTCCACCTTCTCGGCGGCATGGACGATCGTGATCGGCAGGTGCTCGGCATGCGCGCGCTGGAGCGATGCGCGAATCTCGGACTCGTCTCCGACGAGCGTGAGCTGGAACTTCCCAGCCCACTCGCGAAACGCTTGCGCGGCGCCTTCGGCTACGGGTTGCGGGCCGAAGTCGCCTCCCATCGCATCAATCCCGATGCGCGGGATGGGTGACATGATCAGTGCGCCGTGCGCCTACTGCTCGCGCGGCGTGACGATCTCTTCGCCCTTGTAGTAGCCGCAAGCCTTGCAGACACGGTGCGCAAGGCTCGGGGCGCCGCAGTTGCTGCACTTGCTGGTGCCGACCTTCTTGAGCTTCCAGCCGGTGCGGCGCTTCTTGCCGCGGGTCGACGAATGCCGCCGCTTGGGAACTGCCATGTGCACAACCTCCTGCAGCCGGCGCCTGCCGGAAAAGTGACGCTACGCCGTGCAGTCGCACGGACCGACGTTGAGGTCGGCGCCACACTTCGGGCACAGCCCCGGGCAATCCTCCCGGCAATGGGGAGTGATGGGCAACTCGAGCAACAGCATTTCCCGCACGGTCTCGCGCAGGTCCAGCCGCCGCCCGTCATGAAACAACATGTAGTCGTCGCGCTCGAGGGCTTCTTCCTCGCGGCGGTCGGACTTGCCCGACTGATCCGCGAACAAGCTGAGTTCCACTTCCACGGGGAAATCGAACTCGTTCAGGCAGCGAACGCATTCGAGCCGCGCGGAGGAACCCACCAAGCCGCGCACCGACACGCGCGAGCCGGACTTCTCGACCCGGAGAGCGCCGGTGATCCGGCCACGCCACTCCGCCTCGGGAAGTCCGACCTCTTGTGCCGTTGCTTCGACCTCCACCCGGTTCAGCGTGGGCTTCAGCGTGGCGAGGTCGAGGATGAAATCGGTCATGAACGAAAGAGTCGGCCGCCAGGGCCGACCCCCCAAAAGCGCGCGCAAGCTAGCACAGTCACGAAGCTTCCGTCCAGCCTCGGGCCCGATCGTCCGGCTTGCCGGACGTGGCGGCCCCGAGCGGTGAAACGGGCCGGGACAACTTCCCAAGCGACTGTGCGAGCAGCACTTGGTGGAAAAACGTGGCGGCCGCCCCGAGGGGACGGCCGCCGTGAATCGGGCTTCAGTGCGACAGCGCGGCGACGCCGAAGAACAGCTTCACCTCGCGCTCGGCGGAGGGCAGGCTGTCCGACGCGTGCACCGAGTTGGCGCCCTTCGACTTGGCGTACAGCTTGCGGACCGTGCCCTCGGCGGCCTGGGCCGGATCGGTGGCGCCGATGGTCTCGCGGAGGAACGCCACGGCGTTCTCGCGCTCGAGGCAGCACAGCATGACCGGAGCGGAGGTCATGAAGTCCACCAGGTCGTTGAAGAACGGCTTGCCGACGTGCTCGGCGTAGAACTCCTGGCACTGCTCGCGGGTCAGGCGGGTGTAGCGCGCCTCGACCAGGCGGAAGCCCTTGTCCTCGACGTGGGCGATGATCTTGCCGACGAGGTTCCGCTCGGTGGCATCGGGCTTGACGATGAAGAGAGTGCGTTCCAGCGACACTTCCTACCTCCTGACAGGGGGGAGGAACGGCCGCTTGGCGCGGCCGTCCCGGCTGCTTGCGTCGAAAACTCGTGGTCCGGGCCCTACTTCTTGCGGGCCGGGGCCTTCTTCCTGGGGGCGGGCTTGGCAGGCTTGGCCGCCTTCTTCGCGGGCTTGGCCGACGGCTTCGCCGGCTTCGCGGGCTTCTTGGCGGGCTTCGCCGCCGCCTTCTTCGCCGGCTTCGCCGCCTTGGCCGCGCCGTTCTTCTTGCGCGCGCGCCGGCGCTGGAGCAGTTCCGCGATCAGGCCGGGGATCTCGGACGGGATGCGCGCCACCGGCACGCCCACCGCCTCGAACGCCGCCATCTTCTCGGCCGCCGTGCCCGTGCCGCCCGAGATGATCGCACCGGCGTGGCCCATGCGCTTGCCCGGAGGCGCCGTCTGCCCGGCGATGAACGCCACGACCGGCTTGGTCACGTGGCGCTTGATGAACTGGGCGGCCTGCTCCTCGGCGTTGCCGCCGATCTCGCCCATGAGCACGATGCCCTCGGTCTTCGGATCGGCCTCGAACAGCGCGAGCGCGTCGATGAAGTCCGTGCCGATGATCGGGTCACCGCCGATGCCGATGCACGTGGTCTGGCCGAGGCCCTTGTCGGTGAGCTGCTTCACCACCTCGTAGGTGAGCGTGCCGCTCTTGCTCACGACGCCGATCGGACCCGGCGTCACGATGTGGCCCGGCAGGATGCCGACCTTGGCCTGCCCCGGCGTGATGAGACCCGGGCAGTTGGGGCCGATCAGGCGCGGCTTGCCGAGCGGATTGTTCGCGCCGCGCATCTCGATCACCTTGTGCCACGCGTCCATCGTGTCGTTCACCGGAACGCCTTCGGTGATGCACACGATCAGCTGCACGCCGGCGTCGGCCGCCTCGTGAATCGCGTCCGCCGCGAACGGCGCGGGCACGTAGATCACGGACGTGTTCGCCTTCGTCTTCTCGACCGCCTCGGCGACCGTGTCGAACACGGGCACGCCGTGGATCTCGGTGCCGCCCTTGCCGGGCGTCACGCCCGCGACGACCTTCGTGCCGTACGCGATCATCTGCTGCGTGTGGAAGGCGCCGTCGCGGCCGGTGATGCCCTGCACGACCAGGCGCGTGTTCTTGTCGATCAGGATGCTCACGCGTTCACCTCCTGCGCCTTGGCGATCACCATCTGCACCGCTTCGTCCATGCTCGTCGTGGCGCCGAGGCCGAAGTCCGACAGGATCTGGCGGGCCTTCTCCTCGTTCGTGCCGGTGAGACGGATGACGAGCGGCACGGGCAGCGGCGATTCCTTGAGCGACGCCACGATGCCGTTGGCGACGTCGTCGCAGCGCGTGATGCCGCCGAAGATGTTGAACAGGATGGCGCGCACGTGGCCGTCGTTCGTGATGATCTTGAGCGCCGCGGTGACCTTCTCGGGATTCGACGAGCCGCCGATGTCGAGGAAGTTCGCGGGTTCGCCGCCGTAGTGCTTGATCAGGTCCATCGTGGCCATCGCGAGGCCGGCGCCGTTCACGACGCAGCCGATGTCGCCGTCGAGCTTCACGTACGACAGGCCCTTCTCGCGCGCGAGCCGCGACCACTGCGATTCGTCGGCCGGGTCACGCCAGTGCTCGGCCCAGTCGCGGTGACGGAAGTCGGCGTTGTCGTCGAGCACGACCTTGGCGTCGAGCGCGATGACCTTGCCTTCGGGCGTGACGGCGAGCGGGTTGATCTCGGCGAGCGAGCAGTCCCCGTCCATGAACACGTCGAAGAGCTTCATGAGGATCGTGCCGGCCTGCTGCGCCTGCTTGAAGTCCGGGAAGACCTTCATCATCAGGGCGCGCGCCGCGTACGGGCGCAGCCCCTCGAGCGGGATGTGCTGCTTGAGGATCTTCTCCGGCGCCACGCGGGCCACTTCCTCGATGTCCACGCCGCCTTCGGCGGAGAGCATGATGAGCGGCAGCTTCTTCTCGCGGTCCATCACGATCGAGAGGTAGTACTCCTTGGCGATGTCGGCCGCCTGCGCGACCAGCACCTTGCGCACCGGCAGGCCCTTGATCGTCAGCGCGAGGATGTCGCGCGCCTTCTCGAAGGCCTCGTCGGGCGTGTGCGCGAGCTTGACGCCACCGGCCTTGCCGCGGCCGCCGACCTGCACCTGCGCCTTGATCACGACCAGGCCGCCGATCTGGGCGGCGATTTCGCGCGCTTCTTCCGGGGTGCCGGCGACCTGCCCGGGCAGCACCGGCAATCCGTAACGGGCGAAGAGTTCCTTGCCCTGGTATTCGTGCAGATTCATGGGGTCTCCCGTGAACCGAAGCGCCCGAAGACGCCCCGGACGGCCCTCAAGAGGATCATGGACGGGGGGAGTGCAGATGGACGCGGAAAGCTACCGAACGCGTTCCGGCGTGGCAAGCGCGCGGCGCCGCGTCCCGCCGGCCTCCTCGCGACGGCCGCGGGCGGGCACGGAGCGCGAGTTCGCGCTTCCGGCGCGGGGCGCGGAACGCGTACGATTTTCCCCGCTCGTCCCCGTGGGCGGGCTCCTGACGATGGTCTCCCGCACCCGCGCACCGCACCCGCAGCCACGGAAGCCCCCCGCATGCCCGTCCTCCACCCTCCCGCCCCGCGCACGCGCCGCCGGCTCGCCGCCGCCCTCGCCTGCGTGCTGGCGCTGGCGCCGTTCGCCGCGCCGCGCCGGGCCGAGGCCGGGTGGGGACTGACGGGCATCCCCGCCACGCGCGCCCCCCGGGCGCAGTACCGGCCGGTCGCGGTGAGTGACGGCGCCGGCGGCATGCTGCTCGCCTGGCTCGACCACCGCTCGGGCTACAACGTGGACGTCTACGCCCAGCGCGTGCTTCCCGTGGGCTCGATCGGCACCAACTGGTCGCCCGACGGCAACGCGCTCACGCACGTCACCTGCACGAAGTTCGACCTCGCGTTGGCGAGCGACGGCGCGGGCGGCGCGATCGCCTGGCGTGGACCGACGTGCGCTGCCCCGGCAGCGGCGTCGCCCCGCGTGTTGCCAGCGCGTGCGAGAGCGAGCGGCGCGCCGGATCCCGCGTGGCCCGTGGACGCACGCGCGCTGTGCAGCGCCACGGCACTCCAGGACAAGCCCGCGATCGCATCCCGGATGGCGCGGGCGGGGCCTTCGTGACGTGGAACGATCGGCGCTCGGGCTTCGCCGCGCTGTTCGCCACGCCGTGCTCAGCAGTGGCGCGATCACCCGGCTGGCCGGACAGCGGCCTGCGCCTCTCTCCCCGCTCACGCGCGACACGTGCGCCGCGGCGGCCCGCCGCCGGCGGCGCGGGCGGCGTGCTCGTCTATAGTTAATTCCCCGGTCCCGCCGCCGACACGATTCACGTGCAGCGCCTGACGGCGCCGGCGCCCCAGCCGCGAGCTGGCCGGAAAGCGGGGCGATCGTGTGCGCGGCGCACGGCCGCCGCGACGGGCTGGTGCTGACGCCTCTCCGTCGAGGCAGGCGTGGCTCGCGTGGGTGGACCGCCGCGGCCCCGACGCGGACGTGTACGCCACGCGGCTCACCGCCGCAGGGGGCGCGGGCGTCCGGTTGGAGCGCCGACGGCGACGCGGTCGCGGCCGGATCCGGCGCACAGCTCTCGCCCGCACTGCTCGCGACCGCGGAGGACCGCTGCTTCGTGGCGTGGTCCGACGCTGCCGTCGCCGCGAACGGCGCCGACATCCGGACGCAGTCGTTGCTCCCGGGAGGTGGCCCCGCGCCGCTCTGGCCCGCGGGCGGCGTGCTCGTGTGCGGCGCACCCGCCGACCAGACCGCGCCGCTGCTCGCCGCGTCCGGCGCCGACGGCGTGCTCGTGGGCTGGGTGGACGCGCGCGAGCAGGCCGTGAACGCGCACGACCTCTACGTGCAGCGCCTGCTCGCCGACGGCTCGATCGCGCCGGGCTGGGCGGCCGACGGTTTCGCGCTCTGCCGCCACGCGTCCGACCAGTCCTCCCCCATGCTCGTCGGCGACGGCGCCGGGGGCGCGCTCGCGGCGTGGGCGGACACGCGCAACTTGGCGCAGTCGGATGTGGATCTCTACGCGAATCGTGTCGGCGTCGGCGGCCCGCTGCCCACGCAGATCCGGAACCTCGCGGCGCACCACCACGACGGCCAGACGTTCCTCACAGGCACGGCGCCCGCGACCACGGGCTACACGTACCGCTTCTACGTTTCGGACTCCCCCATCACGAGCACGGCCGACCTCGCGAACGCCACGTTCCTCGGCTCGCCGATGGATTCGAGCTGGTGCGCGCAGCGGCTCTCGCAGTTCATGGGCCAGACCTACGCCTACTGCATCGACTCGCTCGCAGCGCCGCTCGATTCGACGCAGGTGCTCTTCGTGGTCACGGCTCCCGCGAATCGCACGGTGTGGTACGCCGCGACCGCGCAGGCCGCCGACGCCGAGGAGAACGTGACGATCACGCCCGGCGACAACGCGCTCGGCTCGCCGGTGCAGGAGTTCGTGAACCGTCCACGCCCGGTGTTCCAGCGCGAGCTGCAGGTGCACGCACAGACGACGTGGATGTACACGCTGTGGACCAGCGCCGAGGAGACCGCGCTTTACCCCGCCATGAGCAACCGCACGAGCCTGGCGTTCGACTGCGCGATCCGCCGCGGCTTCGACGCGCCGGACAGCACCTCGATGCTCGTCCGTCCGGCGACGCGGAACCTGTATTGCCTGAACGTGATCTGGTACACGCCCGGTTACTGGCTCATGGCGTTCGACGACCTGCTGCCCTCGGTGCAGGGCTCGTTCTACTACGGCTACCACGAGGGCTTCGACCACACGTTCGCGCACCAGCCGCCTCCGACGGGCGGCGTCATCCACGACTACACGCGGCAGCGGATCGTGTTCATGCTCGGCTGGGCGCGGCGCAACTTCCCGATCGACACGACGCGCGTGTACGCATTCGGCTACTCGCTCGCCGGCGCGGCGGCCGCGACGCTGTCGCTCGCCGCCCCCGAATGGATCGCGGGCACGGAGAGCGTCTCGGGCCACTACGACTTCTCGTTCCGCGACGAGCCCGACCCGAACGCCGCGTTCAACACCGGGCAGTACTACGACCAGCTCATGACCGAGCTGTGGGGGCCGCTGTCGTCGAACCTGCCGAGCACCGCGGGGCTGCCCATCTACCAGTTGACGGACGCGAGTTTCATGGCCGGCCACCTCGAGCCGGTGGCCGTTCCGCCGCTCATCAGCATCGACGGCAAGCGCGACGTCCCGCTCGGCTGGGCCGAGAAGGTGCACTTCTACCGCGCCATGCAGCACCACCGTCAGGGCGGCACGTTCTTCTGGGACATGCACGAGCACAACACCGACCTCTCGAGCATGTACTGGCTGCCGATGCTCGGGCCGTCGTACCTGTGGCGCTGGAGTTCCACGCGCAGCTTCCCCGCACTCTCGCACTGCAGCGCCGACCACGATCCCGGCGACGGGCACGTGGACTCGGGCGATTCGCTCGGCACGATCAACGGCTTCGTCGAATGGGACTCGCTCGTCGTGGACGAGCCCGCCGGCTGGGCGGTCACGTTGCGCCCGCGCGACCTCGTCACGACGCTCGGCCCCATGAACGCGCCCGACTCGTTCACGGTGGACGTGACCCCGCGCCGGCTTCAGGCGTTCCATGCCGTGCCCGGCCAGTCGTTCCCCTGGCGAGTCCTGCGCACGAGCGACGACGCGATCGTGCAGAGCGGCGACGTGATCGCGGACTCGCTCGGCCGGCTCACGCTGGAGGCCGTGCGCGTGTACCGCGGCGGCAGCCTCGTCTCCATCGGCGACCTCTCCGTGCTCGACGTGCCGCCACCGGTCGCCGCGCCGCCCGCGCGGCCCACGCTGGCACTCGGACGCCATCCGCTCCGCGGCGCCGGAGAGGCCTTCGTGTCGTGGCCGCGTGCCGGGGACGCGCGAGTCGAACTGCTCGACGTGGCCGGTCGGCGCGTGTCCACGCTGCTCCACGGTGCGGTGAGTGCGGGCTCGACCCGCGTCGCGATCCCCGCACACCAGCTGCGCGCCGGACTCTACTGGCTGGTCGCGAGCGAGGGCGGCGAGCGCGTTTCGCGACGGCTGGTCGTCCTTCCGTAGCGGCCCCCGGGCCGAGAATCCGCTCTCGAATCTCGTCGCCGCACCGCCGGGTATCCCTGCGGATACTGGTTCGGTGCACGCGCCGAGCGGGACACTGTGCGCCGTGCGGCTCACCGCACTCGCCACCTCCGGGCGCACGCCTCGTGGTCCCCTCTCTCGCGGGATGAGGCACGCCCGGCACACCGAGGAGCCCCCCCATGAAGCTTCGCGACTACTTCGGGCTGGCCGTCATCGCCGCCCTGTGTGTTTCCGCCGACGCACGCGCCGAGCGCATCGTTCCCCCCACGCGTCCCGCCGCACCGAAGGTGACGCGCCTTCCCGCTTCCACTCGCGCCGCGACGTGCCAGCTCGGCGTCGAGGGTCCGGCCGCGTACGTCGTCTCGTACGTGATCCCGCCCGACGACCAGTACTACACGCTCGTCGATCCCACGGAGGAAGGTTGCGAGGCGCAGCACGGCGTCCAGCTGGTCGCCGCTCACATCGGTGTCGACTTCCCGTACGCGTTCGAGACCCCCGTACGAGTCGGCATCGTGCGCGCCGATCTCACCGACCCCGAGTGCCCGGTGCCGATGCCCGGCCAGTACCTCTGCCCGCCGGTCACGCAGATGCTCGGTGCTCCGGGGACCGGCGCGTTCGACATCGCGCTTCCGCTCGCGGGCGGCTGCACGCTCGAGGAGAAGGCCTTCCTCGAGATCACGTTCACGGAGTGGGGCGACTGGTGGGAAGTGCCGTCGCTGCTGCTCGGCGGCGCCTGCGCGCCGTGCACGTCGTACAACTACTACCCGGGTGACGACTACGACCTGTGCACCTTCGGGTTCGAAGGCAACCCGATCATGTACGTCGAGGGCTCTCCGCTGAGTGTCGTGCCTGCCGCGCGGGGCACGTGGGGCCGCCTCAAGACGATGTATCGCTGAAAGCTCCCGACATCGGATGGCGGCCGCGCCCCTCGCGGGCACGGCGGCCGTTCGCGTGCGGGGCGGTTCGCGCCCCAAATAGCAGACCGCCGGCACGGTCGTCAGCGCTTCCCCCGAAGGCATCTGACTCCCGACCGGCGGCCTTGCGTGCGGCCCGGGAAAGCGGCATCCGCGCTGGACCGGGTCTCCAGCTTGCGGGGGGCGCGTCACCGCGAACGGCTGGCGGGGCATCCCTTGCACCCGCGACGCTTCCCCTCGACAGGTGAAGCGCAGGCGCGGTGCGAATCCGGCAGGGTTTTTTCTCGTGCGCGGCCCGAGGCTCCTGCGCACGGCCCGGCCGGGGGCTCAGTCCTTCGCCATCTCGCGGCGCAGCCAGGCGCGAGCGAACGCCCACTGGCTGCGCACCCAGCGCTCGCTCATGCCCATGGCCTCGGCGATCTCGACCTCGGTGAGTCCGGCGAAGAAGCGCATCTCGACGATGCGCGCCGCCGGCTCGTCCACTTCGGCGAGCCGGGCCAGCGTGGCGTCGAGCGCGAGCAGGTCCTCGATCCCACCGTCCGAAACCGCGACGGCCTCGTCCACCGTGATGCGCTGCCAGCCGCCGCCGCGCTTGGCGGCGAGGTGAGCACGCGCATGATCCACGAGCACCTGCCGCATCGCACCCGCGGCGAGCGCGAGGAAGTGCGTGCGATCGTTCACGTCGAGGCGCGACTGGCGCGAGAGCTTGAGGAACGCCTCGTGCACGAGCGCGGTGGGCTGCAGCGTGTGATCTGGCCGCTCGTGCCGCAGGTAATGCGCGGCGAGCGAACGCAGCTCCTCGTACACCTCCGGCAGGAGGTGCGCGACCACACGCCGCGGATCTTTGTCGGGACTCTCGGTCACGTCGGAGCCGGCCAGTCGGCGCCACGCCTGCGCGTGGTCGCGGTCGGGGAAGCAGCTCGACGCGGCTCGGGGGTGCCGCAGTCGTGTTCGAACGGAACATTAGGCGAGCGCGCGGGCGCCCGGCAACGGCCAACTCGCGTCAGAACGCCTTGACCGGCGGGGCCTGCTCGGGCCCCACGCGCCCGGTCACGATTTCGGCGACCAGGTAGTTCTCGCCGTACACCGGCGCGCCGCTCATGCGCCGCAGCATCATGAGCTGCCCGACGTGCGTCAGCGCGTCGGCGATCGGCCCCTGCAGCAGCCGGGTCAGTTCCGCCTGCACGGGAGCATCCGACGCGAGGTACGCGTCGAGCGCGGCGAGCGCCTCGAAGAAGCGCGCCGCCTCGCCGTCCCACGTCGTGGGCGCGTGGTTCGGCCACTTTCCTTCGCCCTTGGCGTGCGAGAGCGTCCACACGAGCAGGTCGCCCAGGTGCGCGAGGATCACGAGGGGCGTGTGGCCGCCGCCCGTGTCGAACGACGCGAAGCCGGACGGCGCGTTGCGGATCGGCTTGCCGCCGCGGTAGGCGAGCACGGCGAGCGAGTGGCGGAGCAGCTCACGATCGGTCATGCGTCACTCCCCGGAATAGCCGCTGCGTCCGGCGCGGATGCGCTCGACGAGCGCGCTCGTGCTGAGTCCCTCGCGCAGCGCGATGCGCTCGACCCGGCCGCCGCGCGCTTCGACGAACTCGCGCCCGACGATCTGGTCGAGCGCGTAGTCCGCGCCCTTGCACAACACGTCCGGCGCCACCGCCTCGATGAGCCGCTGCGGCGTGTCGTCGTCGAACACGACCACGAGGTCCACGCACGAGAGCGCGCCGATCAGCGTGGCGCGGTCGTGCTGGTCGAGGATGGGACGCTCGGGGCCCTTCAGGCGGCGCACCGACGCGTCGCCGTTCACGCCCACGACCAGCCGGTCGCCGAGCGCGCGCGCGTCCTCGAGGTACTCGACGTGCCCGCGGTGCAGCAGGTCGTACACGCCGTTCGTGAACACGATCGTGTCGCCGCCCGCGCGCCACAGCTCGAGCTTCGCGCGCGCGTCCGCCGGGAGTTCGAACGGCGCGCTCACGACAGCGCGCTCGCGAGCGAGTCGCGCAGCTGCGCCGCCGAGCAGCTCGCCGTGCCGATCTCGCGGATCACCACGCCGGCGGCGTGATTGGCGAGATAGCACGCTTCCGGATAGTCCGCGCCCGCCGCGAGCGCGGCCGCGACGACGCTGACGACCGTGTCGCCGGCGCCGGTCACGTCGTACACCTCGCGCGCGACGGTCGGCAGGTGCGTGTAGCGTCCGGACTTCTCGAACAGGCTCATGCCGTCGGCGCCGCGCGTGACGAGCGCGCACTCGGCGTCGAGGCGCTTCTGCAGGCCCCAGCCCACTTCCATCAGGCTCGCCTCGTCCACGACGCGGCGGCCCATGACGTAACCGGCCTCGTGCTGGTTCGGCGTCAGGATGCTCACGCCCTGGTAGGCGTCGATGTGGCTTTCCTTCGGGTCCACCGCGATCGGGATGCCCCGTCCGCGCGCGAGCGAGATCGCGCGGTCGAGCACCGCGCGCGTGAGCACGCCCTTGCCGTAGTCCGAGACGATCAGGCCGTCGCA
>JBGANH010000278.1:0-5990 GCA_044222365.1 Candidatus Eiseniibacteriota bacterium
ACACCGGGCCCTGCAGCGCGGCGTACGGCGCCTGGCCGGGCGCGGTCGGCAGCGAGATGCCGAGCGCGTAGAGGTTGAACGTGCGGTCGACCATCGTGGCCTGCCCGGTCACGGAGGGCAGGAACGCCGAGTACGACTGCACGACGCGCGAGCCGGCCTCCTCGGCGCGCAGCTGCGCGAGCGTGACGTTCGGGTTCTTGCCCGCCGCGCGTGCGACCGCCTGCGACAACGAGAAGCGCTCGGGCGCCTGGGCGTGCGCGGTCGCGGCGAGCGACAGCGCGAGGGCCGTGGCGACGGCCCGGACGAAGCGGCGGTTCATGCTCGTGTTCCTCCATCCGGCTGACGGGCGATGCCCCGCATCAGCACGTCGAGTGCGGCGTCGAAATAGCGTTCTCGGTCGATGTTGGTGTGCGGCAGGTGGGCGTAGGAGTGCTTCCACAGCGACGCGACGAGGATCGGCGTGATCGCGAGCCGCGCCACGGAGTCGACGTCGTGCTCGCGGAACTCGCCGCGCTCGATGCCCGCGCGCAGCACGCGCGAGATGAGCGCGTGGCTGCGGGCGATGATCTCGTCGTAGTGGAACTGCGCGAGCTCGGGGAAGTTGCCCGCCTCGGCGAACATCAGCTTGGGCAGGCCGCTCAGGCGCGTGTTGACGATCGTGTCCCAGCGCGCGCGCAGCAGCTTCTCGAGCAGCTCGCGATAGGTGCCTTCGTGGCGCTCGACGAGCGCCTCGGCGTCCTGGATGCGCGGCAGCACGTTCTCGCGCACGAGCGCCTTGAGCAGCTCTTCCTTGCTCGCGAAGTAGAGGAAGATGGTGCCCTTCGTGCAGCCGGCGCGCTTCGCGATGTCCTCGAGCCGCGTCGCCGCGAAGCCGCGCGAGACGAACTCGTGCAGCGCCGCCTCGAGGATCTCCGCGGGGCGGTCTTCCTTGCGGCGATGCCACCGGGGTTCGGTGTGCTCGCGAGTGGGCAGTGAACGTTCCATGGGATGCTCCGTGGGGCTCATTGATAAATGACCGGCCGGTAACTTACTCGGCAAATGACCGACGGGTCAACAGTGATTTCTGATGTCCACGATCGCGGCCCGTCTCTTCAATTGGTTGTCAGGCATCGAGGAAGCGGTTCGCAGCCTCCTCGGGCGACGGCCCGCGACGCGGCGGGCTGCGCCGCCCCGGCGGCATTTGCCCGCCGCCGGCCGTCCCGGCATCCTGCGGCCCCCGAGCCTCTCCGACCCGCTCCCCGGAACACCCATGCCCGTCTCGCCGCGCCTCGCCCTGCTCGTCCTCGCCGCCACCCTGCTCGCCGGCTGCTCGCGCCAGCCCGCGCGCGAGCCGGCGCCGGCGCCGGACACGACCGCGGCGCTGAGGCGCGCGCCCGCTCCGCCCCCGGTGCCGCGCTACCGCGAGGTCGCGCTCGCGGGTGACGCCGGCCTGCGCGCGCTGCGCGACTCGCTCGGCGAGCGCGGGTTCGCGACGCTGCTCGCGGTCAACCGCATCGACCTCGCGCATGCGCGCGCCGGCGATACGCTCGTCGTGCCCGCGCCGGCGGATTCGTTCGACGCGTTCTCGCCCTTCCCCGCGACGATCGCCGGCCTCGACTCGTGCGCGAAGCTGCTGCTCGTCTCCAACCGCGTGCAGGCGTGGGCCGCGTACGCCGCGGGCGTGCGGGTGAAATGGGGCGCCTGCTGCACCGGGCGCCGGAGCAAGCCGACGCCGCCCGGGCTCTATCACACCAACTGGAAGCAGCCCGAGCGACACAGCACGATCGACGGCTCGTGGCTGCTGCGCTGGTACGTGAACCTGCACAGCACCGAGGGCGTGTCGTTCCACGTCTACGAGCTGCCCGGCCGGCCCGCGAGTCACTCGTGCGTGCGGCTCTCCGAGGCGGACGCGCGCTGGATCTACGACTGGTGCGACACCTGGACGCTCGCCGACCGGCGCCACGTCGCGCACGAAGGCACGCCGACGATCGTGCTCGACACCTACGCGTACGGCCAGCGCCGCCCGTGGCGCGAACTGAGCCGCGATCCGCACGCGTGCGACGTGCCGGACTCGACGATCGCATCGGCGCTGCGCGCGGCGAGCCTGCTGCCGGCGACGGGCGCCGACGCGGCGTCAGGGGCCGACGACTCCGCGGCTCACGCTGACACGACGGCGGCGCCTGCACGCTGACGCGCTCGGTGCGTCACACGCATTTCACGTCCGCGTGCGCCGAGCGAAACCGCACCGGCTGCATCCTGTCGTCGGTGTTTCGCGATGCGGCGACCCGAACGACGAGCGAGGCGTCGGCGACACCCTTCAGGCGGAGCGAGATCCCCCACGCTCTGCCTGTCGCGTTTCTCGGGACGCATCCGGGCTCGTGGGATCACGGTCTCGGTCCACCGCCACGAGCCGGGGTCGCCGCGCACTCTCGACTGGCGGGCGGCGAAGCGCCCGGGCTAGCGTGGCGCGCATGTCCGCCACGCGCTTCGTCACCGACGCCTCGCTCGAGTTCCTCGCGCGCCGGCTTCGTTTCCTCGGTTACGACGTGCTTACGCATCGCGGCGCACGGCTCGAGGAGCTCTTCGACGCCGCGGCGCGCGAGGGCCGCACGGTGCTCACGCTGAGCGCGCGACACCCGAATCGCTGGGCGCACGTGCCGGCCGAGCGCGCCATGCGCGGCGACGACGCGGCGACGCTGCGCGCGCTGGTCGCGGCGCATGCGCCATCGGGCCCGCCGTTCAGCCGCTGCCCGCACTGCAACGCCGCGCTGCGGACGCGCACACCCTACGAGGCGCACGGCGAGGTGCCGGGGCGCGTGATCCGCGCGGGCGGACCGCTCACCTGGTGCCCGGGATGCGGGCACTGGTACTGGACCGGGAGCCACGTGACCCGGCTGGTCGAGTGGCTGGAGTCGGCGCTCGGGACCCCGCTGGCGGGAATGCGTTCACCCGAGCCGCCCGAGGCTTCCTGAAACGGGGCGAAACGGGCGATTCGACCCGATCGGGTTCCGCGCGGCCGAACGAACGACAAGACAAGTTGAAACCTCGCACTCGACGAGGCCTCATGCATTGCGCCGGTCCGTCGCGTTGCGGCACAATGTTCCGCGACGAGCGCTCCGCGTGCGACGGCATCTGGCCCGGAGAGAAACGTGGGGAGAGGCCCGATCCGGGGCCGCGGGCGCTCGGTTTCGCGAATCGCCAGATCTCGGCGGGCGACCTTCCCGACGAGTCTGGCGATTTCGTTTGCGCGCATCGCGCGGACGACGGTTCGGCACTCGCGTGCCGAATTGGGGTAGGAACCGATAGACTCGCGAGAACGCTCTTCGCTTCGTACCGACCCTCGTCGAACCGCATGGACCTTTCGGTCGTCGTCGTCACCTACCACTCACGCCCTCACATCGCCGAGTGCCTGCGCTCGCTCGACCGCGCGCGCGGCTCGCTGGCGATGGACGTGTTCGTGGTGGACAACGCCTCGGCCGACGGCACCGTCGACGAAGTGCGCGCCGTCGCACCGTGGGCGCGCGTCGTCGAGACCGGCGACAACCTCGGCTACTCGCGCGCGGTCAACCGCGGCATCGCCGAGTCGGACGGCGAGTTCGTGCTCGTGCTCAACCCCGACTGCGTGGTCGCGGAGCACGCGCTGGCCGAGCTGCACGCGTGGATGCGCGCGCACCCGCGCTGCGGCGTCGCGGGTCCGCTGATCCGCAACACCGACGGCACGATCGAGTGGAGCGCGCGCTCGTTCCCCGGACCGCTCACGTTCCTCTTCAACCGCTACTCGCTGCTCACGCGGCTGTGGCCGGGCAATCCGTGGTCGCGCGCCTACCTGTTGTCGGACTGGGACCACGCCTCGCCGCGCTCGGTGGACTGGGTCTCGGGCGCCGCGATGTTCGTAAGGCGCGGCGCGATCGCCGAGGCCGGCGGCATGGACGAGTTCTATTTCATGTTCAACGAGGACGTGGATTGGTGCCACTGCATGAAGGACGCGGGCTGGACCGTGGACTTCGTGCCGGACGCCCAGGTCGTGCACCACGTCGGCGCGAGCAAGGGGCGCGTGGCCGACAAGGTCATCCTCGAGCGCCATCGCGGCATGATCCACTACTTCCGCAAGCACCATCGTGCGAACCCGCTCGTCGACGCGATCGCCTCCGCGTTCATCATGACGCGCGCGCGCCTGATGCTCGCGGCCAACGCGAGGCGGCACTGATGCCGTATTCACTCGTCACCGCGATCCTCGCCGCGATCGTCGCCTTCGCGCTCACGCCGCTCGCCCGTGCGCTCGCCGTGAAGCTCGGAGCCATCGATCATCCCGACGAGCGCCGTATCCACGCGACGCCGACGCCGCGCTTCGGCGGACTCGCGATCGCGGCTGCCGTGCTCGGCGTCGCGTGGCTCGCGCGCGCGCTGCCCGGGCCGGCGTACCAGCTCGACCCGCGGCCGCTGCTCGGGCTCACGTGCGCGTCGGTGCCGATCCTCGCGCTGGGCATGGCGGACGACCGCTGGAGCGTGAGCCCGTGGGTGAAGCTGCTCGTGCAGTCGTGCGCCGGCCTCGCACTGGTCGCGTTCGGCTACGGCGTGCCCGTGCTCACGAACCCGTTCGGTCCGCCGGTCGCGCTCGGCCCCTTCAATGCGGTCGTGACCGTGATCTGGGTGCTCGTCGTCACCAATGCGATCAACCTGATCGACGGCCTCGACGGCCTGGCGTCCGGCGTGGTCGCGATCGCGGGCGCGTCGCTGTGGATCGCCGCGCGACTGCACGCCGACTTCTACGTGATGTTCATCTCGGCGCTGGTCATCGGTTCGTGCCTCGGGTTCCTGCGCTGGAACTTCCCGCCCGCGAGAGTGTTCATGGGCGACACGGGGAGCCAGTTCCTCGGCCTGACGCTCGCGGCCATCTCGCTGCTCGAGAACCGCAAGGGCACCGCGGCCGCGACGCTGCTGCTGCCTCTCGTCGCGCTGGCGCTGCCGCTCGCGGACAGTGTCGTCGCGTTCCTGCGCCGGCTGCGCCACGGCCAGCACGTGTTCCGCGGCGACACGCAGCACCTGCACCACCAGCTGCTCTACGCCGGGCTCTCCTCGCGCGGCGCGCTGTTCGCGATGTGGGGATTGTCGGCGTTCTTCGGCGTCGTCGCCGTGCTGCTCGGCTGGCTGCCGCGCGTGTGGTCGGCGCTGCTGCTCACCGTGCTCGGCGCGGTGCTGTTCGTCACGTTCGAGCTGCTGCGCGCGCTGCGCGGTTCACCGCGGGCGGCGGCGCGCCGCGAAGCGCGCCGCCGCTGACCGCGGCCGCTCACCGGTCCAGCACCGACACCTCGAACGGTGGGCGTGTTCCGGCGCGCGTCGGCGTCGCGCCCTCGCGCAGCGCCGCCCGTCGCATCTCGTCGCGCGCCGCGGCCTCGGTCGCGGGACGCAGCGCGGCGGTGAACACGACGACGCGCGTGCGCCCCTCGAACGTCACGCGTGCCACGAGCGCCTCGTCGGCACCCAGTTCGGCGAGTGCGATCGGCCGGCCCGGCCGCCCGGCTGCCAGGTCGCTCAGCGCGACGTTCGCGCGATCACCCGCGCGATCGAGCCGCAGCGCGAAGCCGTCGCCGGCCGGCGTGCGGAAGAGCGCGGTGCCGCCCTCGAACGCGCCGAGCCCCGCGTCGACGACCGCGGGCTCGCTCGTGCCGCCGAGCGCACGGACCGCGAGCCGCGCCGCCGATGCGCCCACGCCCGTCTCGCCGCCGAGCGCGATCGTGCGCGACGCCGCGGGCCCCGCGCCGGGCACGTCCTCGAGGATCGTCAGCGCGAAGTTCGCGCCGTCCGGAACCTCGATCATGCCGCGGCAGCGACCCGCCTGGAAACACGTGAACAGGTCGGCGTAGCACAGCGCCGCTCCCATGATGCCGCCGGTGCACGTCATGTACGGCGTGCAGTGCCGGCACGCCTGCGCGGTTCCCGTCGCACCGCTGCCCAGCACCAGCAACAGCAGCCCGCCCCGCCCCATCGTCCTCCACCACCCGCGCATGCTC
>JBGANH010000279.1:0-5830 GCA_044222365.1 Candidatus Eiseniibacteriota bacterium
GCTGAAATCCCCAACTCGGCGCGAGCGGTGCGGAAGAACCGTCAATCCTCCCGACACCTGCCGGCGCGAGCCGGGCCTTTTCGGGCTCCGGCCGCACGTTGCGGCGTCCTGCGTGTGGAACGCCGTGCCCTCACCACTCTATCGTCTTCCGCTCTTCGATCTCCCCGCATCGCACCTTTGCTCGAGTGGAGTCCCGTGATGTCCCTCCGAATCACCCGCTTCGTTCTGGCCGCCGCGCTCGGCGTCCTACTCGCCGCCGCGGCGGCTCAGGCCCAGGTCGTCTTCGAAGACCAGTTCAACGGCACGTCGGTGGATGGGTCCAAGTGGAATGGCGGGCCCGGCGGCGGCGTCATCGACGTTTCGGGCGGCACGCTCAAGATGTACGGGCCCGGCTGTGGCAGCTTTCCGAGCCTCTTTTCGCAGGGTGTCACCTTCCCGATCAACGCCCAGCCCTTCCGGTTCACGATGCGTCACCGCTACCTCGGCGTCGGCCCGTCCGGCAACGGCATGAACTGGTTCAACTCGACGGGCGGCTATGTGCTCGAGATGTGGCAGGACTCGATCCATCCGCAGTACGTCTCGATGTACGAGAACGGCACGTGGACGGGCGTGTACCTCACCGGCGCCACGGATCTCGCGTGGCACGACTACGTGATCGACTACTGCGGCGGCACGTTCACGGTGACGGTGGACGGAACGCAACGGTTCTCGGTCGCGGGGTGCAACGTGCCCTCGCTGCTCACGCTCGGGCATCCGCAGGGATTCGGTGCGTGCACGTGGACCACGCAGGAGTACGACTACGTGCGGATCGAGCGCCTGACGACCTGCTCGACGCCGAACCTGAACTGCACGACGCCGACGCAGCAGGGCACGTGGGGCCGGCTCAAGACGCTTTACCGCTGACGCCTCCCGCTCCTCGCGCGGACGCCCGCTCTCGCTGCGCGAGGGCGGGCGTCTCCGTTCGTAGCCCCGGCGCGACTAGGGATTGCGCCACGCCTCCCACGAGGGCTTCGCGACACCGTTGCTGTCGCGCAGGCCGAGCCCGCCGAGGTAACCCGCGAAGCCGGGCGAGACCACGCCGTAGTACGTGAACAGCGTGTTCAGCGTGGCGCCCGACCAGTCCGTGTACAGGAAGTAGTTCGCGCCGAGCACGCGCGCGCGCGACTGCGCGGCGAACCACCGGCGGAAGTTCCGCACGAAGCTCGCCTGCGCGTCCGGGCTGCTGCCGCACGCGGCGGACGAGGAATAGCCGACTTCCTGCAGCAGCAGCGATGTCGCTCCCCGATCGCGCATGGCGTCGAGGTCGGCGGCCGCGGTCGTCGGCGGCAGGTGCTGGAAGTCGCTGCCGGGCTGGAACGGGTAGTAGGTGTACACGCGGACGTCCGTGTACGCGTTCAGCGTGTCCCCCACCCATGCATTCGGGTTGCGCACCGGCGAGGTGATGCAGCAGCCGACCGGCAGGCCGGGCCGCGAGGCGTGCACGCGCGCGATCTCGCGGGCGAGCAGCGCGCGGAAGGCGGGCAGTTCGCCGGGATGCACGCCGAAGTACACGTCCACTTCGTTGCCGATGCTGAGCGCGACGAACGGGAACAACTGCGCGACGCTCATGAGCGAGTCCACCATCGCATCCACGCGCGCGAACATCACCGGGTCGTTCCACGCCGTCGCGGACAGATCGGACGGCGTGCCGCGCTGGTTCGTGTCCACGAGCCGCAGGTTGTAGTACTGGCGCAACCCGAACGCGTTCAGCACCTGCGCCTGGAATCTCGGCGTCGCCGCGCTCGGGGAACCCGGCGCGCTCTCGAGCGTGCTCCACAGGTCGCCGGACTGAATGAAGTCCACCCCGGTCGAACGCAGGGTCTCGAGTGCGACCCGGTTCGAGTCGGCGTCGTTCACGTACGCGTCGCTCGGGTTCGCGACGAGGCCGAGGTAGGGACGCTCCGGTCCGGGAGCGACCGTGCCGCTCTTGCCACAGCCGGCGGCGAGACACGCGGCGGCGAGCAGTACGACGCGGGAGGCGATGCGTGCGGCGCCGAGGGGGCGCGCGGATCGGAACATCCTGTTCCTCTTCTGTTCGTGCGGCTCCCCGGCCCCGCCGGGGACGTCAGACCTTGCGGCCCACGACCTCCGCGATGGTCCGGATCTGGCCGACCAGTTCGTCGAACTGGTTCGGGTAGAGCGACTGCGCGCCGTCGGACAGCGCGTGGTCGGGATCGTGGTGCACTTCGATGATCAGGCCGTCCGCGCCCGCCGCGATGCCCGCGCGCGCCATGGGCGCGATCTTGTTGCGGATGCCGACGCCGTGCGAGGGGTCCACGATGACGGGCAGGTGCGACAGTTCCTTCACCACCGGCACGGCGTTCAGGTCGAGCGTGTTGCGCGTGTAGGTTTCGAACGTGCGGATGCCGCGCTCGCACAGCATGACCGAGCGGTTGCCCTGCGCCATCACGTGCTCGGCCGACAGGAGCCACTCCTCGATCGTGCTCGAGAGCCCGCGCTTGATCATGACGGGCTTCTCGGTGTGACCGACCTCGCGCAGCAGCGCGTAGTTCTGCATGTTGCGAGCGCCGATCTGCAGGATGTCCGAGTAGCGCGCGAGCAGGCCGACCTGCTGGGAGTCCATGACCTCGGAGACCACCGCGAGCCCGAACGCGTCCGCGGCGCGGCGCAGCAGCTTGAGCCCCTCCTCGCCGAGACCCTGGAACGCGTAGGGCGACGTGCGCGGCTTGAACGCGCCGCCGCGCAGCACGGTCGCACCGGCTTTCGCCACGGCCTCGGCGATCGTGAACACCTGCGCCTCGCCCTCGACCGAGCAGGGGCCGGCCATGATCGCGATCTGCTGGCTTCCGATCGCGCAGCGCCCGACCTGGATGACCGTGTCGTGCGGATGGAAGAGCCGGCTCGCGAGCTTGAACGGCCGCGACAGCTTCTGCGTCGCCTCGACGCCGGGCCACTTCTCGACTTCCTCGAGCTTCACCGCGCCGGCCTCGCCGATCGCGGCGATGCGCGTGACGCCGTCGTGGTCGGTGCGGTGCACGGCGAGGCCCGCCATGCGCAGGCGCGTCATGACGTCGCTGGCGATCGCTTCGGGCGTTCCGGCTTTCAGCAGGACGAGCATCGTGCGAGTGATCCCGGGGGTCGGTGCTTCTCTCTAATGAAAGAGCCCACGCCGCGCTGGCATGGGCTGGGAGTTCGTCGGGTCGGTGAAGCGATCAGGCCCAAACGCGCTCCCGGCTTCGCCAGGCGAAACCGTAGCCACGGAGGGACCAATACCAGAACCCGCGAACGCGCATGAAGTCTCCACGGAAGGTGCTGCGAACCGGGCGAGCCTAGCACCCGATTTCGCGACGGGTCAACGAGTGAGCACGAACGATCGCGAGAAAGCCCGCCCGTCCGCCTCGAATCGTGCGAAGTACAACCCCGGCGGGGGCTCGTGGCCCGAGGCGTCGCGTCCGTCCCAGGCGATCCCGCCCTCACCCGCGGGCGTCTCTCGCGTCCCGAGGTCGCGGACGAGCCGCCCGCTCACGTCGAGCAGCACGAGGCGCGTGCTCGCGGGAGCGGCGAGCGCGAATCGGAAGGTCGTTCCGCCGCGGACCGGGTTCGGGTACGCGCCCGCGAACCTCGTGCCGCCCGGGCCCGCCCCGCCGGGCACACCGACCGTGGGCGTCGGCGTGAGCAGGAACGCCCGCGCGACCCCGTTCAGCAGCCCCTCGCCCACGATCGCGCCCGTCTCGTCAATGTCCCACGCGCGCTCGAGCACCCAGCCGCTGCCCGCGGGAATCAGCTGGTTGAGATCGAAGAGCTGGTCGTTCTTCCAGAGGAACGCCATGGTCGCGCCGTCCTCGCGCGTCGAGGCGCCGACGACCTCGTCGAGGTCGTTGAGCGCGAACGCGGCGCTGTAGATGCCGCCGAGCGTGCCGACGCTGCGCATGACGCCGTTCGCCCAGAACCAGCCGCGGCTGTCGGGCAGCGAGTTCGAGATCTGCGACCAGCCGCAGGCGTGCGTGAGGTTGTTCACGTCGTAGGCGTGGCTCGTCGGCCCGCCGAGCGTGCCGAGGTCGTACAACTCGCTCCACGGCTTGCCGAGGAATGCGTGGAAGCGGTCGTCGCTCGGAGGGCTCGCCCAGCCGACGATGTCGTTCCAGTCGTTGATCGCGTAGGCGCGCGACTGCGAGCCGCCGAGCGTGCCGAGATCGTGCAGCGCGCCGTCCCACCAGAACGCGCGCTCGAGCGGGTCGGACGTGAACGCCGAGCCGACGATCACGCCGCTCTCGTTGACGTCCTGCGCGTCGCTCACGTTGCCGCCGACTGCGAGCCGCCGAGTGTCCCGAGGTCGTGCAGGGCGCCGTCCCACCAGAACGCGCGCTCGAGCGGGTCGGCCGTGAAGGCCGAACCCACGATGACGCCGCTCGCGTTCACGTCCTGCGCGTCGCTCACGTTGCCGCCGAACGTGCCGAGTGCGGTCATGACGCCGCCCTGCCAGCGGAACGCGCGCTGCACGCTCACGCCGACGGGGTACGCCCAACCGACGACCACGCCCGAGCCGTTCGCGGCGCGCGCGAGGCTCTGCGTGCCGCCGAGCGTGCCGAGGTCGCTCACCGTGCCGCGGTCGTTGATCATCGCGTGCACGAGGTTCGCGCCGGTGATGAACGAGTAGCCGACGGCGAGGCCGTTGCCGCCGAGCGCCGAGGCGCCGCTGCCGCGCACGCCGCCGAGCGTGCCGAGATCGCTCACCTGGTAGAGCTGCGCGAAAGCGGGACCCGCGCACGTGAGGGCGAACGCGGCCGCGAGCGCGGCGCGCACGAGCGTTCGTGCGGCGTGGGCCTGGGGCGACGCGAAAGTGGTCACGGCGGTCGAATGCTCCGGGTCAGCGGCTGCGGCCGGCTTCGCGGTGCGGCCCAAGAGTAGCGGGCGGCCGAGCCGGCCCGCCACGCCCGATTTCGTCCCGTGCGGCCCTACTTCTCCCGCCCGCGCAGCGCCCGCTGGCGCAGCCACGCGTCGGCCAGCGTGAGCGCCATCATGCTCTCCGCCACCGGCACCACGCGCGGGCAGATGCACGGGTCGTGGCGTCCCTCGATCGCCACGGTCTCGGTGCCCCCGCCGGCCTTCGCCATCACCTGCGGCTTGCCGATGCTCGTGGCCGGCCGCACGGCGACGCGCACGACCACCTCGTTGCCGTTCGAGATGCCGCCGGCGATGCCGCCCGAGAAGTTGCTCGAATAGCGCTCGCCGTCGAACACGTCGTTCGTCTCCGAGCCGTTTCGTGCGCACATCCCGAAGCCGCCGCCGATCTCGACGCCCTTGGTGGCGGGAATGCTGAGCATGGCGGCGCCGAGCATCGCGTCGAGCTTGCTCATGGTGGGATCACCCCAGCCCGCGGGCACGCCGCGTGCGACGATTTCGACCACTCCGCCGACCGAGTCCTTGGCGTCGCGCGCCGCTTCGATCACCGCGATCATGCGCGGCGCCGCTTCGGCGTCCGGGCAGCGGACGAGGTTGCGTTCGGTCTCGTCCCAGTCGCGCTTCGACGCTTCGACGTCCGCGACGCGCACCGTGCCCCCCACGATGCGCACGCCGATGGTCGCGAGCCAGGCTTTCGCGAGCGCGCCGGCCGCCACGCGGCCGACCGTCTCGCGGCCGGACGACCGGCCACCGCCGCGGTGGTCCCGCACGCCGTACTTCTGCGCGTACGCATAGTCCGCGTGCCCGGGCCGGTAGACGTCCTTGAGCGCGCCGTAGTCCTTCGAGCGCTGGTCGGTGTTGCGCACGAGCATCAGGATCGGCGTGCCGAGCGTGACGCCCTCGAACACGCCCGAGACGATCTCGACCT
>JBGANH010000280.1:0-5782 GCA_044222365.1 Candidatus Eiseniibacteriota bacterium
GACCTCGGACGTGATGTTCACGAAGGCCCGCCGGGCGGGAATTTCCATCGTCAGGTACTCGGTGTGGGATTTCATGGGTCGGCACGTTACCACGGGCGCGCGGCCCGTTGACGCCGCCGTGCGCTCTGGTACGGTCCCGCCCGCGCACGTCCCCACGCGTGGCGCACACCCCGAACCCACCGTCGCGCCCGGCGCGCGGCGTGATCCACCCGGCGCATCCTCCCAAGGAGCACTCCCGTGTCCAACGGACTTCCCGATGTCGTGATCGTCTCCGGAGCCCGCACACCGATGGCCGAATGGATCGGCGGCAAGCGTGGCGACGGCCAGAACGGCGGCGCCCTCGCCGCCCTGTCGGCGCTCGACCTCGGCGCCGCCGCCGCGCGCGGCGCGCTCGACCGCGCCGCTCTGCCCGCGAGCCGCGTGGACCACGTGGTCATGGGCAACGCGCTGCAGACGTCGGGCGACGCGCTCTACGGCGCGCGCCACGTCGCACTCAAGGCCGGCATGGAGATCTCCTGCCCGGCGCTCACCGTGAACCGCCTGTGCGGCTCCGGCCTGCAGTCGGTCGTGAGCGCGGCGCAGCTGCTGCAGCTCGGCGAGGCGCAGTGGGTGCTCGCCGGCGGCATGGAGAGCATGAGCCAGGCGCCGCACGTGCTGCGCGGCGCGCGCGCGGGCTTCCGCCTCGGACCGGGCGCTCAGCTCGAGGACTCGCTGTTCGTGGCGCTCAAGGACACGTACTGCGGCTTCTTCATGGCGCAGACGAGCGACAACCTCGCCCGCAAGTACGGCATCACGCGCGAGCAGCAGGACGAGTTCGCGCTGCGCTCGCACAACCTCGCGAACGCGGCGAACAACAACGGCCGCTTCGCCGAGGAGATCGTCCCGGTCGAAGTGAAGGCCGGCAAGAAGAGCGCGATGGTCGAGAAGGACGACCACCTGTTCCCCGGCACCTCCATCGAGCGCCTCGCGGCGCTGCCGGCGGCGTTCGGTCCCGAGTCCATGGTGACGGCCGGCAACGCGTCGGGTGTCGTGGACGGCGCGGCCGCGGTGGTCGTGACGACGGCGGCGAACGCGAAGGCCGAGGGCAAGACGCCCATGGGCTACGTGCGCGGCTGGTCCTACGTGGGCGTGGATCCCGACGTGATGGGCTTCGGTCCGGCGCCGGCGATTCGGAAGGTGCTCGAGAAGGCAGGGCTCAAGCTCGACCAGATCGACCTCTTCGAGATCAACGAGGCCTTCTCGGGCCAGTTCCTCTCGTGCGAGAAGGACCTCGGCCTCGACCGCGACAAGGTGAACGTGAACGGCGGCGCGATCGGCCTCGGCCACCCGCTCGGCGCCACGGGCACCCGGCTCATCCACACGCTTCTCATCGAGCTGGGCAAGCGCGGCAAGAAGTTCGGCATCGCGTCGGCCTGCATCGGCGGCGGGCAGGGCATGGCGGTGCTCGTCGAGCGCGCCTGATCCCTTCACCTTCGGCGGGTCCGGGGCCGTACGCCACGGGCCCGCCGTTCTTTTCCTCCCTCCGGGCACTTGCCCACGCGGCCCGGCGAGGCTTTACTCCCCCCTCGCGAGAAGAGCGGTCTTCCACTCCCGCCCGCAGGAGCTTCCGATGGACGAACGCGAACTCATCTACGACTGGAACGAAGCCGGCGAACGCTGGGACCGGCCGCCGTTCCGGATCCAGTTCGACGACGAGACCCTGCGCGACGGCCTGCAGTCGCCCTCGGTCAAGTCCCCGCCCATCGAACAGAAGATCGAGATCCTCCATCTCATGGACCGGCTCGCGATCGACACGGCGGACATCGGGCTGCCGGGCGCGGGGCCGCACGTCGTGCGCGACGTCACGCTGCTCGCCCAGGAGATCGTGAACGCGAAGCTGAAGATCGCGGCGAACTGCGCGGCGCGCACGATGGTGCGCGACATCGAGCCGGTCGTGGACGTGGTGCAGAAGACGGGCCTGCCGATCGAGGTGTGCACGTTCATCGGGTCCTCACCCATCCGCCAGTACGCGGAGAACTGGAGCGAGGAGACCATGCTGCAGCACACGCGCGACGCCGTGACGTTCGCGGTGCGCGAAGGGCTGCAGGTCATGTACGTCACCGAGGACACGATCCGCGCGCACCCCACCACGCTGCGCAAGCTGTTCCTCACCGCGATCGAATGCGGCGCGAAGCGCCTTTGTCTCTGCGACACGGTCGGGCACGCGACGCCTTCCGGCGTGCGCAACCTGCTCGGCTTCGCGTGCGAGGTCGTCGCCGAGAGCGGCGCCGACGTCGAGCTCGACTGGCACGGCCACAGCGACCGCGGGCTCGCGGTGATCAACACGATCGCCGCCATCCGCGCCGGCGCGACGCGCGTGCACGGCTGCGCGATCGGGATCGGCGAGCGCGTCGGCAACACACCGATGGACCAGCTGCTCGTGAACCTGCGGCTGCTCGGCTGGATCGAGAACGATCTCACGTCGCTCACCGAGTACTGCGAGAAGACGTCGGCCGGCACGGGCGTGCCGATCCCCGTGAACTACCCGATGGTCGGGGCCGACGCGTTCCGCACCGGGACCGGCGTGCACGCGGCCGCCGTGATCAAGGCGTACAAGAAGGGCGAGGCGTGGCTCGCCGACCGCGTCTATTCCGGCGTGCCCGCGGGCATGGTCGGGCGGCACCAGGAGATCGAGGTCGGGCCGATGAGCGGCGAGAGCAACGTGGTCTTCTGGCTGCAGACGCGCCAGATCGAGCCGACGCCGGAGCGCGTGCAGGCGGTCTTCCAGCGCGCGAAGAGCGTGGACCGGGTGCTCACCGACGACGAAGTGCACGCGGTGCTCGCGGCGCTCGCGGAGGCCGGCACCGCGTGATCCGCACGTTTCCGACTCACGCCGCATGCGCGGCGCTGATCGTCCTGTCCTGTGCGACCGCCGTCGCCGCCACCCCGGCGCCCCGCACCGCGCCGCGAGCCCCGGCACGCTCCCCGCGGCGCGCACCTCGCCGGGCGCGATCAAGCGCCCCGCGACCGTGATCGCCGCGGAGGCGCGCACTTTCGAGGACGAGGGCGACTATGCGAAGGCGGCCGCCCGGCTGCGTGAACTGCGCGCGCAGTCGGCGCCGGACGCCGACCTCGAGGTCTTCCTCGCGCTCGACGAGGCGCGCTCGGGCCGGCCGGACAGCGCGTGGGCACGGCTCTCCTCCCCGCTGCTCGAGGCGGCGCTCGGCGATTCGCTGCCCGCCACGCGGCAGCGCGAGTACGACTTCCAGCATCGGGACGCGGCGTGGCGCTCGGGCCGCTACGAGGGCTGGAACTGGTACGTCGCGCGGGCGCGCGCCGAAGTCGCCCTGGTCCTGCGCCGCTGGAACGACGCCGGGGACGCCGCGCGCATCGCGGCGGCCTCGCGCCCCTTGTCCGGCAAGGACCAGCTGCTGCTCGCGGTCGCGGCGGGTCGCGCCGGACGCGCGGGAGAGGCCGCCGCGGCCGCGGCACGTGCCGTCGCACTCGATCCGACGCTGCCCGAGGCGCACTACGTGCACGGACTGTGGGAGTGGCGCGCCGGGCGACGCGCGAACGCGCGCACCGCGTTCGAAATGGCGATCGCTCGCGATTCTTCGTACCGCAACGCCGCCCTCGCGCTCGCGCGACTGCGCCTTCCGGGCATGCGCCCGGATTCGCTGCCGGTACGCTTCCTCAGCGGGCGCCGTCAGGTCGCGCTGCTCACCTCGGCGCGACGTCCGAAGCAGGAGGAGACTCCGCGCTTCGACCAGCCCGCCGGTGTGCTCGGCGCACCGCACATCGAGCTCGACGCCGAGATGAAGCGGCAGATGCATCTCGCGCGGCCGCTGCGGCTGTTCGTCACCGTGTTCGTGGACGAACAGGGCCGCCCCGTCGTGAACGACCTTCCGTACGCACCCGCCGGTTCGCTGCCGGACCGGCTCGTCGCCGACGTGAATGATCTTGCGAGCACGTGGCGCTTCCGCCCCGCGCAGCGTCTCGGAAATCCGGTGCCCTGCTGGGCGACGCTCGAACTCACCTTGAACCCCTGACACCGCCGCACGCGCGGCGAGGAGTCCCCCCCCGTGGCCAAGACGCACCGCATCGCCGTGATTCCCGGTGACGGCATCGGACCCGAAGTCGTTCGCGAAGGGCTGCGCGTGCTCGACCGCGTCGCGGCGCTCGAAGGCTTCACGATCGAGCGCACGGTGTTCCCCTTCGGCGCCGAGCACTACCTGAAGACGAACGAGGTGTTCCCGGACGATGCGTTCGAGCAGGTGAAGGGGCACGACGCGGTGCTGCTGGGTGCGATCGGCGACCCGCGCATGGCGCCCGGCTTCCTCGAGTTCGGCATCGTGGCACGGCTGCGGTTCGGGCTCGACCTGTTCGCGAACATGCGCCCCGTGAAGCTGTTCGACGAGTACCTCACACCGCTCAAGGGCAAGACGCCCGAGCACCTCGACTTCGTCGTCGTGCGCGAGAACACCGAGGACGCGTACGCGGGCATGTGGGGCCAGTTCAAGAAGGGCACCGCGGACGAAGTCGCCACGCAGGAGATCATCTTCACGCGCAAGGGCGTCGAGCGCGTGATCCGTCACGCGTTCGAGGTGTGCCGCGCACGCAACCGCCGGAAGAAGCTCACGCTGCTCACGAAGGCGAACGCCGTCCGCGCGATGGAACTCTGGACGCGCACCTTCGCCGAGGTCGGCGCGGAGTACCCGGACGTCCAGCGCGAGCACCAGTACATCGACGCGGCGTGCATGTTCGTGGTCACCGCACCCGAGCAGTACGACACGGTCGTGACGAGCAACATGTTCGGCGACATCTTCACGGACCTCGGCGCGGCTCTCGTCGGCGGGCTCGGCCTCGCGGCCAGCGCCAACCTGCACCCCGGCCGAGTCAGCCTGTTCGAGAGCATCCACGGCTCGGCCCCCCAGTTCGCCGGGCAGAACCGCGCGAACCCGCTCGCCACCATCATGGCGGTGGCGATGATGCTCGAGTTCCTCGGCGAGGCCGCCGGGGCCGCCCGGGTCGAACGGGCGGTCGAGGGCCTGATCCGCGCCCGGACGCTTCCCAACCTGGGCATGGACTCGGGCTTCGGAACGGACGCCGTCGGGGAGCTCGTCCTGGAGCGGCTGGGCTGAGCTTTTCGGGGATTCCGGACGAACTGCCCGCGCAGGCCGTGCGCTTTCGGGACCGGGCGGCGTTTTCGGGGTGAACCGGCAGCGACAGGTCCCTCGAGCGTCGTCTTTCTTGACTTGGACCTGTGCGGGGACCGGTGCATATTCCGGCTCCGGCCACTCCGGCCGCCCGCGCCAGGACGGCCGGGCTCGAAGGCAGTGATCCGAAGCCCCTCGCGAACGTCCCCCCCAGCCGTTCGAGAAAGCAAGTCCGATGTCCCGCCCCTCGACGTCACCCCTCGCAACGGATGCGGCCGCCCCCGCTCCGCGCCGGCTCTCCGTCGTCCCCGGCCGGGGAGATTCGCACGTCGCCACGCTGCGGTTCGCGCTCCCGCGGGCCTCGCACGTGATGGCGTACGTGATCGACTCCACCGGCCAGACGGTGCACACGCTGTGCGAAGCCACACTCGAACCCGGTGAACACCTCTGCTCCTGGGACGGCTGCGACGACGCCGGTCGCCGCTTCCCCGCCGGCACCTACACGCTGCGGCTCGAGGCCGCGAAGCGCGTGCTCTGCGTCCGCGTGGTCACGCTGCGCTGAGCTCCGTTCACCGGAAGCACGAAGCCCCGCCCGGCGACCGCCCGGCGGGGCTTCGTGCTTCGGGGTCGCCGACTCACTCGTTCGC
>JBGANH010000281.1:0-5693 GCA_044222365.1 Candidatus Eiseniibacteriota bacterium
ACGTGCGCTCGGCGCGAACACCGACCGCGGCCCGGCCATGCCCGGCGAGCGCCCGGGCGCCGAACGCGCCATGCGCGGCTTCGTCCCAGCGGTAGTTCGCGCGCGCCGCGTCCGCACGCGAGACTCCGCCACTCAGGCCGATCGCGAGGGATGTCTCCGCGAACGCGCACGGCGCCGCGGTCACGAGGGCCGCGGCGCAGCAGGCGAATACTCCGGCGGCCGCCCTCACGGCCGGCTCCCGAGCGTGAGACCGACCGGCAGCACCTGGTAGGCCTCGGAACCGAAGGGGGTCACGACGAGCGAGTCCTGCATGCCGAGACGGCGCAGGCGCTCGCCCGAGCCGAGGTAGCAGACGAGGAAGAGTCCGCCGCCACCCGCGCCCGTGGTGTCGAGCGAGGCGGGCACGTCGGCGCCGAAGGAGAAGTCCACGCGCTCGATGAGGTGATCCCAGCCCGTGACCGCGCGCGTCGCGCGGCCGATCGAAACCGAGTGCGCGAGCAGCGTGTCGATGCGCTGCGCCATGGGCAATCGCGCCATGTCGGGCGTGAGCGCCATCGTCGTCGGCGTGTAATCCGGGCTCATGCGCAGGTCCGCGACCGCGAACCCCGTGAGGATCGCGCGGTAGGTGACGTCCACCGAAACGGCCAGCGACTCGCGCGCACCGAGCGTCAGCGGCTGGTACGCCGCGACGTTCGCGCTCACGAGGTCGAGGCGCGTCCAGCGGTCCTCGAGCTTCGGCTCGTCGAAGCAGCCCGTGCTCGCGCCCGCGCACAGGAGCACGAGCGCGAAGAGCCCCAAGCGGGCGCCGGTTCCGATGGCGGCCTTCACGTCAGCGCACCACCACGATGCGGCGGCTCAGCCGCACGCCGGGCGCTTCGAGGCGGTACCAGTAGACGCCGGCGCGCACGCGCGCGCCCGCATCGTCACGGCCGTCCCAGGTGACCGCGTGCGTGCCCGCGGCGTACGTGCCGCCCAGCGTGCGCACGAGTCGGCCCTGGGCGTCGAAGAGCCGGAGCGCGCCGTCGCCGTGCAGCCCCGCGGGCAGCGCGAACGAAATGCGCGCCGACTCGCGCACGGGGTTGGGCCAATGACCGAGCAGCGCGGCCGCCGCGGGCGACGCCGAGGCCCCGCCGTCGAACGCAGCCTGCGCCGTCGCGGTCGCGCCCTGCGCGTAGCGCGCGGTGGCGAGCACGCGGATCGTGCGCGCGCCACCGCCGTTGACGAGGTCCGCGAGCGGCACGTCGTGCCCGCCGGCCTCGAGCGCGCCGAGCGAGCGCCGGGCGAGCACTTCACCGGACGCCGAGACGGCTTCCACGGCGACGTCCGCCGGGTCGGTGAGGAGGAAGCGCGCGGCCGGCGCGTCACCCGCGCCGACGGCCAGCTGCTCCACGGAGACGCCGAGGTTCCACAACGCCAGACCGCGGTCGTCCGACCAGTCGTCGAGCGACAGCGCCGAGGCGGCGCCCTGGCGCTTCACCGTGCCGTCGCGATGGTCGCGCACGGTCGTGAACGGGATCCGGAACGAGCGCGGGCGCGCGACCGCGCCGCGCAGTTCGGCGACCGGTTCGAGGCCGCGGTTGAACTTGCGGACGAGCCCCTGCTGAGGCGCCGCCGCGTACACGTTGCCCCAGTGGTCCGTGTCGAGCGACGTGACGACGTCCGCGCCCGCCGGAACGGACGCGTCCCAGCGCAACATGCCGGACGCGAGCGAGAGTTTCGCGATGCGGCCGTTGTGCGCGTCGGCGACGTACACCGTCGCGGTGTTCGCGCCGCGGTCGCGTCCGAATGCCACCGCCGTCGGGCCGGCGAACTCGCCGTCCGCGCTGCCGAGCGTGCCGAGTGCGGCGGTCCGCCGCGCGCCGCCCGCGGCGAGCGCGTAGGCGACGACCTCGTTGCGGCCGGTGTTGGCGACCACGAGGGCGTCATCGCCGGGTACGAACGGCGTGCCGCCGTCCGAATAGGCGACGTCGTACGGCGCGCTCAGGCCCTCGATCGTGTAGAGCGGCGAGAACGTGATCCGCGTGAACTCGGTGCGCGCCTGGAGCACGACGATGCGGTCGTTGCCCGTGTCGGCGACGTAGACGCGGTCGAGTTCGTCCACCGCGAGGCCGTGCGGCGCGGCCAGCGCACCCGCGCCGGGCACGCCGTCGCCGTTCCACGCGACGAGCCCGGCCCCCATCTCACCGGCGACGAGCCGGTTCCACGCCGGATCGGAGACGATCTGGAACTGGCGCGATTCCACGTAGGGCACGCGGTCGTAGAGGTCGAGGTGCGACAGCGTCACGGTCGCCCACGGCTGCGCGAAGACCGCGCGCCCGGTGAACTCCCGCGCCACCGCCCGCGTGAGGCCGCCGAGTCCCTGCTCGGGCGCGATCGGCGCCGGCGAGAACGTCGCGGCCGACGCCGCCGTGCAGGCCGCCAGCGAAGCCGCCGTCGCGATTCCCAGTGCCAGGCTCTTGTTCATGGTGCCTCCTCGGTCTTCGGTCCCGCGGTCAGCGGAACCGGAAGTCCAGCCCGGCCTCGAGCATGTTGGCCGAGTAGTTGTTGCTGTTGAAGTAGCGCTGCCAGTTCAGCCAGAGCGTCGAGCGGTCGAGCATGCGGCTGTCCGGAGCGAACGCGCGCAGGTCGAGGCGCAGCGATGCGCCGAACAGGTGCGAGGACAGCGCGTCCATGCGGTAGTCGCCGGAGAAGTACCCGTCGACGCCCTCGAGCGTCGCGTACTCCTCGCGGTAGAAACGTGCGGCGGACTGCGTGTACCAGCGGTACTCGTAGCTCACGGCCGCATCGCGCCCGACGTACTGGCTCAGCGCGCCGCCGACTTCGTGCGACGTGATGCCCCAGTCGTCGTTGTAGAGCCGGTAGCTCGACTTGACGCTCGAGCGGTTCGCGAACCAGTGGTGGTAGCGCACGAACGCGTCGCGGCGCTGGCGGCGGTCCGGATGGCGTTCCGGCACGTGGCTGCCGCCCGCGTACACGTTGCGATACGGGTTGTGCTGCAGGCCGTTCACGAAGTTGTACTCGAGCCCGTAGCGCAGCAGCGCCGTGGGTGAGAGCACTTCGGTGGCGACGACGTTCCAGTGCACGGTCTGCTTGCGGTCGGAGGGCGCCTGCACCGCGGCGTTGCGCAGCGGTTCGATGTCGTCCCAGCCGTAGCTCGTGCCCACCGCGACGTTGAACTGCTGGTCGCGGAAGTCGCGGTCGAACGTCGCGCCGACCTGCTGCGCGAGGTAGTCGGTCTCGCTCGAGACGTAGTAGCTCGCGGACGCATGCCGGCCCGTGAGGTCGCCCGTCACCTCGTTGCGGGTCTTGACGTAGTCCTCGTAGGGGTTGCCCGCGATGGGACGGCTCGCGGTCGTGATCGCGTCCACGGCCTCCTGGCTGCCCGCGGGCGCGGCGATGCCGGGGATCGTCACACGCTCGTTGTTCCAGTGCAGGCCGAGGCTCGCCGTCCGCAGCGGCAGCGAGAACTCCTGCACCATCGAGCGCACGGACACGCGCCCGGAATCCTGGAAGAGCTTGAGCAGCGTCTCGCTCGTGCCCGGATCGCCCGATGCCTGCGCGAGCGCGCACGCGGGCGCGCCGGCCAGGCCGCACATCGCGGTGGCCGCACCCACGAGCAGGGCATGCCGGACGGTCACTTGCACGCGCAGCCTCCGCCCGACCCGCCGACGCCGCCGGTCGAGCCTTCGCGCGCCTCGAGCGCCTTCATCTTGCGCATCTCGAGCCGCGACTGGCGCTGGAACGACATGATGGGATCCACGAGGTGCTCGCGCCGGTAGAGCGGCGTGCGCGCGGCGCAGCCGGCCAGCGCGCTCGCGCCCGTCGCGAGGGCGAGGATCGCGAACACACGCCATGCCCGCCGGATCATCGCGACACCCCTTCGGCCGCCGCCACGGCCTGGCCCGCCGCCACGCGGCGCACCGCGGCCGCGAGATCGGCGAGACCGCGCTCGTCGGAGCGCGCGGTCACGTACGCGACCGCACCGCTGCGGTCGAGCACGATCGTGCACGGCACGTTGCGCAGGTCGAGCGCGCGCGCGAGCGCCTCCGGACCGTCGTAGGCCGCGCCGAGCGCCGGTGCGTTCGCGCGCAGGAACCGTTCGGCGTTGCGGCGGTCCTCGTCGATCGAGATCGCGACCACGCGGCCGCCCGAGGGCCGCAGCTCGCGGTCGAGTGCCGCGAGTTGCGGCAGCTCGCGCCGGCACGGAGCGCACCAGCTCGCCCAGAAGTTCACGACCACCACGGGGCCCCGCAGGTCCGCGATCCGGAACGTGCGTCCGTCGGTCCCGGTGAGCGCGTGCGTGCGCACCAGTTCGGCCGCCCGCGCCGGGGAGACCCCGAACGCGGCGGGCTCGGTGCGCGCACCGGCGACGGACGCCACGGGCGTGGCGAGCACCATGCCCGCGAGGACCGCGGCGGCGAACGGGAGGGAACGGTTCATGCGCGAGGCTCCTTTCGCTCAGCGGTACTGGGCGCCGAGCAGCACCCAGAGGTTGAAGTCGCGCTTCTCTTCGGCGGTGAGCGAATCCGGTCCGGCGGGATGCGAGCCCTGGCCCGCGCGCGAGCCCAGGCCGAGCACGTAGTCGATCAGGCGCGACTGCCGCGGGAAGCCCGGGCGCACGACCTGCGACTCGAGCTTGCGCGAGGCGCCCGAGAGGTTGATGTAGCCGCGCGGGAAGACGCGCATCTCCATCGCCGTGTCGGGCACGGCGGTGAGGTCGAGTCCGCCGGGCGCGGGCGTGGCGCCGGACGGCTGGTGGCACGAGACGCACTTGGCCGCGACGATCGGCCCGATCCGGTCCTGGTACTGGATCGTGCGGAACTGCGCACGCGACACGTTGAGATCGAACGGCTCGTGCGTCGCGGCCATCGGGTTCGGGTTCGTCGGCGGGTCACCGCCCGCGACGCGGTCCTCGTGGCAGCCGATGCAGTTCTCGAACCGCTCACCGGGACGGACGTAGATGTGCGTCCGCTTCACGACGAAGCCACGCCCGTGCTCGTCGAGCGTCGCGAACGAGAGCGGCGTGTTCGCGGGCACCTTGATCCGGAACGAGCCGTCGGACTCGACCGGCGCCATGCCGATGAGGGCGCGGCGCTCGTAGTTGTTCGCCGAGAAGTTGTTGGCCATGCCTTCCGTCGTGGGGACCGACGCGATCACGGCGATGCTGTCGATGCGGTCGCGGCCGCGCACGGGGACTTCCTGGCCGTCGACGGTGCCGCGGTTGAAGACGTCCTGCGCGAGGAACACGCCGTAGTCGAGCGAGTGGTCCAGCGTCGAGACGCGCACCGGGGGCTTCGCGTGCGGCGCGAGCAGCTGCGCGTCGTACTCGTTCCACGCCGGGTCGTTGTAGAGGAAGGTCAGGCTGTGCACGGCGAACGTCGCGGGGTCGGCGACGGTGCCCGAGCCGGACTGGTCGAGCGTGAACGTGTACAGGCCGTAGTCGGCGTCCTCCTCGGTCGCCGCCGGCAGCGTGTACGACACCACGTAACGGTTGCCGCCGATCGAGCGCGGGTACTTGAACGCACCGTGCGCCCAGGGCTCGCCGTCGTTGTTGACCTGCGGCGTCACGACGTCCCAGTGCAGGTCGTTGCCGCTCGTCGCCGGATCCGCGGGACCCTGCTCGGGCTTGAGCACGGCGAGCGGACCGAAGTCACCGTTCACGCGCGTGGACTCGATCGCGAGCAGCCGGCCTT
>JBGANH010000282.1:0-5799 GCA_044222365.1 Candidatus Eiseniibacteriota bacterium
GCCCGGTGACGCCCAGCTCGGCGCGCTGTTCGTGACGCCCGCCGAGAACTCGAACGGCGCGACGCTGCCGAGCGCGACGACGCCGAAGTCCCAGCCGTAGTCGTCCACGACCGGCATGCCGGGCGCGCCGTAACCGCCGCCGTAGTCCGAGCCCTCGTAGCCCTCGCCCGCCGCGGCGAGCAGCGCCTCGCGCGACGGCGGCGTGTCGTCCCAACGCAACGAGGTGTGGTGCTGGTACATGAGCGGTGAGGTCACGAGCGGGTTCTTGTTCGAGTACGTGCGCGCCGCCCACGTGCCGACCGGCGTCGGGATCTTGCCCGCCATGAGATGCAGGTCGCGTTCGCGCCACGGCGTGACGAGCGCGTACGCGCCGTCGAACCAGAACTCGTCCTGCGACACGACGACCTGGGTGAACACGTCGATGTGCGGCGAGGCGCTGCCTTCCGCGAACAGCCGGAGGCGTTGCGACTCGAGCGGAGAGGAGAGCGCGTCGAAGCGCGCGAGCTCCGCCGAGTGCGTGTCGTTGTGCACCGCGAGGTCGAGCAGCCCCCGCAGGTGCAGGCGCTGCGCGTCCTCCGCGGAGGCGACGGTGGCCGTGACGATGCCGCACAGCACGAGCGCGGCGAGCGCGGGAGGAACGGAGTGCGTACGCATATGGGACTCCTGCCGTCAGGCGGCGAGCGCGCCCGGGCGGAGCACGCCGGGCAGGACGAGGGTGAACGTGCTGCCCTGGGCTTCACGGCTTTCGGCGCGCAGCCAGCCGCCGTGCGCGCGCGCGATGCCGCGAGCGATCGACAGCCCGAGCCCGAGCCCCGCCGAGTTGAACTCGAGCGTCTGGGACGAGTGGTGATGCGCCGAGTCGCGCACGGGGGACTGCCGCTCGAGCAACTGTTCGAGCCGGTGCGCGGGGATGCCCACGCCCGTGTCGCGCACCTCGACGTACGTGTGGTTCTCGTCGGCATGCGCCCAGACCAGCACCTGCCCGCCGTCGGGCGTGAAACGGATGCCGTTCTGCACGAGGTGCCCGACGGCGTCACGCAGCTTCGCGGCGTCCACGTGGGCCGCGACGGTGCCGGTGCTGGCGGCGCACTCGACGTGCACGGCGCGGCCCTTCGCGAGCGCGAGCGCATCGGCGACCGCGGCGCGGAGGATCGGTTCGAGGTCGTGGTCGTCGCGATCCAGCGCGAGGCGCTCCTCGGCGATCTGGGCCATGCGCGTCGCGTCTTCCGCGATGCGGGACAACGTTTCGGTGCTGCGCCCGATGGCGTCGAGCGCCTTGCGTTGTCCGTCGCTCACGGGGCCGAGCGCCCCGCCCGCGAAGAGCTCCTGGAAGCCGCGGATCACCGTGATCGGCGTGCGCAACTCGTGCGACGCCACGGCCAGGAACTCGCGCTTCACCCGCATGCTCTCCTGAAGGCTCTCGACGACCTTGCGCTGCTGAGCGCGCATGTCCACGAAGCGCGCCGCGAGGTACGCGATCTCGTCTCCGGCCTTCGCCTCGAGCGGATAGTCGTAGTCGCCGCGCTCCATGCGTTCCGCGGCGCGGACGATGCGGGCGATGGGCGAGGTGATCCGGTGCGCGATCACGAGCCCCGCGGCGAGCGCGAGCGCGGCCGCGACGAGGCCGAGCGCGAGCAGCCCGAAGCGCACGCGCCGAAGCACCGCCGTTTCCGCCCGCAGCGAGCGCTGCATGACGTAGAGGTGGTTCGCACCCGGGGACGAATGGGGCAGGGGCCGCGCGAGCGCGAGCCAGGCGCCGTCGCCGCCCGCCTGCTCCTGCACGCCGGGGAGCGCCGCGCCGCGCGCGAGGGCGCGCTGGCTGGCGCCGGCGGCGGCCAGTGCGGTGGCGAGGTCCTGTTCGCCCCGAAGCGTCGTGCCCGTGGCATGGCCGTCCACGACGAATGTCACTTCGCTGCGCGAGAGGTCGCGCAGTTCGCGCGCGAGCACGCCGTCCACCGTGGACCCGAGCACGAGCTGGCCGACGACGCGCCCGTCCGCGAACACCGGCGTGCGCACGAGCTGCAGCTGCGCGCCGCTCGTGCTCACGGCCCAGGATTCGGCCGGCCCTTCGCTCGCGAGCGCCGCGAGCGCGGCCGGGCGCAGTTCGTGGCGCCCGACGCTCGCGAGCAGGTGCCCGCCGCCGTCGAGCACGGCGAAGACGTCCGCGCGCGCGATCCGCTCGAAGTCGGCGGCGACGCCGGCGATCGTGGCGCGGTACTGCTCGTCGCGCCACGACACCGGCATGGAGAGCACGGAGAAGAACTTCGGGTCGCGCACGATCACGCCGCCTTCGACCGAGAGCGCGGTCGTTCGCGCGCGCAGCAGGCTCTCGAAGCCCGTCACGTTGCGCTGCAGGTCCTCGCGCACCTGCCGGTGGACCTGCTCCGAAACGTCGCGATCCACGCGCCAGAGCGACGCCAGCGTCAGGGAAAGCAGAGGGGGCACGGTGAAGAGCAGGATCTTCCAGCGCAGGCCGAGTTTCATGGTCAGTAGGAGAGCGCCAGCTTGCGGTCGCCGGAGAGCTCGACTTCGCGGGTGAACTCGGCGAAGTCGGGGTGCCACACGTGCAGCACGTACCGCCCCGCCGGGACGTCGGGAAGCACCCACTCGCCGTCGGCATTGGGCTGCGTGTACGCGTGATTCGGCGTGACGATCACGAACGCGGCCATGTCCGAGTGGATGTCGCAGTACACGTTCACGACACCGGCCTTCGGGAAGGTGACGCTCCGCGACTTGCCCTTCGGGTACTTGCCGAGGTCGAAGCGCCGCGTGGTCGAGACGCTGAAGACGTTGTGGTAGATCGGGTCCTGGTTCGGGAACTCGACCGCGCCCCCCACGGGGACCGAGACGACGCGCGGCATGAAGCACTGGTCCTTCTGCGCGAGCCTCGGCCGCGGCGCGGCCGAGGTCGCGGCGAGCGCCGATTCGGCGGCCGCCGGGACGTGTTCCAGCCACAGCACCGCGTCGTTCACGGCGCCACGCGGTGCCATGGCGTGCGAAGGCATGGCGTCGGCGTGGCCGGGATAGGCGTTGCGGTGGTGCGCGGCGGGAGGGGCGGCGGGCATGCCGAGCGTGCCTCGCAGCGTGGCGGCTTCCGTGCCCTGGACGCAGGCGGCGATGCTCACGATGGCGAGCAGCCGAGAGATCGGCTTCATGCACGAGCTCCGGGGGGACGAGTTCGTGGCGGGGGCTGCGGCACCCCGGCCGGGAGGATGGTTGCGGCCGTCATCGGCCCGGAGCGCGGAGGCGTCCAGTCCTTTGTGCCCGCGTCTCGCTCCTCCTTGCTCCCGGAGAGCGAGCAGTTCTTCCTCCTGCGAACTGCGATCGGTGATCCCGGCCTCGAGTCGAAATCACGCGAGATGTGCGTCGTAACTCGCTGTTGTCGAAGGGCCTACGCCAAACGTACCCTTGACATCTCGAGAACGGGATTTCTACGATTTGTGTGTGCTATCCCGCATCTCTCGCGGGGAAAGGGAAGGAGACCCACGCGAACTCGGTTCGTGGCAGCGCAGGGAGCAGTCGAGCAGAACTCGTCGAATAACTCCCACCCCACGAGGCCGCGTATGACTTCCCACACCGAACGGCTCCGCCGTTCACGCAAGAGCGCCCGCATCCTCGCTGTGCTCGGCGGCGTGTTCTTGGCCCTTCGCCTCACCGCCACCGCGGGTGCCGCCCCCCTCGACCCGCTCAGCCTGACCAAGTACATCGATCCGCTGCCGCTGCCCGGTCCAATGCCGCAGGACTCTCCGAACCATTACGAGATCGGCATGTACGAGATCACGCAGCAGCTGCACGGCCAGCTGCCGCCCTCGACCGTGTGGGGCTACGGCACGTCGCAGGCGACGGCGAGCTATCCCGCGCGAACCATCGTCGCCGACCGCAACGTGCCCATCCAGGTGCACTGGACCAACCACCTGCCGTCGTACCACCTCTTCCAGAGCGTGCACGACACGACGATCATGGGCGCCCGTCCGGAGCATGGCGGCGTCCCCGTGGTGCCGCACGTGCACGGCGGCGAGACCGAGCCCGAGAGCGACGGCCATCCGTACCAGTGGTTCACGCCCGGATTCGTCGACCGCGGGACCAGCTGGGCGCACGAGACGTTCACGTACCACAACGCGCTGCAGGCCTCGACGATCTGGTACCACGACCACGCGTGGGGCTACACGCGGCTGAACGTGTACGCCGGTCTGGCCGGCTACTACGTCGTCCGCGATCCCGCGCACGAGCCGATGAACCTGCCGAGCGGCCCGTACGACGTACCGATCTGCATCCAGGACAAGATGTTCAACGACGACGGCTCACTGCTGTAGCCGAACATGAACGTCAACCCCGAGCATCCGTACTGGGGACCGGAGTTCTTCGGTGACGTCATGATGGTGAACGGCAAGGTGTGGCCGTACCTCGACGTCGAGCGCCGCAAGTACCGCTTCCGCTTCCTGAACGGCTCGCAGGCCCGCTTCTACTCGCTGCGTCTCGAGAACGAGGCGACCGGTGCGCCCGGGCCGGCGTTCTACCAGATCGGCACCGACGGCGGCTACCTGCCCTGCGCGGTCGTGCTCAACCAGCCGAACCTGCCGAACGCGAAGCGGCTCGTGATCGCGCCCGGCGAGCGCTGCGACGTCATCATCGATTTCGCCTCGGTGCCCGCGGGCACGAACCTGATCCTCGCGAACGACGCGAACGCGCCGTTCCCGGACGGCGATCCCGTGGACCCAAAGAGACGACCGGACAGGCAGATGTAGTTCCGTGCGTACGCCTCCTGAGGGTCCGACCTTCGTCGGTCATCCACACCGACAACACGCTGCCGGAGCTCGTGCCGACGCGCCGCCGCACGGTGACGCTGCTCGAGAAGCAGGGCCCGGGCGGCCCGCTCGCGATGTACATCGACGGTCGCGAGTTCCACGACCACATGGACGTCGCCATGCCGAAGCTCGGCGAGACCGAACTGTGGAGTCCGGGAACTCGAACAGGATGGACATGCACCCCATGCACCTGCACCTCGTCCAGTTCCTGCCGTTCAGCCGGCAGGCCTTCGACGCGATGGCTTACGAGACCGAGTTCGCCGAACTGAATCCGGTGATTCCCGTGCCGATGGGGAACGAGTACCACTCGATCCCCATCGCGCCGTACCTCACGGGCGTGCCGTACAAGCCGGACGGCAACGAGCGCGGCTGGAAGGACACGTTCCGCTGCAACCCGGGTGAAGTCTCTCGCATCCTCGTGCGCTTCGCGCCGCAGGACGGCGGTCCGTTCGCGTTCGACGCGACCACGGCGCCGTACGTGTTCCACTGCCACATCCTCGAGCACGAGGAGAACGACATGATGCGTCCCTACCACCTCATGCCCGCCGGCATGGGCGGTGGTGGCAACGTGCTCACGCCCGCGGATCTGCCCGTCGACCTCGCCGACGACGAGTACTACTGCACCGGCCCGACGGCCACGGAGCTCGCGCTCGTGACCGGCGAGGCCCGCGACGGCTCGGTGCACCTCGACTGGTACTCGCCGGACGCGATCGGCCTCGAAGCGACGCTCTACCGGCGCACGCAGGAGACGGACTGGACGGCGATCGGCCGCGTCGGCGGGGACGGTACCGGCCACGTGCGGTTCGAGGACCGCGACGCGCTTCCCGGCATGCACTACGGCTATCGCCTCGGCCTCTCCGAGGGCGGAGCGGAACGCTTCGTCGGTGAGAGCTGGGTGAGCACGCCCGCGACGCTCGCACTGACGCTCGGACGGCCGACGCCGAACCCCGCTCGCGAAGGCGCGTCGCTGTACTTCGCGCTGCCGCGCCCCGGC
>JBGANH010000283.1:0-5620 GCA_044222365.1 Candidatus Eiseniibacteriota bacterium
CCGCCGTCTCCCGCACGTCCCGTCCCGCGGCGCAGGCCCTTCCGCTCACGCGGATGCCTGCGCCGCTCCGCTTCGTGTTCGCGGCACTCGCGCTCACCGCGCTACTGCGGGCGCTCGCGCCGCTCGTGCCGGGCCGCTGGCTGTGGGGCTTCGACCTCGCGCGCGACCTGCCCGCCGCTGCCTTCTGGCCGGCATGGCTCGCGCTCGCCGCCGCGCTCGCGTGGCCCGCGCTCTCCGGCGCGGTCGTCGCGCGCCTCGGGGCGCCGCGGTGGCCGCACGTGCTCGTGCTCGCGCTGCTGCTCGCCGGGCTCACCTGGGTGTTTCCCGAACGCGCGTTCGTGACCGGCGACACGTCGCTGCGCCACGGCGCCTTCGCGCGACTCGAACACCCGGAGACGTTCACGCCCCAGGCGATGCCCGCCGACATCGCGCTGCACCATGCGCTGCCCCGCGCGGCCGCCGCGCGTTACGGCATCACGTACGACATGGCCGGGCGCCTCTGGGGCCTCGGGCTCGCGATCGCGTGGACGTTCGTGGCGTGGATGCTCGCCCGCACGGTCGCGCGCACGCCCGCCGGAACGTGGGCCGCGTTCGCGGCCGCCGCCTTCGGCGCCCAGCTCGCGCTGTTCAACGGCTACGCCAAGGCGACCGTGGACATGAACCTCTGCGTGCTGCTGCTCGCCGCCGCGCTGCTCGCGCTCGCACGGCACGGCCGCCGGCTCGGCGTCGCGGGACTCGCGATCGCGGCCGCGCTCGTGCTGCATCGCTCGGCGGTGGCGCTGCTGCCGGCGTGGATCGCGGCGCTCGCGCTCGGCGCGACGGCGCCGCGCGAGTGGCGCCCACGCGCGTGGGACTGGCTGCTCGCCGCGGCGCCGGTCGCGGCGCTCGCCGCCGTCGGTCCGCGCATGTGGAAGACCTTCACGACGTTCGATTCGGCGAAGCACTCGCCGCACGGCCTTTCGGCCTTCGCGCCCGTCGAACTCAACGATTCGCTGCAGACGCTGCTGCTGCTCGCGCCGCTCGCGCTGCTCGCGGGCCTGTGGTTCCTGCGCGCGGCGTGGTGGCGCCGGCGCGAGTCCGTCGCGCTCGCCGCCCTCGTGCTGCCGCAGCTCGCGCTGCTGTGCTTCGTGCGGCCGCAGCAGGGCCTGTACCGCGACTGGGACGTCTACGTGAGCGTGGGCATCGCCGTCTCCGCGCTCGTCGCGTGGCTGGTCGCCGAAGCGCTCGACGAGACGCCGGCCGCGGCCTGGCTCGCGTTGCCGGTGCTGCTCGCGGCCGCGGTGCCGTCCGTGCAGTGGCTCGCGCACCAGTCCGATCTCTCGCGCGCGCTCGCCCGGGCCGGCGACGTCTTGATCGGTCCGCCCACGCGTCCCGCCGACGTGCGCGCCGCGGGCTACGACCATCTCGGCATGATGTGGATGGCGTCGGGCGACCGAGCCGAAGCCGACCGGGCCTACGCCCGCTCGATCGAGGCGGCGCCGAACCCCCGCCTGTTCGTGCAGCGCGGCATGAATGCGTCGCTCGCCGGGGACTACGCGGCCGCGCGCGAACACTATGCTCGCGCGGTCGAGCTGAACCCGGAGTTGACGCTCGCGTGGCGCGGCCTCGCGACCTGCGCGAGCGCGCTCGGGGACGTGCCGACCATGGAGCGCGCGCTCGTCGGCCTGCACCGCCTGCTGCCGAACGACCCGTTCACGCGCGACGCCGAGGCGTGGCTGGAAGCGAATCGCCCGGCGGCTCGTTAGTCGGAGCGCCGGGCGGTTCGAACGTTCGTGATGGGAGCAGCGGAGTTACTGCTGCGACACCATGTCCTTCAGTTCCTTGGACACCTTGAAGACGGGCACGCGGCGCGGCGGCACCGGCACGGCTTCTCCCGTGCGCGGATTGCGGGCGATGCGCGACTTGCGGTCCTTCACCCGGAACGTGCCGAAGCCACGGATCTCGATGTGATGGCCGTTGGCCAGCGCCTTCGTCACGGCATTCAGGAAGCAGTCGACGGTTTCCGCGACATCTTTCTTGGTCAGTCCCGTGCGCTCCGAGATCTGATCCACGATATCCGCCTTGGTCATCTTCCCTCCTCCTTCACGCCGACCCGGCTCGAGTGTTGGGTGGCGGGTCTCGAACCGAGGAACGCAGGGACCGTATCCGCCTCCGGCTCGCCCTGTCAATCCGTTTTTAGCCAACAGCTTGAGCCATCGGCCGGGGTGGTCAGCCCTCGGGAAGGCCCAGCGCCCGGCGCCGAGCCGCCTCCATGGGGTGAGCGGCGGCACGCGCGGTTTCCCGCATGATCGTCGGCCGACCGGCCGCGACTTCGGCCGCCAGTTCCCGTGCGAACGCCCCGCTTCGGATCTCCTCCAGCATGGCCGCCATGGCCGCACGGCTCGCCGGCCCGATCACCCGGGCGCCTCGGGAGACGTCACCGTAGAGCGCGGTCCCGCTGATCCCGCGACGCAGGCCCGACACGCCCCGCTCGTGGAGCAGGTCGGCGAGGAACTTCAGCTGGTGGACGCACTCGAGGTAGGCGATCTCGGGCGAGTAGCCGGCCGCGACCAGCGTCTCCCAGGCGGCCGTGACCAGTTCGTTCATGCCGCCGCAGAGCACGCTCTGCTCCCCGAACAGGTCCACCTCGGTCTCCTCGCGCACGCTCGTGCGCCAGAGCCGGGCGCGCGCGCAACCGAGCCAGCCGGCGTAGGCCTCGGCACGTTCCCAGGCGCGGCCGCTGCCGTCCTGGTGCACGGCGAGGTAGGCGGGCAGCCCGTCGCCGCGCTCGTACACCTGGCGCAGCACGCGCCCGGGCCCGGTCGGCGAAACCAGCACCACGTCGGCGTCCGCGCGCACCGCGAGCGAGCCGTAGAGCAGGTTGAAGCCGTGCGCGAACACGACGCACGCGCCGGGGCGCAACGCCGCACCCACCTCGCCCCACGCCTCCGGAACCGCCTCGTCGGGCACGAGCATCGCGACGACGCCCGCGCGCGCGGCGGCCTCGGCGGGCGCGAACACCTCGAAGCCCGCTTCCTTCGCGCGCGCCTCGGCGCCGCGGCCGGGGCGCGCTCCGACGATCACGGGACAGCCCGAGTCGCGCAGGTTCAGCGCGTGCGCGGCGCCCTGGTTGCCGTAGCCCAGGATCGCGGCGATGTCGTTGCGACCGGCTTCACTCATGACGCTGCTCTCCTCCGCTCGCGCGGCGGCTGACGCTTCCCGAAAAGCGCGCGGCCTCCAGACCCTTCGGTCCGGAGGCCGCGCAAGGCCGGCGCCGCCGGCGTGTCACCGGCGATCCGCCCGGGTCACTTCTTGCCGAACGACCAGTCCGACTTCTGGACGAGCACGCCGGCGGAGTTGAACGTGAAGGCCATCTTCTTGGTGCCGTAGACCCACGTCTGCAGCGCGCCCGCGGTGTTGTCCGTCCACATCAGCACGCGCTCCGGCATGCCCATGGACGCCGCCGTGTTGGCCGCCGCCGAACCCGCCTTGGCGCCCTTGGCCGTCGTCGCCGCATCCGGCGCCGGCGTACCCGAGTTGAGCGCGAGGTAGACGAACATCATCTCGGTCATGCGCGTGTTGTTGCTCTGCTTGCTGTACACGGCCGCGAGCTGGCGGAAGTACACCTTCTCCTCGGGCTTGATGCTGATCGCCTTGGCGAGCACCTGCTCGGCCTCGGCGAACTTCTTCTCGTCGGCGAGCACGGAGCCGAGCTGCGAGAGCGCGTCGGCGTCGTTCGGCGACTTCACGAGCACGGCGCGCCACTGCGCTTCGGCGAGCGCCAGTTCGGACGCGTTCTGGTACGCGAGCGCGGCGTTGAACGCCAGGTTCGCGTCGGTGTCGCGCATCGAGTAGGCCTTCGCGTACGCGTCGCCCGCCAGCTTGTAGTCCGCCTTCTTGGCCGCGTCCTGCTTGGCGCCGGCGCGCGTGAAGTACGCGTTGCCGAGGCCCATGTACAGGTCCACGCCCGTCGGGTCCTGCTTCACGAGGTCCGTGTAGTACGCGATCGCCTCGTCGAGCTTGTTCGCCTGCAGCAGGCCGTTCGCCTTGTTCGCGCGCACCGTGGTGAGCGCGGACGTGAGGTTCGAGTCGCCGGGCACCTCGACGAGCGCGTTCTTGAGCACGGTCTCGGCGTTGTCGAAGTCGCCCATGAGCGCGTAGGCCGTCGCGAGGTTGCGCAGCGTCTGCGAATGGCCGGGACGCAGGAGCTTCGCCTGCGTCAGCTTGAGCAGGGCGGTCTCGTAGCTCGTCTTGGCCGCGGCGTACAGCTCCTTCTCGTCGTCGGACGGCTTCTTGGTGAAGTCCGGGTACGCCGACTGCGCCGTCTGGATCGCGGCGATGCCGTCGTTGTAGCGCATGGTCCAGTAGTGGTCGCGGTTCGTCTCGATCAGCGCGACCTTCTTCTTGTCGCCCTTCGCCGTTCCGGCGGAAATCGCCTTGGCGAACCACTCGCCGGCGGGACCGCAGCTGTCGAGCTCGGCGTACGCCCAGCCGAGGTAGCCGAGCGCCTCGAAATCGGCCTCGTCCTCCGTGGCGCACATGGAGAGCTGGTCCACCGCCTTGTTCATCTCGCGCTGGTAGTCCTCGGTGTTGCCCTTCTCCTTGTCGCGCAGTCCCTGCATCACGTACTGAATGCCGCCCGCGCAGTGCGGGTTGCGCGCGAGCGCGTTGCCCGCGAGCAGGAGACAGAGGACGGCCGCCGTACCGGCGGCGAACACACGAGATTTCACGGCTACCTCCTGAAAAGGGTCAGACGAGGCGGTTTCCGTTCACCGAGAGGCCGAACGTGGCCCCGAGGTACTTGGCCGCCTTGCGCGACGCCATCATGCGCGTCATGAATATCTCGAAGTACTCCATGACGTGCGAAATATTCGGGTCGATGGTGAGTTCCAGCGTGATGTGCTTCCGGTCGTCGTCCACGTTGAGGAAGCTCTTCTCCACCGCGTAGTTGACACGGTCGTGAATATCGAACCGGATCATGTCGGGATTGCGCACCCGGGTGCGGTGCACGTCGCTCTTGTCCGCCAGGATGATGGCCGCCGCCACGGGGTTGACGGGGTCGCCGTCGTTCTCGTGGTGGTTTCCGATCGCGGCGATGATCTTGAGCAGCTCGTGGTCCTCCATCCCGAACTCGTGGAGGATCTGCATGGCCATGGTGGCCCCGGTCTGCGCGTGGTGCTCGCGATTGACGCCGTTGCCGATGTCGTGGAGCAGCCCCGCGATCGCCGCCAGCTCGCACTCGCGCTCGGGATAACCCATGCGCTTGAGCACGTTGTGGGCGATCCGGCTGACCAGTCCCACGTGACGCTCGCCGTGCTCGGTGTAGCCGATCTGCTCGAGCGCCGCGTCCGCCATCCGGATGTGGTTCTTCACCCGGGGATGGTCGCGCACGAACTCGAGCGTGATGCGGGGGGCGCCGCCGGGGGTGCCGGCGTCGGATGCGGCCTTGGGGCTCGAATGGGTCATGACGAAGGCATTCCTTTGCGGGAACGGTGCCAGCCCCGGCCGGCGGCGCCGGTGGGGCGGCGATGCGACGTTTCGCCGCGCGACCATAGGTCCGCAAAAAGATGGGCGTCAAGCGCATGGGGCATTTGCGCGTGCGGGACGGCGGGCGCGGTCCGGCGGGCGGCCCCGGCGGGCC
>JBGANH010000284.1:0-5614 GCA_044222365.1 Candidatus Eiseniibacteriota bacterium
GGGGACGGCACCCGCTCGTGATCTCGTCGCTCGAGACCGCGCGCCACGAGCGGCACCGCCGCCGCGTGCGCGGCGCCAACTACGACATGGTCGTGGTGGACGAGGCGCACCGCCTGCGCAACCACCTCACGCTGGGCTGGAAGTTCATCAACGACCTGAACCCGCGCTACCTGCTGCTGCTCACCGCGACCCCGGTGCAGAACGACCTGCGCGAGCTGTACAACCTGGTCACGCTGGTGCGCCCCGGCACGGTCGGCACGTTCTCGCAGTTCCGCCGCGACTTCCTGTCCGGTCACGACAAGCGCACGCCGCGCAACACGCCGCGCCTGCGGCGCCTGCTGCAGAGCGTCATGATCCGCACGCGGCGCGCGGACACGCAGCTCACGTTCGCGCCGCGCCGCGTCGAGACGGTCGCGATCAAGCAGACCGCCGCCGAGAAGCAGCTCTACCGGCAGATCAGCGAGTTCGTCGCCGAGGCCGTGCACGGGGACGCCGGCCAGCCCGGCAAGCCGCACTACTTCACGCTCATGGTCCTGCAGAAGGAGATGGGCTCGTCGTGGGCCGCGGCCGCCGGCACGCTGCGCAAGCTGGCGTCGTCGCCGGACGGGCTCGACCCCAAGCGCGTGCGCGGGTTCGCCGACCGCGCGACCGAGTTGCGCGAGGACCCCAGCAAGATCCGCACGCTGCTCAAGGTGATCACCGCGCTCAAGGGCGAGAAGGCGATCGTGTTCACGCAGTTCCGCGCCACCCAGGACGCCATCGTCGACGCGCTGCGCGCCGAGCAGCTGACGCACGCGGTCTTCCACGGCGAGATGGGCTGGCGCGAGAAGGAAGAGGCGCTCGAGGAGTTCCGGCTCAAGAACCAGGTGCTGGTCAGCACCGAAGCCGGCGGCGAGGGCCGCAACCTGCAGTTCGCGCGCATCGTGATCAACTACGACCTGCCCTGGAACCCCATGCGCGTCGAGCAGCGCATCGGCCGCGTGCACCGGCTCGGGCAGGAGCACCCGGTGCGCGTCGTGAACCTGGTCGCGCGCGGCACGATCGAGTCGTACGTGCTCGAGATCCTCGAGCGCAAGATCCGCATGTTCGAGCTGGTCGTGGGCGAGATGGAGGAGATCCTCGGCGCCTGGCAGGTGCAGGGCTCGTTCGAGGACGAGGTGTTCCGCCGCTGGACCGAGTCGCGCAATCCGCGCGTGCGCAAGAAGCGCTTCACGGAGCTGGCGCAGCACCTCATGACCGCGCGCAAGCTCTACCAGCAGCAGCGCGACAACCAGAGCTGGTTGTTCCGCGGCGCGCACGACGAGCACGAAGAGGAGCCGCAGTCGTGACCGCCGCGAAGAAGAAGGCCGCGAGAAAGGCGCCCGCGCGTGGCAAGGGGGCGCGGCGCGGCGAGGCGGAGACGCGCGTGCCGCTCGGCGAGACCGCGCTCGAGCAGCCCGAGTGGCGCTCGTTCGTCGGCCGCTGGCTCGAGATGGTCGGCTGCAAGGTCGAGTCGGCGCCGCACGGCGACTGGGAAGTCGAGTTGTCGCCCGAGTTGCAGAAGCGCTGGCGGCGCCAGCGCGTGCGGCTCGTGTTCGATCCGGCGCGCAACACCGTGCCGCGCGGCGCGTGGTTCACGGCGCCGGGCAGCACCGCGGGGCGGCGCATCCTCGAAGCGGCGATGGACCGGCCGATGTTCACTCGCCGGACGGCGCTGGCCCAGGTGCCCGGCGCGCCGGCGACCGGGATCGCGAGCGTGTGCAAGGCCCGCGGCCTCACGTGGGGCACGCCGCGGCTCGGGCCGGTGCGATACGAACGGCGCGTCGCGTTCCACGCGGTGATCACGCGCTGGGGCGGGCTACCGTGGCAGGAGCAGTGGGTGGTCCTCGTCGGTGCCGGAGGTGAAGTGCTCGAGCGCGACCAGGCGCCACAGGTGCCCGACGTGCGCCCGCGCGAGGGGCTGTACCAGATGGGCGAGGAACTCGAGCCCGAGCTGCGAGAGCGCTGGCTGCTCGCGGCGCGCGCGACGCTGGAGGAACTGGCGAGCGAGCGCGAGCGCGAATGGGAGGTCAGCGTCGGGCGGCTGCGCGACGCCGAGCTCGAGCGCCTCGGCGCGTTCTTCTCGGCGCGCATCGAGGAGGAGGAGGAACGTGACCGCCGCCGCACGAGCCGGGAGGAGCACGAGCTCGAACACGGCGACGCGACGCAGCTCAAGCTCGAGTGGGAGCGCCGCGCCGCGGAAGTCCGCCAGCGCTGGGAGATGCGGACCGAAGTGCGGCTCTGGGGGATCGAGGAGTGGTCCTGGCCGGTCGCCGACCTCGAACAGGAGCTCAAGTCCGGCGCCATGCACGTGAAGCTGCACTCGGCGGTGGACGTCGCCCGTGGCAAGCCCGCCCTGCCGGCCTGCCCGACGTGCGGCACGCCGGCCGAACTGCTCGTCCGCGCCCGCGGGCACGTCGCCTGCGCGCACTGCGCGGGCTGAGCGGGAGGGACGCGCCCGGATCGAGCCCGCCGGGGCCGGGAGCAGCCCCCGCGGCTTGACGGTCCGGACGGCCGACCGCTAAGGTTTTCCGTCGCTTACGCCCTCAACAGGGCCTGTCACGCCTTTCCGCGGGATGCCGAACCGGAGGTCTCACTTGTCGCAGGAGTTCACGAAGGGGCACGCGTCGGAGGTCACCTCCGAGCAGGTCGTCGAAACCGTCACGTCGTTCTGGGATCGCTTCGGACGGGTCGTGATCGGCGTCGTCGTCGCCATCGTCGCGGTCGGCGCGATCGCGTTCTACACGATCCAGAACAACGAGAAGCAGAACGCCGCCGCGGCCGAGAAGCTGGCCGAGGCGAACGCCATGTTCTGGAACGGGGACTACGATCGCAGCAAGACCCTCGCGGAAGAGGTCGTCAAGAAGTTCGGCTCGACGGCGAACGGCAACGACGCCCGCCGGGTCGCCGGCGACGCGGCCTACTGGAAGGGCCAGTGGAAGGAAGCGATCACGCAGTACAAGGCGTACCTGTCGAAGCAGTCCACCGGCATCGTCTCGCAGGGCGTGCGCCGCTCGCTCGCGTACGCGTACGAGTCCGACAAGCAGTACGCCGAAGCGGTGAAGTTCTACGACCAGCTCGTGGGTGTGTTCGAGCGCGAGTCGAGCGCCGAGATGCTGGCGGCGTCCGCGCGCTGCCTCGAGGCGACGAACAACAAGGCCGAGGCGGCGAAGCGCCTGCAGCGGCTCGTCGACGAGTTCGGCGACACGAGCTACGCGAATCGCGCCCGAGTGAAGCTGGCCGAACTGACGGCCCCGGCCAACTGAAGCCCTCCCGAAAGGGGATCCCGGTGTGAGCCGCGTCTCGCCCGGAGTGGACCTCGTCTTCATCTGGCATCACCACCAGCCGGACTATCGGCGGCCGAGTGATGGTCGCGCGCTCCTGCCGTGGGTTCGCCTGCACGCGACGAAGGACTACCTCGACATGGCGCTGCACCTGCAGCGCCATGGCTGCTCGACCAGCTCGAGCACGCGCGCAACGGCGGCGCCGACGCCCTGTTCGAACTGCTGCAGCGTGCTCCCGCATCGCTGTCCGTCGAGGAACGCGCCGAGCTCCAGGCGCGCTCGCGCATGGCCCCGCGCTGGGCCCGCGAGCGCTGGCCGCAGTACCAGGCGCTGTGCGAGAAGCTGCGCGCCCCGGCCGTCGCGAGTGAAGCCGAGCTGCTGCGGCTGAACTGTTTCTTCCTGCTCGCCTGGCTCGACCCGCTGCTCATGCACGAAGGCGCGGCCGCGGCCGCCGAAGCGGCCGCGATCGCGGGGCACGCCGGGACGGCCGAGCGTGACGCGCTGCTCGCGCTGCACGCCGAAATCCTGCACCGCGTGCTGCCGGCGTATCGGGAACTCGCGGAGCGCGGCCAGATCGAGATCACGTGCTCGCCCGCGTTCCACCCGATCCTGCCGCTCCTCGTGGACGTGAAGACCGCCCGCCGCGCGCGCCCCGACCAGCCCTCGCCGGCGGAGGAGTTCGCCGCGCCGGAAGACGCCGCGTGGCACATCGCGCGCGGGCTCGAGATCGCCGAGCAGGCATTCGGTGCACGCCCGCGCGGCATGTGGCCGTCCGAGGGCAGCGTCAGCCCCGAGGCCGCCGCGTTGCTCGCCCGGGCGGGCGTGCGCTGGGTGGCGACGGACGAGATGGTGCTCTGGCGCTCGCTCGGCGACGGCGCCTCCCGGCGCGAGAGGCTCTACCAGCCGTGGCGCTTCGCCACGCCGCACGGCGACCTCGCGTTCTTCTTTCGCGACCACGAACTGTCCGACCGCATCGGGTTCGTGTACAGCACGTGGGGCGCGCGCGACGCGGCCGGGGACTTCGTCCATCGCCTGCGCCAGATCGGTGCGCAGCACGCCGCCTCGGGACTGCCGGGCCGTCCGGTCGTGAGCGTCGTTCTCGACGGCGAGAACTGCTGGGAGCATTACGCCGAAGACGGCATGCCGTTCCTCTCGGCGCTTTACGACGCGCTCGAGGAGGCGGACGACATCCGCACGGTGACGCCCTCCGAAGTGCTGGACGGGGGGGAGCGGCCCGCCGAGATGCACGCGCTGCACTCGGGATCGTGGATCGACGCCGATTTCCACATCTGGGCCGGGCACCCGGAGAAGAACCGGGCCTGGGACCTGCTTGCGCGCACGCGCAAGGCCCTCGTCGCCAGCGGCGCGACACGGGAGAGCCACCCGTCGGCCTGGGGATCGCTCTCGGCCGCCGAGGGATCGGACTGGTTCTGGTGGTTCGGCGAGGATCACTACACGGCCGACAAGGCGCTGTTCGACAGCCTGTTCCGTGCACATCTTCAGGGAGTGCATGAGAAGGCCGGGCTGCCCGTCCCGGGCTGGCTCAGCCTGCCCGTGAGCGGCAAGGCGAAGTCGGGCGACCAGCACACGCCGCCCTCGGCGTACGTGCGTCCCGTCCTCGACGGCCGGCTCAGCCGGTACTACGAGTGGCACGGCGCGGGTCTCTGGAAGTTCGGCACCGGCGGCGGCTCGATGCACCGCGTCACGGCTCCCGTCGCGAGCGCGCTGCACTATGGCTTCGACGAACAGTTCCTGTACCTGCGGCTCGACTTCGCGGGCGAGGCGCTGCCGGGCGCCGATGCTTCGATCGTGATCGAAGTGACCGCTCCCGTCGCCGCGCGGTTGCGATTGGTCGGTCTCGCGGCGGGCGCCGCGGCGCTCGGCCGTGAGGACGGCGAACCGTTGCCGGGCGCGACCGCGGTGTTGGACGACGTGCTCGAGATCGGTCTGCCGCTCGCGGCCTTCGGCGGTGAGCCGGGCCAGACGCTCGAACTCATGCTGCACGTCGAGCGCGGCGCCCAGCGCCTCGAGAGCCTGCCGCCGGGCGAGCCGCTGCGCATCACGTTGCCGGGGCCCGAGTGGGACGCCGCGCACTGGAGCGTCTGAGGCCCGTCGTCCCGTCGTGCGGGCGCGTCAGGCCTCGCGCACCCAGAGGGTCTTGAGGTTCACGAACTCGCGAATGCCGGCACCGGCCAGTTCGCGTCCGTGCCCCGACGCCTTGATGCCGCCGAACGGCAGCCGCGGGTCGGACTTCACCATGCCGTTCACGAACACGGCGCCCGCGCGGATCTCGCGCGCGAGTGCCTCGCCCT
>JBGANH010000285.1:0-5588 GCA_044222365.1 Candidatus Eiseniibacteriota bacterium
GACCTCGCTTCGATCGCTTCCAGCATCGGCGGCGAACAGGTCGAAGTGTTCGCGATCGCGCGCGCGACCGCGGACCCGCACCGCGTCGAAGCGCTGCCGAGCGCCATGGTGCGCGTGGCGAAGGCGCAGCTCTACCTGCGCGTCGGCCTCGGCCTCGACCAGTGGTCGGGCGCGATCGTGGACGGCTCGCGCAACAACAAGCTCGTGATCGTGGACTGCTCGCGCGGCGTGCGCGTGCTCGAGAAGCCCGCCGGCAAGGTGGACGCGTCCATGGGCGACGTGCACCCCGACGGCAATCCGCACTACTGGCTCGACCCGCGCAACGGCGCGGTCGTCGCGCGCACGATCGCCGAGGCGTTCGCGACCGCCGATCCCGCGAACGCGGCGCAGTACCGCGCACGCGCGGAAGCCTTCGGTCGCGAGGCCGAGGCGGCGCTCCAGCGCGGCCGCGCGACGGTCGCGGCGCTGAAGTCGAAGACGATCCTCACGTACCACCGCTCCTGGCCGTACCTCGCCGACGCGTTCGGGCTCGAGATCGCCGAAACGATCGAACCCGTGCCGGGCATCCCGCCGACGGCGCGGCACCTGGCCGACCTGCAGAAGCTGATCCCGGCGCGCGGCGTGGGCGTGCTGCTGCAGGAACCGTACTTCTCGGCGGACGCGGGCAAGTTCCTGCAGCGCACCTCGGGCGTTCGCACGGTGACCCTGTCGCCCTCGTGCGACGACGGCGCCGCGGGCAGCTACCTCGCGCACGTGCAGGCGGTGCTCGCGGCGATCGCGGGCACGCCCGCGGCCGGAGGGAGCCGATGACCGAAGCCTTCGCGCTCCCGTTCTTCCAGACCGCGGTGCTCGCGGCGCTCGTACTCGCGGGCATCCACGCGTACCTGGGATTCCACATCGTGCGGCGCGGCGTGCTGTTCGTGGACCTCGCCCTGGCGCAGATGGCGGCGCTCGGCGTCGCGCTCGGCGTGGTGCTCGGGCGCGAGCACGACGAGGCGGGCTCCTACCTGCTCGCGCTCGGCATGACCTTCGTGGGCGCCGCACTGTTCGCGTGGCTGCGCGGGCGCTCGCGCACCGTGCCGCTCGAGGCGTTCATCGGCATCGTGTTCGCGACCGCGCAGGCGCTCGTCTTCCTCGTGCTCGAGAAGTCGCCGTCGGGCCCCGAGCACCTCAAGGAGACGCTCGTGGGATCGCTCTTCACCGTGGACCCGGCGCACATCGGCCGGGTCGCGGTGCTCTACGCGATCGTCGGCGCGGTGCACTTCGCGCTGCGCAAGCCGTTCTTCGAGATCACGCACGACGCCGAGGGCGCGGAGAAGCGCGGCCGCCGGGTGTTCCTGTGGGACTTCCTGTTCTACGCGACCTTCGGTCTCGTGGTCACGTCGTCCGTGCAGATCGCGGGCGTGCTGCTCGTGTTCGGCTTCCTCGTGATTCCCGCGGTCGCGGGGCTCATGGCGTCGGCGCGCACGGGCGTGGCGCTCGCCGTGGGCTGGGCGTTCGGCTTCACGTGCAGCGTCGCCGGACTGCTCGCGAGCGTGCAGTGGGACCTGCCCGCGGCGCCGAGCATCCTCGTCACGCTGACCGTGCTGCTCGCGGTCCACGGCGGGCTGACGGCGCTCGTGCGCTTCTCGCGCAAGGGGGCGGGCGCGCAGTAACCTGCGCGCATGCACACCGGACCCGACCTCCTCGGCACGCTCGCGATCGTCCTCGGCGTCGCCGCGGTGACGACCGTGGCGTTCCGGCACCTGCGACTGCCGGTCGTGTTCGGTTACCTGCTCGCCGGCCTCATCGTCGGCCCGCACGTCTCGATCCCGATCCTCGCCGACTCGCCCACCGTGCACACACTCTCGGAACTGGGCGTGATCCTGCTCATGTTCTCGCTCGGTCTCGAGTTCAGCGTGCTGCGGATCCTGCGCGGCGGCTGGGCGCTGCTCATCGTCGCCGTGCTCGAGACCTCGCTCATGATCGGCCTCGGCTACACGGCCGCCCGGCTGTTCGGCTGGAACGTGCTGCAGAGCGTGTTCGCGGGCGGCGTCGTGGCGATCTCGTCCACGACCATCATCCTCAAGGCGTTCGCCGAGCAGCGGGTGAAAGGCAAGTTCACCGAGCTCGTGATGGGCGTGCTCGTGTTCGAAGACCTCATCGCGATCCTGCTGCTCGCCGTGCTCACGCCGATCGCCACGAGCGGCGCGATCTCGGCGGCGCCGATCGGCACGACGGTCGTGCGGCTCGCGGCCTTCCTCGCGGCGATGCTCGCCGTGGGCATGCTCGTCGTGCCACGGCTCATGCGCTTCGTGGTCCGGCTGCAGCGGCCCGAGACCACGCTCGTCGCCGCGATCGGCATCTGCTTCGCCACCGCGCTGCTCGCGCGCTCCATCGGTTACTCCGTCGCGCTCGGCGCGTTCCTGGCGGGCTCGCTCGTCGAGGCGTCCGGCGAGGGTCACCGCGTCACGAAGCTCGTCGAGCCCGTGCGCGACATGTTCGTCGCCGTGTTCTTCGTCTCGGTCGGCATGATGATCGAGCCGCAGCTCGTCCTGAAGCACTGGGGCGCCGTGCTCGCGTTCACGGCGCTCGTGATGGTGGGCAAGGTCGGCGCGGTTTCGGTGAGCGCGTTCCTGACCGGCGCCGGCACGCGCACCGCGCTGCAGGCGGGCATGAGCCTCGCGCAGATCGGCGAGTTCTCGTACATCCTCGCGGGCGTCGGGCTCGCGACCGGCGTCATGCCGCGCGAGTTCTCGCCGGTCGTGGTCGCGGTGTCGGCCATCACGGCGCTGACGACGCCGCTCTTCATCCGCTTCGCGGAGCCGGTGGCCGCGGCGTTCGACAAGAACCTGCCGAGGCCGCTGCAGACGTTCGCGACCCTGCACGGCACCTGGATCGAGGGCCTGCGCGAGCATCCCGAGACGAGCGCGGAGCGCGCGCGCTTGCAACGCACGCTGCGTGTGCTCGCGATCGACGCCGCCGTCGTCGCCGCGATCGCGATCGCGGCGAGCGTGCTCGGGAAGGTGGGGGCGGAACGCATTTCCGTCTTCACGCACTGGCCCGTGCACCGATCATTCTGGCTCGAGATCGCGATCGCGGCCGTGCTGACGGGGCCGTTCCTCGCGGGGATCTTCCGCAGCGCGCGCGCGCTGGGCGTGCTGCTCGCGGACCGCAGCTTCTCCGCGCCGGTGACCGGCAAGCTCGACCGCGCGGCCGCGCCCCGTCGCGGCATGATCGTCGCGGTGCAGTTCACCGTCGTGCTCGTCGTGGGCGCGCCGCTCGTCGCGGTGACGCAGCCGTTCCTGCCGCCGTTCGTGGCGCTCGCGGGTTTCCTCGCCGCACTCGCGGTCATGGGCGTCGCGGTGTGGCGCAGCGCGAACAACCTGCAGGGGCACGTACGCGCCGCGGCCGAAGTCGTCGTGGACGCGATCGGCCGCCACGCGCGCCAGGACGGCCCCGGTGGCGCCGAGAAGGCGCTGCACCGCGCGTACGAACTGCTGCCCGGCCTCGGCGAACCCGTGCCGGTGCGCCTCGAAGCGCGTCACAAGGCCGTGGGACGCAAGCTCACGGAACTCGAGCTGCGCGGCCGCACCGGCGCCACCGTGATCGCGATCTCGCGCGGCGACGACGTCGTGCTCGTGCCCGACGGGCACGAGGAACTGCGCCTCGGTGATGTGCTCGCGCTCGCGGGAACCGGCGAGGCGATCGAGGCCGCGCGCATGCTGCTCGAGCGCGGCGCGCGCGACTGAAGCGCGTGTCAAGGGCGCTTCGCTCGCGACCGCACAGGAGCGCGCGCCGTTCAAGAGCGAAGAATTAATTTCCGCCGCGCACGCGCGGCGCCGCGCAACGCGCAGTCGTGAAAAGCGCTGACCACGTTCTCCACAACGAGTGCGTGCGCACCCGCGACCCGACAATTGACTTCACTCGCGCGCGCCGCGCTGGCAACAATTGCCTCGCGCCGAGATTCCCCCCGCGCGCACTCGAACCCACTTCATTTCGAATACGCCTCACCCCGCGAAGGAGGCCACCGGATGGTCGCCCTCGATCGTTTGCCGACACCCTCCGAGATGATCGCCCATCTCGACCGGCACGTGGCCGGACAGGAACGCGCGAAGAAACTGCTCACCACCGCCGTCTATCACCACTACCTCGGGCTCGCGCTGCGCGACCGGCCCGAAGCGCAGGGACGCGACCTCGGCCGCCAGCACGTGCTGCTGCTGGGGCCCACGGGCTGCGGCAAGACGCACCTCGTGCGCACGCTCGCGGCGCACCTCGGCGTGCCCGTCGCGATGATCGCCGCCACCTCGCTCGTCGAGGCCGGCTACGTGGGCGATCACGTGGACAGTGCGCTCGCCGCGCTGTACCAGGCCGCGGGCCACGACATGGCGCGCGCCGAGCGCGGCATCGTGTTCCTCGACGAGTTCGACAAGATCCGCCGCGTGAGCGGCCACGGCCGCGACGTGTCGGGCGAGGGCGTCCAGAACGCCCTGCTCGCGCTCCTCGACGGTGCACCCGCGCGTTTCCGCGTGCGCGAGCAGCCGCTCGTCATGGACACGTCGCGCGTGCTGTTCGTGTGCACGGGCGCGTTCGCGGAACTGCCCGAGACCATCCGCCGCCGCGTCGGGCGCCGCGCCGCGCTCGGCTTCGGTTCGGGCGCCGATCTCGCGCCGCCGCGGCTCTCCGACGGCGACGCGCTCGCGCAGGTGATCCCGCAGGACCTCGTGGACTTCGGGCTCGTGCCGGAGATCGTGGGCCGGTTCGCCGCGATCGCGCCACTGCACCCGCTCTCCGTGCGCGACCTCACGCACATTCTCGGCGACGTCGAACACTCGGCGCTGTCCCGCGCGGAGCGCCAGTTCGCGCTGCACGGTGTCGCGCTCGACGTGCCCGGCGAGTCGCGCGAAGCGCTCGCGCGTCGCGCGATGGCGGCGGGCACCGGAGCGCGCGGGCTCGCGAGCCTGCTGCGCGGAGCGCTCGAGGACGTGTCGTGGCGCCTGCCGGACCTGGCGTCCGACGGGGTGACCGCCGTGCGCGTGCCGCCGGGCGCCGCGGACGGCGCGTCGCCGCCGGAGCTCGTGCGTGGCGAACCCGCGCCGCTCGCCGCCGGACCGAGCGCGGAAGCACTCAGCGTCGGCGCGCTGCAGCCGCCGCCGCCGTCGGCCGTGCGTGCGAACAAGCTGCTCGCGGAGATCTCGCGTTACGACGACGGCGCGCTGCTGCGCCGCGTGCAGGAGCTGTACGCCGAACTCGGGCACGAGCGGCTGACGCCCACCGCCGTGGACGCCTGGTGCGCCATCACGCAGCGCGAGGCCCCGACGCGGCTGCTGTGGCTGCTCGAGCAGCTGAAGGACGCGCGCCTCGACCTGCCGCAGTTCGTCGAGGCGTGGCCGCTGGCCGCGACGGCGCACTTCGGGGCGGTGATCCACTACGCCTGCTACCTGCGCGAGCAGCGGCGCCACGAACGCGAACAGCGCGCCGGGCGGCGTGGCCGGACGCCGCGCCGGCACGCGGGGGAGGCCGAGGCGCCGCAGGCGCCGAAGGCACCGACGCTGGACCTGTAGGAACCCGTCCTCACTTCTTTGTGTGGTGGCGCGGACGCCCGAGCG
>JBGANH010000002.1:0-40088 GCA_044222365.1 Candidatus Eiseniibacteriota bacterium
TGCGTGGCCGAGCCCGAGTTCAGGAACAGCTTCCAGCGCAGCCAGAGCAGCAGCCGCAGCGTCTTCACTCGGCCGCGCTCCCGCCGGTGAGCCAGCCGAGCCCGGCCGCCGCGTCGCCGCGCGAGCCGCCGACGCGCGCGAGGAACAGCTGCTCGAGCGAGTTCGTCTCGCCGTGTTCGCCGCGGCGCAGTTCGTCGAGCGAGCCGTTCGCGACGAGCCGGCCGCCCGCGACGATGCCGACGTGCGTGCACAGCCGCTCGACCACCTCGAGCACGTGCGAGGTGAGGAACACCGTCACGTGCCGCTGCGCGACGAGGCGCTGGAGCAGCTCGCGGATCTCGCTCGTCGCGACCGCGTCCACCCCTTCGAAGGGCTCGTCGAGGAACAGCAGCCGCGGCTCGTGGATGAGCGCGCACGAGAGCGCGAGCTTCTTGCGCATGCCGTGCGAGTAGCCGGCGACGAGCTTGCGCGCAGAGGCCGTGAGGTCCATCGCCTCGAGCAGTTCGGCCGCGCGGGACTTGGCGACGGCGGGGGCGAGCCCCTGCACCTCGCCCACGAAGCGCAGCTGGTCCTCGCCGCTCAGGCGCTCGAACAGGTGCAGTCCGTCGGGCACGACCCCGATGCGGCGCTTGATCTCGAGGTCGTCCTTCGCGAGGTCGAGCCCGAGGATGCGCGCCCCGCCCGAACTGGGCGAGAGCAGCCCCGTGAGCATGTTGATCGTCGTGGACTTGCCCGCGCCGTTGGGACCGAGGAAGCCGTAGAACGAACCTTCGGGTACCTGCAGCGACAGGCGGTCCACGGCGGTCTGCGCGCCGAACACGCGCGTGAGTTCGAACGTCTCGATGGCGAAACCGGACATGGCGACCTCGGGAGGCGGGAACGGTATCGAGCGTGGCGTGGCACCTTATCAGAAGCGCCGCGCGAGCCCGGGAAGACGGCCTCGTGCCTCGCAAGCTGCAAGTTCCCGAAATGCGTCCTGCATCTCCGTAGTTCCCGCAGTGGGACGCGACTTCGTCGAGCACCGCTCAACACGCAGGTTTTTTTCACCCGAAGCACGCACGAGAGTCTTGAATGATGCGGCGCTCGCATGGTTTTCTGCACGCGGCCCCGATCCCACGCGGGACCCGGCGGAAGACCTTCAGAAGGTCAGTTCCGCCACGATCGGTGCGTGATCGCTCGCCTTTCCGGGTCCGTCCAGGCCCCGCACGGTGTGCCCCCGACCCGATCGCCAGCCTCGACCGCAGATCCAGTCGAGTCGCAACGTTCCACGATGAATCGCCCATTCGAGCACGCGTCTTGCCACATGACGCAGCGGCCCGGGCAGCGCTTGCGCTTCCTCGAGCCGGTCTTCACGCAGCAGGAGGGACGGCAGCTCGTCCCGGTAGTCGTCCCAGCGGAACCCGGCTTCACGCAGCACGTCGAACAGCGGCTCGTGCGCGAACCCCCGGTCCGGATGCAGCAGCCGAGCTTTCAATGCGGGACCCGGCATCAACATCAATGCAGAAGCACCATGGAGAGCCGAGTGCCACAGACCGCGATCGAACGTATGGGTGTTGAAGTCGCCCGCCAGCACCACGGGGCGGCGTTCGTGCGCGAGCGCGTCCGCGATCACGCGGGCCTGCGCCGCGCGATGCGCGCGTGTGCGGTGGACCTCGAGATGCGCCGCCACGGCGACGAACGCGCCTTCGGGCCGCAGGATTTCGGCGACGAGCGCGCAATGGCGTCCGACCATGCGTTCGAGGTCGAACTGCAGCTTCTGCGGACTCGGCAGGTCGAGCACGCGGACCTCGCCGATCGGCCAGCGCGACAGCACGGCGATGCCGAACAGTCCCTCCTCGTTCTCGCGCCCCGCCGCGGTCACGGGGTCGTCGTCCCGGCCGATCGTGGTCTCGAGGAACAGCGGAGCCCAGGCGCCGTACAGGCCGAGCGCGCGGGCGATCGTGGTCTCGAGGAACAGCGGAGCCCAGGCGCCGTACAGGCCGAGCGCGCGGGCCAGGTCGCCCGTCACGTCGCGATTGCCGGCCCGGGCGCAGCCGAGGTCCACCTCGTCGAGGGTCACGACGTCCGGGGCGGCCAGTTCGGCCCGGGTCCGGAAGGCCTCCTCGACCTGTTCGTACCAGTTGCCGTGCTCGATGTTCCACTGCACCACCCGCACACGATCGGGGTGGCGAGGAGCGGCGGGCCCGCCGATAACGCCGTATCGCCTCACGGTGTTCAGCAGCGCGTCGAAGCGCGGACCGAGTTCGCGCCAGGCGTGCGAGCCGTGCAGGTCTTCGATCGTGGCGAAGGGAGTCACCGCGCGAACCAGCGCGCGGCATTCGTTCAGGAGCGTGAGGTCGTGGGCCATGACGGCCCGCACTATAGCCGGGGCGCGTTGGGGCGTCAGCAGGACGGAGGTGCGAAGTGAAGCACGTGTGGCAGCGTTTCCTCTCGTGGGCCGGGCCAGTGGCCGTGGCTCTCGCGTTGACGCTGGCGGCGCTCCGCGGTGAGCCGCTGCAGGCCGCGAGCGGATCGGGCGTCGAGAACCCGCACGGCACCTTCAAGCAGGAGTGCGAGCTCTGCCATTCGTCGGCGGACTGGCGCACGCTGCGCCTGAGCGCGCGTTTCGATCACGCCCGCTACGGCTTCCCGCTCGAGGCCGCGCACGCGTCGGCCGCGTGCACGTCCTGCCACCAGTCGCTCGATTTCACGCGCGCGCAGACCGTGTGCGCCTCGTGCCACACCGATCCGCACCGCGGTGAGATGGGCACCGAGTGCGCCCGCTGCCACGGCGCCCGCAGCTTCACCGACCGCGCGCCGATGATCCGCGCGCACGAGATGACGAAGTTCCCGCTCAACGGCTCGCACGCGGTCGTCGAGTGCGAGAGCTGCCACAAGCCCGCGGCGCAGGGACAGATGCAGTTCGTCGGCACGCCGGTCGAGTGCCGGTCGTGCCACGAGAAGGACTACCGCGCGACCCGCAATCCCGACCACGCCGCGCAGGGCTTCCCGATGGACTGCCGCGGCTGCCACACCGCGCAGGTGTGGACGACCGCGACGTTCGACCACTCGCGCACGGCGTTCCCGTTGACGGGCGCGCACGTGACGCAGGAGTGCGCTTCGTGCCACAACGGCGGCAACTTCGCCGCCGCCGATCCGGCGTGCTCGTCCTGCCACACGTCGCAGTACCAGAACGCGACGCCCGACCACGCGGCCGCCGGCTTCCCGGCGAGCCAGTGCGCGACGTGCCACAACACGTCCACGTTCGCGGGCGGCGCGTTCGATCACGGCGCCACTCGCTTCGCGCTGACCGGCGCGCACGCGGCGACGGCGTGCCTGAGCTGCCACGCCGACGGCGTCTATCACGGCAAGCCGCTCGACTGCGCCTCGTGTCACGAACTGCAGTACAGCTCGGCGACGCCGTCGCACTCCGGCGCGGGCTTCTCCGCCTCCCAGTGCGCGACGTGCCACACGACCGTGACCTGGTCGGGCGGCCGCTTCGATCACGGCACGACGGCGTTCGCGCTGACGGGCGCGCACCAGAGCTCGACGTGCAATTCCTGCCACTCCGACAACGTCTTCAACGGCAAGCCGGCGCAGTGCGAGACGTGTCACTCCGCCGACTACGCGAACGCGACGCCGAACCACCCGGCGTCGGGTTTCCCGGCGAGTCTGTGCACGACGTGCCACAACACGGTCACGTTCGCGGGCGCGACGTTCAACCACTCCAACACGAGCTTCGCGCTCACCGGCGCGCACCAGGCCGTGAGCTGCAACTCGTGTCACTCGGACGGCGTCTTCGACGGCAAGCCGACCAATTGCTACTCGTGCCACCAGTCCGACTATTCCGGCGCCGTCGTGAACCACGCGGCCGCGGGCTTCCAGTCGAGCGCGTGCACGACCTGCCACAACACGACCACCTGGACGAGCGCCACGTTCAATCACACGACCGGCACGAGCTTCCCGCTCACCGGATCGCACGTCGCGCGCGCCTGCAACGACTGCCACTCGGACAACGTCTTCAACAACAAGCCGACGAACTGCTACTCGTGCCACGCGGCCGACTACGCCGGCGCGACGCCGAACCATCCGGCGGCCGGATTCTCGACGGCGTCGTGCGCGAACTGCCACAACACGACGACCTTCGCGGGCGCGGTGTTCAACCACAACACGAACACGAGCTTCCCGCTGACCGGCGCGCACCAGGCGGCGGCCTGCACGAGCTGTCACTCCGACGGTGTGTACAACGGCAAGCCCACGGACTGCGCCTCGTGCCACATGGCCGATTACAACGGCGCGACGCCGAACCACACCACGTCGGGCTTCCCGGCGAGCACGTGCGCGAACTGCCATTCGACCACGACGTGGTCGGGCGCGACGTTCAATCACAGCACGAACACGAGCTTCCCGCTCACGGGCGCGCACCAGACGACCTCGTGCAACTCGTGCCACGGCGACGGCGTCTACGACGGCAAGCCGACGGCGTGCCAGTCGTGCCACTCGAGCGACTACTCGGGTGCGTCGCTCAACCACACGGCCGCCGGGTTCGCGGCGAGCGCGTGCGCGACGTGTCACACGACCACCGCGTGGACGGGCGCGACGTACAACCACTCGGCGACGAGCTTCCCGCTCACGGGATCGCACGTGGCGGCGGCCTGCAACAGCTGCCACTCGAACGGCGTGTTCAACAACCACGCGATGGACTGCGCCTCGTGCCACATGGCGGACTACAACGCCGCGACGCCGAGCCACGCCACGTCCGGGTTCCCGGCGGCGACGTGCGCGAACTGCCACAACACGACGACGTTCACGGGCGCCACGTTCAACCACAGCACGAACACGAGCTTCCCGCTCACCGGCGCGCACCAGTCGGTGACGTGCAACTCGTGCCACTCGGACGGGGTGTACGACGGCAAACCGACCGCCTGCCAGTCATGCCACTCGAGCGACTACTCGGGCGCGTCGCTCAACCACACGGCCGCCGGCTTCGCGGCGAGCGCGTGCGCGACGTGTCACACGACCACCGCGTGGACGGGCGCGACGTACAACCATTCGCTCACGAGCTTCCCGCTGACGGGCGCGCACACCACGGCGACGTGCAACGGCTGCCATTCGAACGGCGTGTTCAACAACCACGCGATGGACTGCGCGTCCTGCCACATGGACGACTACAACACGGCCGTGCCGAACCACGTGACGTCGGGCTTCGCGGCGTCGTCCTGCGCGACGTGCCACACGACCACCACCTGGTCGGGCGCGACGTTCAACCACACCACGAACACGACCTTCCCGCTCACCGGCGCGCACCAGGCCGTGAGCTGCAACTCGTGCCACGGTGACGGCGTGTACGACGGCAAGTCCACGGCGTGCTACTCGTGTCACCAGAGCGACTACACCGCGGCGGTACCCACGCACACCGCGACGTCGTTCCCGACGTCCGCGTGCGGCTCGTGCCACACGACCACGGCCTGGGCGGGCGCGACGTTCAATCACGCCACGACGAGCTTCCCGCTCACGGGTGCGCACGTGACCACGACGTGCAACAGCTGCCACTCGGACGGCGTGTACGACGGCAAGCCGACGGCCTGCCTGTCGTGCCACCAGACGGACTGGAACTCGACCGCGCCGAGCCACGCGGGTGCCGGGTTCAACGCCTCGCAGTGCTCCACGTGCCACACCACCTCGACGTGGGCGGGCGGCAAGTTCACCGCGCACGACGCCTCGCACTTCCGGATCTACTCCGGCAAGCACAACGGCCGGTGGTCGAACGACTGCACGTCCTGCCACACCAGCACGGCGTCGTACGGGACGTTCACGTGCATCGCCTGCCACGAGCACAGCAACAAGACCGAGGTGGACGGGCACCACAGCGGAAACCGCAGCTACACCTACACGCCGACGTCCTGCTTCGGCTGTCACGCCCGCGTGTAGCCCAAAACAGCGCGCAACTCGAAGGGGCGGTCCCGCATCTTTCCATGCGGGATCGCCCTTTCTCGTCTACCGTGCGCGCCCTCGCGGCCTTTCCGTCCGGCCGCCCCGCGCTTCCGGCCCGACCTCCGCCCCGGAGAACTCCATCCATGTCCCGTCCCCGCACGCTCGGTGAACTGAAGGCTTCCGGCTGGCGCTCGCGCTCCGTCAAGGACGAGCTGCGCGCCAACGTGATCGCGCGCCTGCGTTCCGGTGAGCCGTTGTTTCCCGGCATCGTCGGCTACGAGAGCACGGTCGAGCCGCAGATCGTGAACGCGCTGCTGTCCAAGCACGACTTCATCCTGCTCGGGCTGCGCGGCCAGGCGAAGACCCGCCTGCTGCGCTCGCTCGCGCAGTTCCTCGACGAATGGGTGCCCGCGATCGACGGCTGCCCGCTGAACAGCGATCCGTACGAGCCGCTCACGCACCACGCGCGGCAGGCGGTCGAGGTGCACGGCGACGCGACGCCGATCCGCTGGCTGCACCGTGACGCGCGCTACCAGGAGAAGCTCGCGACGCCGGACGTGACGATCGCCGACCTGATCGGCGACATCGATCCGATCAAGGCGGCGACGCTGCGGCTCGACTACTCCGACGAGCGTGTCATCCACTACGGCATCCTGCCGCGCACGAATCGCGGCATCTTCGCGATCAACGAACTGCCCGACCTGCAGCCGCGCATCCAGGTCGGCCTGCTGAACATCCTCGAGGAAAAGGATTTCCAGATCCGCGGTTTCCCCGTGCGCATTCCGCTCGACGTGGCCGTCGTGTTCTCCGCGAATCCCGAGGACTACACGAACCGCGGCAACATCATCACGCCGCTGCGCGACCGCATCAATTCGCAGATCATCACGCACTACCCGCTCACGCGGGAACAGGGCATGGCGATCACGTCGCAGGAGGCGTGGGCGGAGCGCGACTCCGGCATCGAGGTCGTGCTGCCCGCGTTCATGCGCGAGCTGATCGAGGAAGTCGCGATCCAGGCGCGCAAGAGCGAATACGTGGACCAGAACTCCGGCGTCTCGGCGCGACTGCCGATCGCGCTGCTCGAGAACCTCGTGAGCAACGCGGAGCGCCGCGGACTGCGCACGGGTGAGAAGCGGGTCGTGACCCGTGTGTGCGACCTGCAGAACGCGGTGAGTGCCGTGAGCGGCAAGGTCGAACTCGTGCTCGAGGGCGAGCAGGAGGGTGCGCTCGCGGTGGCGAAGGCCCTGCTCGGCCGCGGTGTGAAGGCCGTCTTCCAGCAGCGCTTCCCCGACGCGTTCAAGGCGCGCGGCCGCAAACGCGGCCAGCCGCAGACGGAGAACGAGCCGCAGGCGGCGAGCGAGTATCGCCCGATCCTCGAGTGGTTCGCGGGCGGCCAACACCTGCGGATCGGCGACGACATGCCGGCGGTGGCGTTCGAAGGCGAACTGTCGCGTGTGGCGGGACTCGCCGACCTCGCGAAGAAGTACCTCGAGCCGCGCGACCTCGCCGAGCACGCCGTGGCCATGGAACTCGTGCTCGAGGGCATGCACCAGAACTCGATGCTGTCGCGCGAGCGCACCGACGCGGCGGTGACGGAATACAAGGACATGCTCAAGTCCATGCTGTCCGGATTCGGTGACGACTGAGGCGCCGGTGACCGCCACGGAAGATCCCCGCGACATCGTCCGGCGCGGCTACGAGCTCGCGTCGCACGCCTATCGGGGCGACACGTTCGCGCTCGAGGGCTCGCGCTACGAGTACTGGCTCGGCCGCTTCGCGCGCCGGCTGGCCGGCGGCGCGCGCGTGCTCGACCTCGGCTGCGGAAACGGCCTGCCGGTCGCGCTCGAGCTGTCGCGGCGATTCGACGTGACGGGCGTGGACCTGTCGCCCGTGCAGATCGAGCGCGCCCGGGCGCTCGTGCCCGGTGCACGCTTCGCGTGCGCGGACATGACCAGCGCCGAGTTCGCGCCGGGCTCCTTCGACGGCGTCGCGGCGTTCTACTCGATCATCAACGTGCCGCTCGACGAGCAGCCCGCCCTGATCGCGCGCATCGCCGGATGGCTCGCGCCCGGCGGCTGGCTGATCGCGACGGTGGGGCAGGAGCCCTGGACCGGCGTCGAAACCGACTGGCGCGGCGTGCGCGGCGCGAGCATGTACTACAGCCACGGCGCGGCGGAGCACTACCGCGCGTGGTTCGCGGAGGCCGGCCTCGAGCTCGTCGAGCAGGGCCGCGAGCCGCGCACCGGCAATCCCGGCTACGCGATGCTGCTCGCGCGACGCGCCGGGGCGGAGGGCTGACGCCGTGCACTTCGACTACACGCGCTGGCAGGGTCCGAATCCGGGTGACATGGAGCGGATGCGCCAGCTCATGGACATCTACCGCAACCTGCTCCTGCAGACGGGTGGCGACGTGGAAGAGGCGCTGAAGTGGATGGAGCACTTCGGCCGCGAGTACGGGTTCTTCGACGAGAAGTTCGGGCTCTCCGACTTCCGCAAGCTGCTCGAGGAGTCCGGTGAGGCGGAACGCACACCGCAGGGCTTCCAGATCACGCCCAAGGGCGAGCGCCGGATCCGGCAGGACTCGCTCAACGAGATGTTCTCGTCGCTGCGCGCCGGCGGTCCCGGCGATCACCGCACGCCCGTCGCGGGCAAGGGCGGCGAACGCCTGTCGGAGACGCGCGCATGGCAGTTCGGCGACGACCTCGGGAATCTCGACGCGCTCGGTTCGGTGAGCAACGCGGTCAAGCGTCAGGGCGTGGACGACCTCACGCTCGGCGAGGACGATCTCGAGGTCTTCGAGCAGGAGCAGACGTCGGCGTGCGCGACGGTGCTCATGGTGGACGTGAGCCACTCCATGATCCTGTACGGCGAGGACCGCATCACCCCGGCCAAGCGCATCGCGCTCGCGCTCACGCAGCTCGTGCAGACGCGCTACCCGAAGGACACCCTCGACGTCGTGCTGTTCGGCGACGACGCGAAGCAGGTGCGGCTCGCGGACCTCATGGGCATCCAGGCCGGTCCGTACCACACGAACACGCGGGCCGGGCTGCAGATGGCGCGGCGCATCCTCGCCTCGCGCAAGGGCGTCAACAAGCAGATCTTCATGATCACGGACGGCAAGCCGAGCTGCATGCACGAGTTCGGCCGGCTCTACAAGAATCCCTTCGGGCTCGACCCGAAGATCGTCAACAAGACGCTGGAAGAAGCCGTCTACTGCCGGCGTAAGAGAATCACGATCACGACGTTCATGCTCGCCGCGGACACCGTGCTGCTCGAGTTCGTGCGCAAGCTGACCGAGCTGAACCACGGAAGGCTGTACGAGACCGATCCGCAGAACATCGGCGCGTACGTGTTCCGCGACTTCGTCCGCAACCGCCGCAAGAAGCTGCATTGAGGTCCACACGCTCCCCGCGTGTCGTCACGTTCCTCGGAGATCCCATGAATCGCAATGTCGCACTCGCGCTGACCGCGCTCGTCATGACCACCGCCCTCGCCGCGGCGCCCGCGCACGCGGGCGTCACGCTCGGCCTGAAGGCCGGCCTCACCACCTCGCAGCTCGGCTCCGATCTCGGCGACCTCAATAGGCGATCCGGTGTCGGCGGCGGCGGTTCCCTCGCCGTGGACCTCACGCGCAACCTCGCGTTCGCGCCCGAACTGCTGTGGTTGCGCAAGGGCTCGACGTTCACGTCCACGAACGTGAGCTTCGGCGGTTTCGACTTCGGCAACATCCGCACGGGCATCGACCTCGACTACGTCGAAGTGCCGTTGCTGCTCCGCCTGCAGACCGGCGCTCCGGGATCCGCGCGCCTCATGCTGGTCGGCGGCCCGACCGTCGCGTTCAAGGTGAGCGAGAAGCTCACCACCGACGGTCTTCTCGACACGCATCTCGACACGAACGAGTTCGAGACGTTCGACTACGGCGTGGCGGTGGGCGCCGGGCTGCGGCTGCCCGCCGGCGGCCTGAACTGGACGTTCGAGGCGCGCTACGAGCAGGGGCTCGCCGACGCGTCGAAGCTTCCATTCGGTCCCGACCTCAAGAACGGCAGCGTGCAGGCGCTCGTCGGTCTGGAGTTCCCGCTGCTCGGCCGCTGACCGCTGCCGCGCCGCCGCACTTTCGCTCGCCCGCCCCGGCGTTCTCCCGGCGGCGGGCGAGCGCGCGTCGGGGCAAATCGGCGCTTCATCCGGGGACACCGGGCGCCGACAACAGCGGAGTGCACCGACCGTCATCCCTCCGGAGTGCCGGACCGACGAGGATTCTTCGAGCATGCCGACCGAAGACCGAGAGCTGTTGAAGGCGCTGCAGGACCTGCTGCGGCAGCACAAGCTCGAAGTGGACCGCGCGATCGCGGCGCACGCCGAGTGGAAGGCGCGCCTCACGCGGGGCGTCGCCGAGGGCCGCCTCGAGGAATCCACCCTCGAGGTGCTCCGGGACGACCGCTGCGAGCTGGGGCGCTGGCTCCACCGCCTGCCCGCGGAGACGCGCGCCGAACGCGCCTGGGCGCTCGTGCGCGACATGCACGCGAACTTCCATCGCGAGGCTTCGGAGATCGTCGCGCTCGTGCACGAGGGCGACCTGCACGACGCGCGCATGGCGCTCGAACCCGACGCGCCTTTCGAGATCGCGTCGCGACGGCTGCTCGACCTGCTCGAGGAGTGGCGCGCGGCGGCCTGAGTGGCGGAGCCCGCGGGGCTGCGGCTAAGCTTCCGCCTCGCTCATCCACCGGAGGCTTCCGTGTCCCGTCCGACCCGACTTTCCCAGCGTGCCGCCGCCATGCCGGCGTCGCCCATCCGCCGCCTCGCGCCTTACGCCGTCGCCGCGCGCGCGAAGGGCCTCGAAGTGCACGGCCTGAACATCGGCCAGCCCGACATCCCGACACCCGACGCCATCCTGAAGAAACTGCGCGCCTACGACGCGGCCTACGTGCCGTACGGACCGTCGCAGGGACTGCCCGAATACCTCGAGGCGCTGCGCACCTACTACGCGGGCGTCGGCGCGAAGCTCTCGGTGGAGGAGATCTTCGTCACGACCGCCGGCAGCGAGGCGATCCAGTTCACGCTCGGCGCGCTGTGCGATCCCGGTGACCAGGTGCTCGTGTTCGAGCCCTTCTACACGAACTACAACGGCTTCGCCGCGCTCAACAACGTCGAGTGCGTGCCCGTCACGACGAACGGCGCCGACGGCTACCACCTGCCGGGCCGCGCGGCGATCGAGGCGAAGATCGGGCCGCGCACGCGCGCGATGCTCATCTGCTCGCCGAACAACCCGACCGGCACCGTGTACACGGACGCCGAGATCGAGATGCTCGCCGCGATCTGCCGCGACCGCGGGATCTTCCTGATCGCCGACGAGGTCTACCGCGAGTTCACGTACGACGGGAAGACGAGCCGCTCCGTGCTCACGCTCGAAGGCATGGACGAACTCGCGATCGTGGTGGACTCGGTGAGCAAGCGCTACTCGCTCTGCGGCGCGCGCATCGGCAACATCGTGAGCCGCAATCGCGAGTTCATGAACGCGATCCTGCGCTTCGGCCAGGCGCGGCTCTGCCCGCCGACGATCGAGCAGTTCGCGTGCACGGCGCTGACCGAGGTGCCGGCCTCGTACACGCAGGGCGTGATCGCCGAGTACCAGAAGCGGCGCGACTGTGTGTACGGCGCGCTGTCGAACATGGCCGGCGTGCGCGTGCGCAAGCCCGAGGGCGCGTTCTACGTGTGCCTCGGCCTGCCCGTGGACGACGCGAACGCGTTCGCCGTCTTCCTGCTCAGCGAGTTCTCGATGGGCGGCGAGACCGTGATGGTCGCGCCGCTCGACGGCTTCTACGCGACGCCGGGCCTCGGCCGCGACGAAGTGCGGCTCGCGTACGTGCTCGAAGTGCCGAAGCTCGAGCGCTCCATGCGGATTCTCGAACAGGCGCTCGCGGCCTACCGCGCGAAGGTGGGGGCGTAGCGGCGGGTCACTCGACCGGCATGAGCGTGTGCGCGTCGCGGGACAACCGCCAGCGGCCGTCGGTGCTCTTGCGGTAGACCGTCAGCCGATCGCCGGCGAATCGAGACGTCGCACCTCCCGCGGCGGGCGTCAGGGACAGCGAATCCTTGCAGCGGGTGAACGCCAGGTCGCCGGAGACCGCGACCTCCTCGGGCTCGCTCACGCAGCGGATGCGCCACTGCCCGTGCGCGGCGGAAAACGTCTCGATGAACTGCTCACGCCCGAAGGGCGGCTGCCCGGGGCTGAACAGCACGGCGTCCTCGGCCAGCAGTTCGAGCAGGCGCGGCAGGTCGCCGGCGTTGACGGCTTCGATCCAGGTCACGTGAAGCGCGCGAATGTCGCGTTCGTCGGGATTCATCGGGTTCCTCCTTCGCCGGTCGGCGTGTGGTCGGTCGAGAGGTTCACGGCAGGAATCGCCCACGCTGTTCCGGGGTCGCGAGCGCGCACGCGTCGGCCCTGCCGAACCAGCCCAGCCGCCGCGCGGCGACGTACCGATAGGCCGACTCGCGCAGCGGCCGCGGCACCGCGTGGCCGACCGCCGCGAGCGCGCCCCACGGCCCGCCGCACAGGGCGACCGCACGCAGCACGGCGTCACTGCGGGTCAGCAGCTTTCCACGGTCGAGCAGCACGACGGTGTCGAGTTCGCACGGCTTGTCCGGCACGTCGAGCGCCGCGTACGTCTCGCCCTGCAACGGCGCGTAGCGCAGGACGCCGGCGCGATCGTGTCGCAGGCACCAGGCGACCGAGCGCGCGCAGAGTCCGCACGTGCCGTCGTAGAAGAGAAGACTCGCGGTCTCCGGCCGCGTGCTCATCGGCGCGGCCGCGCGGTCATCGCGCGACGGCCGGCTTTCCGGCGCCGCCCTTCATCCCCACGTAGATCGCGCCGGCCGCGAAGAAGCCGACGAACCACGCGTAGTCATAGAGTGGCCGCATTGGCGGAAATACGAGACCGCCCCACGCGAGCGCGCAGCCCGCGATCGTCGCGACCACGGCGGGAATGCTCCAGCCGCCGTACTCGCCGTCCGGCAGGTAGAGATCGCCGAGGTTCAACTCCTTCTTCCGCACGATCCAGTAGTCCGCGATCAGCACGCCCGCGATCGAGCCGAGGCCGCCGGAATAGCCGACCAGCCATGTGAAGATGTAGCCGGTCGGGTCGGCGAGCAGCTTCCAGGGCTGCATCGCGATGCCGAGCAGGCCGGTGATGAGCCCGCCGGTCTTGAACGAGATGTACTTGGGCAGCGCGTTCGCGAAGTCGTTGGCCGGGGACACCACGTTGGCGGCGATGTTCACCGCGAGCGTCGCGATCACGACCGAGAACATGGCGAAGCCGACGATCCATGGGTTCGTGAAGTGGCCGACGAGCTTCACCGGATCCCAGATCGGCTCGCCGTAGAGGATCGCGCTCGCGCTCGTGATGAGCACGCCCATCGCGGCGAACGCGAACATGGTCGTGGGGAGCGCGACCGTCTGGCCGACCACCTGTTCCTTCTGGCTGCGGCCGAAGCGCGTGAAGTCCGGCATGTTCAGCGACAGCGTCGCCCAGAAGCCGATCATGCCGGTGAGCGACGGAATGAAGACCGGCATGAACTCCGCCATCGTCGTGAACTTGCCGGGCTGCGAGAGCAGCGGGCCGAAGCCGTTCGCGGCCTTCACGGCCCACACGAGCAGGATCGCGGTCACGACGAGCACGTAGGGCGCCGACAGGTTCTCGACGATCCGCAGCAGGTTCATGCCCTTGTAGATGATGCCGATGTTGATGCCCCAGAAGATCAGGAAGCTGAGCCACTCCGTGCCGGTGTGGCCCGCGAAGCCGGGGCCGAGCAGCTGAGCCCAGTTCGGGATCAGCACGGCGAAGAACGTCTGCAGCGCCTCGCCACCGATCCACGCCTGGATGCCGAACCAGCCGCACGCGACGAGCGCGCGCATGAGCGCCGGGAGGTTCGAGCCCGCGGTGCCGTACGCGGCGCGGGCGAACACGGGGAAGGGAATGCCGTACTTCGTGCCCGGGTGCGAGTTCAGCAGGATCGGGGCGAGCACGATCGTGTTGCCGAGGAGGATCGTGAAGAGCGCCTGCCACCAGTTCATGCCCTGCGTCATGAGGCCGGACGCGAGCATGTACGTGGGAATGCAGTGCGCCATGCTGATCCAGAGCGCGGCGAAGTTGTACGTGGTCCAGTCGCGCTTCGCGACCGCGACGGGGGCGAGGTCCTCGTTGAAGAGCGGACTCGTGTGCAGCGCGGCGGCGTCCTGCAGTTCCACGCGGCCGTCGGCATGGCGGATCACGTCCAGCGGGCGATGTGCGGCCATCGGGGTTCCTCCCGGTTCGGCGCTCCATGGGGGCGGCGCGCAACATTCCGCACGCCCCATCCGTCAAAAGGTGGCGCGCAGGTTAGCATGCGGTCCGCGCGATGCTGCCGAAAATCCCACGCGCCTCAACGGCCATTCCCGGAGGTTCCCGCTTGAAGCTCGTTCCGTCCGTCCTGTTCGCCTGCGCGTTGCTCACGATCGCCGGGCGCGCGTCCGCTTTCGATTCCGCCGCCGCCACCGCCAAGGGCAAGGCCATGCTCGCGCACGCCACGGCCAACGAGGCCGCTCCCCTGTGGGCGGAGTTCGACGGCGGCATGCGTGCCGCGATGAAGGACTCGGCCAACTTCGCCGCCACGCTCGAGCGCATCGGCGGCAGCCTCGGCAAGCTCGACTCCGTGGTGAGCGAGACGACGTCGGAGCCGGCGCCCGGCAACTGGGCCTACGTCGCGACGTGCCGCTTCTCGAAGGTGCCCGCGCCCATCGACATGACTTTCGCGTTCGATCGCGACGGCCGCGTGACCGGCATGCTCGCCCGGCCCTCCGCGAAACCCACCGAGTTCGCGAGCGCGCACCTCGGCTACGAGACGAAGACGACGCTGCGCCTGCCGTTCGAGGGCGAGTGGTTCGTGGTGTGGGGTGGGCGCACGGTGGACCAGAACTATCACGCGGCCACGCGCGACCAGCGCTTCGCGATGGACGTGCTGATCGTGAAGAACGGCTCGACGCACAGGGGCGACGGCAAGGCGCTCGCGGACTACTGGTGCTACGGGAAGAAGGCGCTCGCGCCGGCCGCGGGCACGATCGTGTGGATGCGCGACACCCTGCCCGACAACCTGCCGGGCAAGACCGACCGCGCGAATGCGATCGGCAACGGCGTCGTGATCGATCATGGCAACGGTGAGTACTCGCTGCTCGCGCACCTGCAGCCGAAGTCGCTGCGCGTGAAGACCGGCGACCGCGTGAAGAGCGGGCAGATGCTCGGGCTCGTCGGCAACTCCGGCAACACGAGCGAGCCGCACATTCACTACCACCTGCAGAACGGCCCGAAGCCGTTCGACGCCGACGGCCTGCCGATCCCGTTCACGAACCTCGTCGTGAACGGCGTCGCGACCGCGAAGGCGGAGGTGGTGAAGGGACAGGCGGTGGCGCCGGGGCGCTAGGGCTTCACTCCGAGCGCGCGCGCCCGCGCGAGCAGCCCGCGCTCACGTTCGAGCAGCGCCGCAAGCGCGCGTTCGGCTTCGGGCGCGGCGGCCGCGAGCGCCGCGGTCGGCGCGTCGTCCGCGCGCTGGATCTGGTCGAGCGCGCGGCTGCAGTCGGTGGCGAGCGCGGCGCAGTCTCGCCCGCCGCCGCCGCGCGCCCACCACGGACCGCCGCCTCGGCCTTCGAGCGCGGCGAGGTCGCGCCGCAGCGAATCGCTCGCGGCGTCCGTGCCGGTGACGCGGGAGCGCAGCGCGCGCATGCGCGTGGCGAGCCGGGCGTCGGCCCGCCAGATCGCGAGCAGCTTCGCCGACAGCGAGTACTGCTCGTCGAGGTCCGCCATCGTGGCGGGAGAGCGCGGGTCCATTCGCACGTGGAGCAGCTGCTCGTACACGTGCCCGTCAACGGTGAGATGCAGGTGGTACACACCCGGAGTCACCCAGGCGCCCCGCGGCTCGACGGGCGTGTCGTGCTCGATCGCCGCCATGCCCCAGCCGCGATCGTCGGTCGGCGGCGGGTCCGTGCGCAGGTTCCACACGAAGCGATGCGCGCCCGCCTTCGCGCTCAGCGCCTGCTCGTTCCGCATCCAGTACCACGGCGTCTGGTCTTCGGTCCTCACTGCGCGCACGGAGTCCGTGGTCGACCAGCTGCACACGGTCCCGGTATCGCCGTCGATCACCTCGAGCGTCACCGGGCCCTTCGCGTCGCGCGCGAGCACGTAGTCGATCACCGCGCCGTCGGGCGGGTTCTGCCCCGCGGGCTCGTCGGGAGGAATCGGCGTGTCGGTGTTGCGATTCCAGCGCACGCGCGTGGCCAGCGCGGGCTTGCAAAGGTGGGCCTGCCCTGACGCGCGCGCGGTTGCAATCGCCGCCGCCTGCCGCAGTGGCGTCACGTCGTCGAGGATCCAGAACGAGCGGCCGTGCGTGCCGATCACGAGATCGGCGTCCTTCACGACCAGGTCGCGCACGCTCGTCGTGGGCAGGTTGTACCGCAGCGACTGCCAATGGTCGCCGGCGTCGAACGACATGAACACGCCGCGCTCGGTCGCCGCGTAGAGCAGCGACGGCGTCGTCGGGTCCTCGCGCACGGCGTTCACCACCACGTCGGGCGGCAGGCCATTCACGATCTGCTCCCAGGTGCGGCCGCCATCGCGCGTGCGCCAGACGTGCGGCGCATAGTCGTCGAGCCGGAAGCGATTGATCGCCGCGTACGCGACGTTCGAGTCCGCGTACGACGCCTCGAGCATGGACACCTTGCTCCACGGCGTGAGCGCGGGCGGGGTGACGTTCGTCCACGTGCGGCCGTGGTCGTGCGTGACGTGCACGAGCCCGTCGTCGGTGCCCGCCCAGATGAGCGCCGCCGAGCGCGGCGAACCCGCGATCGTATAGACGACGCCGCGATGCTTGCCCTTCTCGCCGTCGAGCGCGGCGAACGCGCCCATCGAGGGCGGCGTGTCGTACGACTCGCGCGTCAGGTCGGGGCTGATCGTGGTCCAGTGCTCGCCGTCGTCGAAGGACGAGAACACGACGTTCGCGCCGAGCAGCAGCTCGTGCGCCTGCGCCGGATGCCACGTCACCGGCATCGTGCGCACCCAGCGCAACGGCTGGCGGCGCAGCGGATCGGGCGAGACGTTCTTCACGTCGCCGGTGCGGCGGTCGTAGCGCGTGATCTTGCCGCCGAAGATGAAGTGGGCGTGCACCGGGTCCGGCGCGACGTAGCCGTATTCCTCGACGCCGACCGGGTGCCATTCGCGCAACGTGATCGCGCCGTCGCGGCCGCGGCTGGCGACACCGGCCGAGCCACTCTCCTGCTGGCCGCCGTAGACGTGGTAGGGCCAGTCGAAGTCGGTCGCGACGTGGAAGAACTGCGCGGTCGGCTGGTTGTACCAGGAGCTCCAGCTCTCGCCGCCGTTCACCGTGATCACGGCCCCCTGGTCGCCGGCGAGCAGGATCACGCGCGGGTCGTGCGGGTCGATCCAGAAGCGGTGGTAGTCGTCGCCGCCGGGCGCACCGCGGAACGCCTCGAACGTGCGGCCACCGTCGGTGGACTTCCACGCGACCACGTTGCCGACGTACACGACGTCGGCGTTCGTGGGGTCGGCCTTCACTTCGTCGAAGTCGCCGTTGCGCTCGCACAGCCGCGGGTCGGCGTTGACGAGCCGGAAGTGTTCGCCCGAGTCGTCGCTGCGGTACAGGCCGCCGCCCTTCGAGCCGGACGTGATCGCGTACAGGCGCTTCGGGTCGCTCGGGCACGTGCCGATGCCGATGCGCCCGAGCCCTTCGTCGCCCGTCGGCAGGCCCGCGCCGATGCGGCGCCACGTCGTGCCGCCGTCCTCCGACTTCCAGAGCCCGTTCTTCGCGCTGAGTGACCAGCCGTTTTCCCACGGCGCCTGCCGCGCGGCCCACAGCACGGCGTACAAGACGCGCGGGTTCGCCGGGTCGAGCGCCACGTCCATCGCACCCGTGTCGTCGTCGGTGTGCAGCACGCGCTCCCACGTGCGGCCGCCGTCGGTGGTGCGGAACACGCCGCGCTCGGCGTTGGGTCCGTACGGGTGGCCGAGCGCCGCGACGAACACGCGGTTCGGATCCACCGGGTCCACCGCGATCGCCGGGATCTGCCGCGCGTCCTTCAGTCCGAGATGCCGCCACGTCGCGCCCGCATCGTCGGAGCGGTACATGCCATCGCCCACCGACAGGTCGGGACGCTGCAGTCCTTCGCCGCTGCCGACGTAGATCGTCGCGGGGTTCGACGGCGCCACCGCGATCGCGCCGATGGACTGCGTCGGCTGCTCGTCGAAGATCGGACGCCACGTGCGGCCGTAGTCCGTCGTGCGCCAGACGCCGCCGTTGTTCACGCCGACGTAGAAGAGCCCGCGGGTCTGCGGCACGCCGACCGCGGCCACCGTGCGGCCGCCCCGGTGCGGGCCGATGCAGCGCCAGCGCAGCTCGGAAAACAGCGAAGCATCCTGCGCGAACGCCATGGCGGCGAGCGCGAGCGAGGCGAACAGCGTGGCGGAAGCGAGAGCGAGCACAGCGCGGAAGCGGGGCGTCATGCGGCGGTCCTCCGTTCGACGGGCAGGTGACGGTCGGCCGCATGCTAACCGCGTCGCCCGAGTTGTCCTACTCTGTCCCGCGTCCGGTGCCGCACACCGTCCCTCGTCTGGGAGACTCGCGCATGCCCTCGCACCTGTTCTCGCCGTTCACGCAACGCTCGCTCACGTTCCGCAACCGCATCGTGGTCGCGCCGATGTGCCAGTACAGCGCGGTCGACGGTTTCGCCGAGGAATGGCACCTCGTGCACCTGGGCTCACGCGCCGTCGGTGGCGCGGGCGCCGTGCTGGTCGAAGCCACCGCGGTGCGGCCCGAGGGGCGCATCACGCCCGGCGACCTGGGGCTCTGGAGCGACGCGCACGTCGAGCCGTTGTCGCGCATCACGGCATTCGTGCGCGCGCACGGCTGCGCGGCGGGCGTGCAGCTCGCGCACGCGGGGCGCAAGGCGAGCACGTCCGCGCCGTGGGAAGGCGGCAAGCTGCTCACGCTCGAGGCGGGCGGCTGGGTGCCCGACGCGCCGTCGGCGATCGCGTTCTCGGATGCCTACGCGGTCCCGAACGCGCTCGACGAGGCGGGCATCGCGCGCGTGATCGATTCGTTCCGTGGTGCGGCGGGACGCGCGCTCGCGGCGGGCTTCGAGTTCGTCGAGGTGCACGCGGCGCACGGCTACCTGCTGCACGAGTTCCTCTCGCCGCTCGCCAACCACCGGGCGGACGCATGGGGTGGTTCGCTCGAGAACCGCATGCGTCTGACGCTCGAGGTGACGCGCGCCGTGCGCGAAGCGTGGCCCGCCGACAAGCCCGTGTGGGTGCGCGTGAGCGCGACCGACTGGGCGGACGGCGGCTGGAACGCCGACGAGACCGTGCAGCTGGCGCTCGCGCTCAGGGCGCTCGGCGTGGACCTCGTGGACTGTTCGAGCGGCGGGCTCGTGGCGCACCAGAAGATCCCGCTCGCGCCGGGCTATCAGGTGCCCTTCGCCGAGCGCGTCAAGCGCGAGGCCGGCATCGCCACCGGCGCCGTGGGGCTGATCACCGAGCCCGCGCAGGCCGAGGCGATTCTCGCCGAGGGCAAGGCCGACGTGGTCCTGCTCGCGCGCCAGCTGCTGCGCGACCCGTACTGGCCGCTGCGCGCGGCCGCCGAACTGGGCGGCGAGCACCCGTGGCCGGTGCAGTACCTGCGGGCGAAGTGATGGGGCGCGCGGTCGTGCTGTCGGTGGCGCTGCTGGCGTTCACGGCTTCGTCCACGCACGCGCTCACGCCGGCGCCGGCCGAGCTCGCGCGCTGGCGGGCGCGGGCCGCACGAGTGACCGTCACGCGCGACACGTGGGGCATCGCACACGTGCACGGGCGCTCCGACGCCGACGCCGTGTTCGGCATGGAGTACGCGCAGGCGGAGGACGACTTCGCGCGCGTCGAGTGGAACTACGTCGTCGCGTTGGGACGCCGCGCCGAGGTCGAGGGGGAGGGCGCGGTGTTCGCCGACCTGCGCCAGCGGCTGTTCGTGTGCGACGACTCGCTTCGCGCGCAGTACCGGCGCAGTCCCGCGTCGCTGCGCGCGCTCATGGACGCATTCGCCGACGGGCTCAACTTCTACCTGTACCGCCACCCGAACGTGACGCCGCGCGTGATCACGCGGTTCGAGCCGTGGATGGCGCTGTCGTTCACCGAGGGCAGCATCGGCGGCGACATCGAGCGCGTGAGCGTGCCCGATTTGGCGGCGTTCTACGGCGACAGTGCGCTGGCGCCGCGCCGGAGGCGCGGAGACGGTGAAGACCCGCTCGCCGAACCGTCCGGCTCGAACGGCTTCGCGATCGCGCCTGCGCGCACCGCGGGCGGCCACTCACTGCTCTGGATCAACCCGCACACGTCGTACTACTTCCGCTCCGAGCTGCAGATGACGAGCGACGAAGGGCTGAACGCGTACGGCGCCGTGACGTGGGGGCAGTTCTTCGTCTACCAGGGCTTCAACGCGCACTGTGGCTGGATGCACACCTCGAGCGGCGTGGACAACATCGACGAGTTCGCCGAGACCATCACGCGGCGCGGCGACGCGTTCTTCCAGCGCCGCGGCGCGCGCGAGGTGCCGGTGCGCGAGCGGCTCGTGCTCATACGCTACCGGTCCGGCGACATGCTCGCCGCCCGCACGTTCCGCGCATTCTTCACGACGCACGGGCCCGTCGTGCGCCGAGCCGGCGACCGCTGGATCGCCGTGAGCCTCATGAACAGGCCGATCGAAGCGCTCACGCAGTCCTACGGTCGCACGAAGGCCCGCGGCCTGGCCGAGTTTCGTGCGCTCATGGAGCTGCACGCGAACTCGTCGAACAACACCGTGTTCGCCGACGACGCGGGACACGTCGCTTACTTCCATTCGAACTACATTCCGCGCCGCGACACGACGCTCGACTGGCTCGTGCCGGTCGACGGCTCGCGGCCCGAGTTCGACTACCGCGGACTGCTGGGCGTGGACGAGTCGCCGAACGCCGTGAACCCGGCGAGCGGCTGGGTGCAGAACTGCAACGACTGGCCGTGGTCGTGCGCGGGAGAGACGAGCCCACGCCGTGAGGCCTTCCCGCGCATGGTCGAGGTGTCGAACGAAGAAACGCCACGCGGTGAGCACGCCGTACGGCTGCTCGCCGCGAAGCGCGACTGGACCATGGAGTCGTTGGCCGCCGCGGCGTTCGATCCCGCGCTGCCCGCCTTCGACCGGCTGCTGCCGCGGTTGTTCGCGGCGTACGACGGGGCCGCGCCCGGTTCGTCCGAGCGCGCGCGGTTCGCCGCGCCGATCGACACTCTGCGCGCGTGGGACCGCACGTGGAGCGCCGCGTCGGCCGCCACCGCGCTCGCCGTGCACTGGGGCGAGGCGATCGTGCGCGATGTGGCGCGCGACGCCACCGCGGCGCGCGTCACGCCGATCACGTGGGCCGTGACGCGTTCGCCCGGCGCGCAGCTGCTGGCCGCGCTCGGCGCTGCGACCGACACGCTGACGACGCTCTACGGCGACTGGCGCACGCCGTGGGGCGACGTGAACCGCTTCCAGCGGCTCGACGCCGCGATCGACCCGCACTTCGACGATGCGAAACCCAGCCTCGCCATTCCGTTCGCGTCCGGCACGTGGGGCTCGCTCGCTTCGTCGGGCTCGCGGCAGTGGCCCGGCACGCGAAAGCGCTATTCGACGAGCGGCAACAGCTTCCTCGCTGCGATCGAGTTCGGCGACACGTTGCGAGCCGTCGCCGTGACCGCCGGCGGCGTCAGTGGCGATCCCGCTTCGCCGCACTTCGACGACCAGGCGGAACGATTCGTCACCGGCCGCCTGCGCGAGGTGTGGTTCCACCCATGGCAGCTCGCGGCGCACACCGAACGCCGGTACCGGCCGGGGGAGTAGGCGCGAGCCCCGAACGCACGCCGGCCCGGCGGATCGCTCCGCCGGGCCGGCGCGTGACGTGGTGAGGCCGTGCCGCGGACTTCAGCCCCGCAGACCGCCCGGGACCTTGTTCGTCCCCTTGGCGATGCGGTCGTTCCAGCTCTCGAACGGCTTGCCGCGCGTGTCGTCCACCATCGTGATGCAGCCGGGCACGGGGCAGACGTGCGAGCACAGGTTGCAGCCCGTGCACTCGTCCCAGTCCACCCACGGCACGTGCACGCCGGTGGCGTTCGCCTTCGCGATCGCCCGCTCGCGCGTCGGCGCGCGATGGCCTTCGTGCAGCGGCTCGCCCGCGGTGTGGATGCAGTGCACCGACGTGTCGCGGCACGCCACGTAGCACAGGTCGCAGCCGATGCACTTCTCGGGGTCGATCTGGGCGGCGACCTTGTAGTTGAGGTCGAGATCGCCCCACTCGCTGTACGCGCCGAGCGCCTTGCCGCGGAGTTCGTTCACCGACTTCATGCCCTTCTCGTCGAGGAAGTTCGACAGGCCGTCGATCATGTCCTCCACGATCCGGAAGCCGTAGTGCATGGCGGCGGTGCACACCTGCGTCGTCGTGCAGCCCATCGCGATGAACTCCGCCGCGTCACGCCACGTCGCGATGCCGCCGATGCCCGAGATCGGCACCGTGATGCGCGGGTCGCGTCCGAGCGCGCTCACCATGTGCAGCGCGATCGGCTTCACCGCCGGTCCGCAGTAGCCGCCGTTGGTCGAGCGGTTGCCGACGACGGGGTAGGGCACCATCTTGTCGAGGTCCACGCCGACGATGCTCTTGATGGTGTTGATCAGCGACAGCCCGTGCGCGCCGGCTTCGACGGCCGCGGCGCCGGGCACGGTGATGTCGCCGACGTTCGGCGTGAGCTTCACGAGCACCGGCACGGTCGAGTACTGCACCGCCCAGCCGGCGACGACCTTGAGCACTTCGGGCTCCTGGCCGACCGCCGAGCCCATGCCGCGCTCGCACATGCCGTGCGGGCAGCCGAAGTTCAGTTCGAGGCCATCGGCGCCGGCGTCGATCACCATCTTGATGATGTCGCGCCAGTCTTCCTGCGACTCGACCATCAGCGACGCGATGACCGCGTGCTTCGGGTACTTGCGCTTCACCTCGCGCATTTCGCGCAGGTTCACTTCGAGCGGCCGGTCGGTGATCAGCTCGATGTTGTTGAAGCCGACCATGCGCGAGTTGCCGACGTCGATCGAACCGAAGCGGCTCGACGTGTCCACGATCGGGTCGCCGAGCGTCTTCCACACCGCGCCGCCCCAGCCGTGATCGAACGCGCGCATGATCTGGTCGCCGGAGTTGGTCGGCGGCGCGCTCGCGAGCCAGAAGGGGTTCGGCGACTGGATGCCGGCCATGTTGACGGAGAGGTCTGCCATGCGGGACTCACGATGTTGGCCGGCCGAAGCCGGCGGTGGTGAGGGCTCTCGGCCCCCGAAAGGTCGGAGTGGGTCGAAAGTCTTCTAACGATGTCCCGCCAGCATCGGCGAGTCCGGCCGCACGGTGACGCCGCAGGCCGAGGCGATGGCGCGCGCGGCGCGCTTGCCGTCCTGCGCCGCGGTCACGACGAGTTCGCCGCCGGTCACGTCGCCGCCGACGAACACCTTCGGGTTCCCGGTCGCGCCGCTCATCGGATCGGCGATCGCGAGGCCCTTGTCGTTCACCGCCACACCCGCGAACTGCGACACGACCGCGCCGAGCTTGCCCTGCCCGATCGCGACGACGGCCAAGTCGCACGCGACCTCGCGGCCGTCGGCCAGCGCGAGCGCCGCGAGCTTGCCGTCCTGCCGCACGAACTGCTTCGGCGTCGCCTTCTCGATCAGCCGCACGCCTTCCTTGCGGGCCAGCTCGAGCTCGTGCTTGTAGCCCGGCATGTCGGCTTCGGTGCGGCGGTAGACGAGCGCCACGTCGGGCACGCCCAGCTTGGCCAGTTCGCGCACCACGTCAAGTGCGGTGTTGCCACCGCCGATCACGATCGCGCGCTTCACGCCGTCGAGCGAGTACGACTCGTCGAGCTTCATCTTCTCGACCCACTCGACGCCGCCCAGCACGTTCGCGCCGTCCTCGCCCGGGATGCCGAGCTTCGAATCCGCACCGAGGCCCACGCCGACGAACACCGCGTCATGGTCGGCCACGAGCTTCTCGGCCGTGATCGTCCTGCCGATCTCGACGCCGGTCTTGATCGTCACGCCGAGCGAGCGGATGAACTCGACCTCGGCATCGGCGCCCTCACCGTTCATCTTGTAGGGCGCGACGCCGGTGCGGTTCAGGCCGCCGGCCAGGTCGCGCTTCTCGTAAAGCGTCACCTCGAAACCTTCGATCGCCAGGTAACCCGCACACGCGAGCGACGCGGGACCGGCGCCGACGCACGCGACGCGCTTGCCGTTCTTCGGCGCCCGGCTCAGCAGCGCCGCCGCGTCACCCTTGGCGAACGCGGTCTCGACCGCGTAGCGCTGCAGGCGGCCGATCTGGATCGGCGGGTTGCGGTGCCATTCGTTGTACACGCACGAGCCGACGCACAGCGCCTCGACCGGGCACACCCGCGCGCACGAGTAGCCGAGCAGGTTGGCCGACAGAATGGTGCGGGCGGAGCCCTTCACGTTGCCGGTCGCGATCTTGCGGATGAACGTCGGGATGTCGATGCCGGTCGGGCAAGCCGTGATGCACGGCGCGTCGTGGCAGTAGAGGCAGCGGTTCGCCTCCGCCACGGCGTCGCCCGGAATGTAGTTCGGCTTCGAGTCGGCGATGCGGCTTTCGAGGGCCTGCTTCAAACCTTCACCTCCGCGTGCTGGGCGAAGTGGGTGGGCTTGCGCGTCACGAACCGGCCGCTGCCGCGCGTGGTCATGAGCTTCGAGCCGTCCCAGGCGATCTTGCCGTTCACGATCGTCGTGGCGACACGGCCGTACGTCTTGAAGCCCTCGAAGATGTTGCGGTCGCTCTTCGAGTGATGCGTCTTCGCGCTGCGCACGGACTCGCCGTTCGGATCGTAGAGCACGATGTCCGCGTCCATGCCGACCGCGATCGAGCCCTTCTTCGTGAGCCCGAAGATGCGCGCGGGAGCCGTGCTGCCGAGCTCGACCATGCGCTGCACGTCGAAGTGCCCGCCCTTCACGCCGTACGAGTACAGCATCGTGAGGCGGTCCTCGATGCCCGCGGCGCCGTTCGGGATCTTCGTGAAGTCGGAAAGCCCCATCTTCTTCTGCTCGTGCGTGAACGGGCAGTGGTCGGTGCCCACCGAGTCGAGCATGCCGTTCGAGACGCCGGCCCACAGCGCGTCGTGGTGGCCGACGTGGCCGGGGCGGATCGGCGGGCTCATCACGTACGCCGAGCCGCCGAAGTCCGGCTTCTGGAACACCGTGTCGTCGAGCAGCAGGTACTGCGGGCAGGTCTCGCCGTAGCAGCGCTGGCCCGACAGCTTCGCGCGCTCGAGCGCGTGTACGGCTTCCTTGCAGGTCATGTGCACGATGTAGGCGGTCGTGCCGTGCAGGCGCGCCATCATGAGCGCGCGCTCGGTGGCTTCGCCCTCGACCGCGCTCGGCCGCGAGACCGGATGGTATTCGGGGCCCATGCAGCCGGCGGCCACGAGTTCCTTCTGCAGCAGCGCCACCGCGTCGCCGTTCTCGGCGTGCACCGTGACGACCGCGCCGAGCTTCGCCGCTTCCTTCATGACCTGGTAGAGCTGGCCGTCGTCCACCATGATCGCGCCCTTGTAGGCCATGAACACCTTGAAGCTCGTGATGCCGTGCTTCTCGACCACTTCGCGCATCTCGGCCGCGGTGGTGGGCCCGAAGTTCGTGATCGCCATGTGGTACGTGTAGTCGGTGACGGCCTTCGCCGAGCGCTTGTGCCACTCCGCGATCGCGTCGGGCAGCGACTGCCCGGCGCCCTGCATGCAGAAGTCGATGATGCAGGTCGTGCCGCCCGCGATGCCGGAGGCCGTGCCCGACTCGAAGTCGTCGGCGCTCACGGTGCCCATGAACGGCAGCTCCATGTGCACGTGCGGATCGATGAAGCCCGGCATCACCAGCTTGCCCGCGGCGTCCACCACTTCTTCACCCGCGCGCGCTTCGAGCTTCGCGCCGATCTCGGTGATGGTGCCACCGTCCACGCGCAGGTCCGCGACGTAACGGTCGGAGGCGGTGACGATCTCGCCGCCCTTGATCAGGAGCCCCATGGCCTTCCTCCGGAAAGGAAGCCGCGGTGCGGCCGGGGCAGTGGGCGCCGGTCCGCCGGGTCGCGACTTCGAAAATGGCTCGATGCCGGCCAAGTCGGGGCTCGCGGGACCCGTGTCTCCCGGCAGTTGGGTTTCGACTGCCGTGTGCGCAGCGCAGGAGCGCATCGCATCGCACGCGCGCGGAACGCGCACGGGCGCGGGAGAGTCTACACCGGGCGGGGCCGAATCCGAGTGGCCGAATTGCGGTGGCGGGTCTTCCCCCGTTCGCCGTCGCCGCCGGGCTGCGGAAACGCTTCGGCCGACCCGGGCGAATCCCGTGCGCGCGGCCGCCCGCGGTCACCCGGGACCGACCGGCGGGCGGGGCGGAATGCTCGCTCCGGGGGGGCGCCTGCGAGTTCGTCCTGTCGCCACCCGGCCGAGACGCGCCCGCGTTCGCCGCGTGGAACGTCACGCACGGCTGCCGTGGTGCCGTCACGGAGCGGCTGCCGCGCACGACGAACGACAGCCGGCGGGATCGCTCCCGCCGGCCGTCGTCGTACCGCAGCGCCGCCGTGCCGCCGCGCTACCGGGCAGCTCCGATGGTCTCGTCGAAGAACTGCACCATGCGCTCGTTGAAGTAGATCCGGTTGTCGAGCTTCTGGAAGCCGTGGCCTTCGTCGGGCGCGATGAACACGCGCGGCGACTTGCCGCGATCCTTGAGCGCGACCGCGAGCTGCATGGCCTCCTCCACCGGCACGCGCGGGTCGTTGAACCCGTGGGCGATGAAGAACGGCACATTGAGCTTGTCGAGCTTGTGGATCGACGAGATCGACTTGAGGAACTCGGGGTCGGTGAGCGGGCCGTACTCCGCCTCGCGCAGCTTGCGCCGGTAGCCGCTCGTCTTCTCGAGGAAGCCCTTCATGTTCACGATCCCGACGATGTCGACGCAGGCACCGAACACGCGCTCCTTGCGCTCGCCCCGCGTCACGCGCTCCTGGTCCTCCACGATGCAGGCGACCGACATGAAGCCCCCGTACGAGCCGCCGTAGGCTGCGACGTGCCCGGCCGTCGCGTAGCCGTTGCGCACGAGCCATTCCGCCGCGTCGACTCCGTCACGCACGGAGTCCCAGCGCTTCTTGTAGTCGTCGAGCATCTGGAACGCCCGGCCATAGCCCGTCGATCCGCGCACGTTGGGCATCAGAATGCCGAAGCCGCGCGCGAGGAAGTACTGCATCGGCGCGCTGAACGTCGGCCGGCTCTGGCCCTCGGGCCCGCCGTGGTAAACGATCACGAACGGAATCGCCTTGCCCTTCGCGGCACCCGGCGGCATGAAGAGGAACGCGGGGATCGACTTGCCGTCGAACGCGGTGTAGTGGATCAGCTCGGGCAGCGGGAACGACGCGAGGTCGATGCCCTGATCGGCGACCCACGTGAGCTGGCGCGTCGCGAGGCCCGCGTCCTTCGCGCCCTTCGCGGGCCACGTGGTGGCGTACGAAACACCCGGGATGCGCGCGTTGGTGTTCTGCCACACGAGCGTGCGACCGAGGAACGCACCGCCGCCCACGACGCCGCGCTCCATCGCCGGCACGGGGAGCGGCCTGAAGTCGGGCAGCGAGTACACGTGCAGCGTGCCGTAGCCGTCCTCGTTGGTCTCGACCGCGAGCAGATCGCCCTCGGAGTTGACCTGCGCTCCGTCGATCTCGAACGCGTGCAGTGCCGGCAGCGGTTCGGTCACCTTGCCCGTGCGCAGGTCGCGCACGTAGAGGCGCGAGATGCCGTCACGGAAGTCGGAGGCCATGATCACCGCACGCTCGCCGGGCATGTAGCCGACGAAGCCGCACGCGGCCGTCGCGTCGGCGGGCTTCAGCGTGAGGTCCGTGAGCTTCCCGCTCGCCGCGTCCAGTTCGAACGCGCGCGTGTCGGACGCCGAGATCTCGTGAACGACGAGCACGCGCGAGCCGTCGCGCGTGAGCGTGCGCGCGCTCCACGAGCCGGCTTCGCCGAGCAGGCGCGTGGCCTTGCCGCTCGCGAGGTCGTACCGGTAGAGGTGGAAGTCGGAGGGGCTCTCGTCGTTCGCCGAGTAGACGAAGGCCGAGCCGTCCCACATCCACGACTGCACGGACGCCTGCACCTTCGGGTTCGCGAGCACTGGCGTGGTCGCGCGCGTGGGCGAATCGAGGTCCATGAGTGTCAGCTGCGTGTTCTCGTTCCCGCCCTGTGCGTGCATCAGCACGACCCAGCGCCCCTTCGGGCTGACGGAGAAGCCGGCGAGGCCGTCGGTGAAGCGGGTCAGCCGTTCGCTGCGCGCTGCAGCGGGCGAGTAGTCGGGTGCGATCGGGCTCCCGCCCGGCGTCACGCGGTAGAGCTGGAAGACGCCGTCGGGCCAGTCGCGCAACAGTAGAGAACCGTCCGGCAGCACCACCGGCGCACCGGGTGTGCGGATCTTGAGGAACTGCTCCACGGAAGGCGCGGAACCGTGTGCGGGTGACTGGGCGAAAGCGAACAGGGGCGACGCGAGCACGACGAGGGCGACGACGGCGCTGAAAGCCGAGAGACGGCGCATGCACTCCTCCTGGGTTCCCGGGACGACGCCGGTCGATCTGCGGCCGGCGCGGTCGCGCACGCTACTACCGATGACCCCGCGGCGGGTAGGCGAGATGCACGCATGCGGACCGCGATCGGACGATCGTCGCGGTACCTTCCTCGAGCGCAGATTGGCCTCGGTCGCACTTTCACGGACTGCTAGACTGTTCGCCCATGTTCGACCTTCGCCTGCCCCGCCTCCTGCTCCTCGGCGTCTGCATCGCCCTCGTCGCGTTCGTGGCCACCGCCGCGCACGCGGGCGAGCGCGGCGCGTCGCGTGGCGAGCCCCGGCTCGTGATCCCGGGCCCCGGCGTCCTGCGCGCGGGCCAGGAAGTCGAGCTGCGCTGGACCGGGGGTGAGGGCGAGGGCGACGAGCTCGAGATCATGCTCACGATCGAGAGCCCGCACCGCCGCACGCTGCAGATCTCGCCGCACCTCGATCCGGAACGAGGCGTGTTCGTGTGGCGGGTGCCGGAACTGGGTCACGTTTCGGGCCGGTTCCGCGTGCGCTACGAACGCGATCACCACGAGGTCGAGGGCACGCCTTCAGCCTGCTACGAGATCCTCTCGGCCGTCGGCCCGCCCATCGCCCCTGCGCTCCTGCCCGACGCGACGCTCCCGGGCGCTCCCGCGAGCGGTCCGGTGCGCGAGGCGCGAGTGCCGGACGCCGAACGCGAAACGAGCCGCCTCGTCGACGGTGGCCGCCAGCAGCGCGCCTCGACGTCGGAAGTGAGCCCGGCCCCGTCCTGGGTGGTCGGTGCTCCCCAGTCCCGAGATTGCCGCACACCTGCCTTCGTTCCCGCGCGGAACTGATTCCCACGGCAGGCGGCGCCCGACCTCCGATCGGTACACGGTCCGGTTCGTCGATCGAACGATCGTGCGGATCACGCTTCGTCCTGGGAGCGTGACGCCGTCTCGACGCGTGCGTTCGCGCGAATGCGGTGACGCCCGGCATCGTCCTGGATGCCGCGGTGACTCACCCGGATCCGCGGAGGAGGAGATCCCCCGGTGCTTCGCGCTCTCGACGTGGCGCGGATGCACTTCGTCCTGGGGGTGCAACCCGAACCACGAGAGGCGCGATCGCACGCGCCGCGGCGCCCGGAGCGGGCGCCCGCCGATGGGCGTCGTGGCCGGGGGAGACCCGCGCGACCGACGGAACGTATGACGAGCGGGGGCGGTGCGTACGGCGATGGCCGTACACACCGCCCCCGATGCGTTGTCCCGATGTGGAGGCTAGCGAGCCGCGTCGCTCGCGCCCGAACTCGCGCGGCCCGGGTGCTCGCGTTCCCAGCGCTGCTTGCGCTCGGCGAACGCGTCCTCGAACGCCTTCACGCGCGCCATCGTGGAAGGCTTGTCCGGAATGTTCGGCGAGAGGGCGACAGTGATCGCGTCGGCGGAGTCGACGCGCTGGCCGGCGCCGAGCGACAGCGTGCTGACGCCGACGTAGTGCCCCTGCTCACCGCCATAGACGGCGAGCGTGCGCTTGACGAGGCGCCCCTTCTGCAGCACCGGAACGTTGCGCCCAACGATCAGAAGGTCGACGCCGTCGACCGCCGTGACGAGGTCCTCGCTCTCGACCTTGCCGAGACTCGAGAGCAGCACGATCACCCGGGCTCCCTTGCCGCGCAGCTCCGCGATGGTCGCTCGCGCCGCGGCCGCAGGCTCGTCGACCTGGAGCGAATCCGCCGCGGGGCCGAGCGCGACCTTGTCCGAGATGAGGGCGAACACGCCGACGTCGAGGTCGCCCGTGCGAACGATGCGACAGGCGGGGAAGACGAGCCGGCCGCTCGAACGCTCGCGCAGGTTGGCGCACACGACGGGCAGCTTCGTCCGGCCGACCACGGTCTGCAGCGCGGCGAGGCCGTACGCGAGTTCGCGTTCGCTCACGCCCGCGGCCGCCACGCCCGCGATGGACATCTCCGCCGCGACGAACGTCGTCGCGTCGCGCTGGACGGATTCGGAGTCGGCGGCCCAGCCGCCGCCGTCGACGAGCAGCGTCTGCCCGTAGATCGTGGCGAGGCTGTCCATGAACGCTTCGCGCCGCGCGAATCCGCCCTTGGGCACGTGGCAGCCGCACGGGCTCGTCTTGCCCTTGACGTCGACGGTGGAGACGACGACGAGGCGATCGGGCTGCAGGACGTCGCTGCGGGGCTTCGAACCGGCGGACGAGGGAAGCGGGCACGTGGAGGCGAGCACGAGGGCGGCCACGAGCGGGCGAGGGAAGCGGAGGGTGCGGAGGATGGCGTTCATGCGCACGAGTTTCGCCGAGCCCCGCGACGCCCTGCAAGCGTCTCGCGAGTCGGCCGTGCAACGTGCACGTCAAGATCGGGCCGTCCCGGAACCGCCGCCCGAAAGCGGTGTATCGCTTCGCGCGTCCACGCACCTGTACCGCGAAAGGGGGGCCGACGGCGCGACTCCTGCTCGCGACTGTGCGAGATTGTCGATCGCGAACTCCGATGCCTCTCCACCAGCCTCCAGAGGCGGGCCCCACGCTCCGCGATCGGATCGCCGGTGACCACGTCGCTTCGTCCACGTTCCCATTCCCGAGGTGAACCTGCCCATGCTTCGCCGCCTCATCGTGCGCACCCTCGCCGCGGCCGTGCTGGGGCTCGCGCTCGCCGCCGTTCCGCTCCACGCTGCCGCGCCGGAGCCAGCGCCGGCGCTCACGGTGCGCACCGCGCGCGGGGACGTTTCGCTGGAGTCGCTGAAGGGCAAGGTCGTCGTGCTCGACTTCTGGGCGTCGTGGTGCGCACCCTGTCATCAGTCCTTCCCCTGGCTCGACGCGCTCCAGAAGAAGTACGCCGACCAGGGCCTCGTCGTGCTGGCGGTCGACGTGGACAAGGACTCCGATCTGGCCGACCGCTTCGTGGCCCGGCATCCGGTGTCGTTCACGATCGGCTACGACCCCGCGGGCCGAGCCGCGAGTGCGATGAAGGTCTCGGGCATGCCCTCGACGTTCGTGATCGACCGCACCGGCACGGTGCGGATGCGCCACGTCGGATTCGACGCCAAGAAGACGAAGCCGCTCCAGAACGCCATCGAGGAGGCACTCCGCCCATGACGCCGATCCTCCCTTCGCACCGTCGCGCGCTCCTCGTCGCGGTCGCCGCAGTCGCGGTCGCCGCGCTCGCATCGGGCTGCGCGGCGATGGTCGTCCATCCCTGGGATCACGACCTGCTCGCCGAGAAGAAGATGAGCTTCACTCCCAATCCGCTCGAGACGGCAATGGACATGCACATCTACTTCAGCAAGGAAGGCTCGACCGGCGGACAGGACGTCGGGGGAGGAGGCTGCGGATGCAACTGACCTCCGGCGCCCCGGTGCCCGTGCTGCGCGCGCGACTGCGCGCCGCGACCTGCGTCCTGCTGGCGGCGGGCGCCCCCGCGGCGGCCCACGCCGAGGGCGCGGCGCCCGCGTGGCAGTTCGACGGCTCGACGCTCGTCTACGCGGAGCGGTCGCGGACGCAGATCGTCGAGCCGGTCGCGAGGATCACGCGGATGTTCTCGGGCGGGCAGAGTCTCTCGGCCCAGTTCGCGCTCGACGCGATGAGCGGCGCCTCGCCGAGCGGTGCGCAGCCCTCGGGCCAGGTGCAGACGACCACGTCGGCTTCCGGCACGCCCGACGACGCACGCAGCCAACGAGGTGCCGACTGACCCTTCCACGATTTCCGCAGCGCGTTCGACCTGTCGTACGCGCAGCCGGTCGGTTTCGCCACGTTCACGACTGGCGGGCACTTCTCGCACGAACGCGATTACCGCTCGCTGGGTGTGCACGAATCGGTGTCGCTCGACCTCATGCACCACCTGACGACCGTGACGCTCGGCGGCGGCGTGAACCGCGACCACGTCGTGCCGATCGGCGGCGTGCGCGTCGGACTGACCGACGGCACGCTGTACGAGAGCGGCTCGAGCCGCTCGAAGAACGTCACCGACGGACTCGTCGGCGTCTCGCGCGTGCTCACGCGCCGCTGGATGGTGTCGATGAATGCCGCGCGCACACACGAGCAGGGTTACCTGACCGAGCCCTACAAGATCGTCAGCCTGATCGACGCGACGGGCTACCCGATCCCGGAAAGCCTGCTCACCGAGAAGCGTCCGTCGACGCGCAACCGGAACAGCGTGGTGGGCAGCTCGGTCTTCCACTTCGCGAAGGACGTGCTCTACACCACCTATCGCTACTACTGGGACGACTGGGGCGTGCGCTCGCACACGGTCGATTTCAAGTACCGCCAGGAGCTCCCCGAGCACGACTGGCTGCAGCCGCACGTCCGCTACTACCAGCAGACGCCGGCCGACTTCTTCACCTTCGGCCTGCCGCTCACGCAGCCAGTCTCGCAGCGGCCGAAGTACGCCACGAGCGACCTGCGCCTCGGCCCGCTGCGCACCCTCACGCTCGGCGCGTCGTACGGCTTCCGCTGGCCGGACCTTCCGGGCGACTTCAGCCTGCGCGGCGAGTACCTGCGTCAGTGGGGCGACGGACATCCGTCGTACGCGATCGGCGCGCAGCGAACGCTCGACCTGTTCCCGCCCGAAGACGTCTTCACGGTCACGGTCGGCTACTCCGTGCCGTTCTGAGGCCGCCCGTGGCGTCGCGCGATCCGCAACCGACGCGCCCCGAGACGGGCGCGTCGGTCGCGCGCGCTGGGAATCATTTCGTCGGGCGATTCGCGGCGCTGGGCGGCCCGTGCGAGTTGCTCGTCGACACCGACGACCGCGCCGAGGCCCTGGAGCTGGTGGACCTCGCGCGCGAGGAGGCGCTCCGCATCGAGGAGAAGTTCGGGCGCTACCGTCCCGTGGGCGTCGTGCACCGCATCAATCACGCGGAGGGCGCGACGCTCGAGGTCGACGACGAGACCGCGGCGCTGATCGACTACGCCGCGCTCTGCCACGAGATGTCGGAGGGACGCTTCGACGTGACGTCGGGCGTGCTGCGGCGCGTCTGGCACTTCGACGGCCGCGAGGCAGAGCCGGACGAAGCGGCGCTCCGCGCCGCGCTCGCGCGCGTGGGCTGGTCGCGGGTGCGCTGGGAGCGCCCGCACCTGACGCTGCCCGCCGGCATGGAGATCGACCTCGGCGGGCTCGGCAAGGAGTACGCCGTCGATCGCGCCGCCGCGCGCGTCGCCGAACGGGCGTCGGCACCGTTCCTCGTCAACTTCGGCGGCGACCTCGTCGCCCACGCGCCGCGACGCGGCGGCGTGCCGTGGGCCGTCGGCATCGACGATCCGGGACACACGGGCGAGGCGGTGCTCTACCGCGTCGATCTCGCGCGGGGCGGTCTGGCCACGAGCGGTGACGCGCGCCGCTTCGTGACCGTGCGCGGCCGGCGGCTCGGCCACATCCTCGATCCCCGCACGGGCTGGCCGGTCGAAGGCGCGCCGCGCTCGATCACCGTGCTCGCCGCGAACTGCCTCGAAGCGGGCACGCTCGCGACGATGGCGATTCTGCGCGGCGAGAACGCCGCGGCGTTCCTGCGCGAGCAGGGCGTCGAGCACCGCATCGCTTGACCGGCCGTAACGCGAAGCGGCCGGCACGCCACGCGTGCCGGCCGCCCTCGCGGAGTCGGGCTACGACTGGCGCAGGATGACGACGTGCTTGACGGTGCGGAACGCCGGCGGGTCGAGGATGCGCAGTTCGAGCCCCTTACCGGCGGGCACCAGCGAATAGCTCGCCGCGGGCTGTGCGCTCAGGACGCGGGCACGCGCCGACGGGATCGGGATGACCGTCTGGGCGTCGGTGTCGATCGCGGTGAACACGCTGTCGGCGATCGACGACGAAGGCACCAGCGTGCTGCCCAGCCCGAGGAAGCCACCGGTCGCGACCGCGGCACCGGAGCGCGTCAAGCCCTGCTTGTCGCCGATCACGTAGAAGACCGTGCCCATCTCGCGGCGCTGCTCCTCGATCGTCTGCTCGCGCAGTTGCACCGTCTCGTTCGCCGTCTCCACCTGCGTCGTGAGCCCGGCGACCGCCGTGTGCAGCGAATCCACCTGATTGGTGAGCGACGCGATGATGGACTCCTTGGCCGCGATGTCGCGCCGCAGGCCCTGGATCACGCGCTCGAGGCCGGCGATCTTGACACCGTTCAGGCGCGCGCGGTTCTCGAGGTCACGCAGGCGCAGCTTGGTCCGCTCGATGCCGGCCTTCAGCAGCGCGATGCGGTCGAGCGCTTCGCGGCCGCGCAGCACCGACAGGCCGCGCTCGGTCCCGGGCGAGCCGGGCAGGAGCGGCCGCGTGGCCTCCGAGACGCCCAGCGTGGCGAGGCTGTCCTGGATTTCGGCGATGGCGCTCAACGCGTCGCCGTAGCGCAACTGCGTCGCGTCCTGCGTGGACTTCACGCTCTGGTAGCTGGCCTCCATCGTGCGGTACTTCTGCCAGAACATGACGGTGGCCGCGAGCAGCAGCACGACGAGTGCGGTGAGGGTGAGGGGAACGACCTTGTTCATGTCCACGTCTCCTTTTCGACGGGGCCTTCGCTCCGGGGAGGTGCGGAGGTGCGATGCGCGCATGGTACACCGAAGCGCGCCTCCGGGTTCGCCGCGCGTGGCCCCGGTGGTGCCCGACGGCAAAAGCGAGGGGCGAGGTCCGTGGACCCCGCCCCTGGCTCTGCCCGTCGCCCCGGCCTGCGCCGGGCCGCCGTCACTTGCTCGTCAGCGTCTTCGTCTTGACCTTGCCGACGACGTTCATCGTCAGACGGATTTCGTAGTCGAAGTTCGTCGAGCCGCCGCCCGCCGCCGTACCCGTCGCGTCGTACGCCAGGTAGTGCGTGGCCGCGGTGTGCGACTTGAGCTCGCCCAGCAGCGTGGCCAGCGTGTTGTTGATCAGCGTCACGCCCGCGGGCGTCAGAGCCACGTTCGTCCAGGGCGTCACCGCGCCCGCGCCGCCCGTGAAGCTCGAGATCAGCGTGGTGCCGGGCGTGATGCTCGACGTGCTGCCGAAACCGATGCGGATCGAGCCGTTGATGGTGCGGGCCGCGACCGGATCCGGCGTCGTGACGCGGTAGTCGACCTTCTGCAGCGAGATCGACACGAGGCTGTCCAGTTCGATGCCGGCGTCGTCGATGGCCGACAGGATGTCGGACGTCGGGATGAGCGTGGACGTCGGGTTACTCGTCAGCACGTTCGTCGAACCGCTGGCGTGCAGCTGCGTCGTCACGGAGTTCGTGACCACGAGCTCGACCATGCGGTCCTCGATCGTGGGTGTCAGGATGCAGCCGCTGGCGAGAAACTGCACCGCGACGAGCGCGGCGAGGGCGAGACCAAAGCGATGGATGCGCATCGTCGTCCTCCTAGAGACCCAGGCTCAGGCCGAGGGCCGCGCCGGTGTACGCTGCCTTGAACCACTCCGCGTGGAGCTTCACGACCGCCAGCGAGACCTGCGCGCCGATGGCCGCATGAACGTTGCTCTCGCCGTCCGGGTGCACCGAGATCTTCTCGCCGGAGCCGTCGGTGAGCGTGTAGGCGATGTCCATCTTGCACGTGTCGAAGCCGAGCGAAGCATACGGCTCGAACTGGAACAGGCCGCCGAGCTTCTTGCTGCCCGTGACGTCGAAGTGCGTCGTCTTCACCTTCACGAGGTCGTCGCCGACCTTGAGCGTCTGGTAGAAGCCACCGACCGCGACGTCGACCGGCATGTGGACGTACTGCGAGATCGAGTGCTGTGCACCGAAGCCCACGAGGTCGATCTTGCCGTAGTCGGTGTCACCGAGCTTGCTCGAGAACCAGCGCACCGTGGCGCGCGTCCCGGCGAAATCACCCACCGTCAGTTCCGGCACGGGCAGGTAGAAGAGCGTCGCGTCGAGACCACCGGGATAGACCGGCGTGTACCCGAGGCCGTCCGGCACACCGACCGAACCGGTCGGGCCGATCACCGTCGGCACCTCGGTCGGCGTGTTCGCCGTCGAGCCGAACGGGTCGGTGGGCATGAACGTGCGGTCCTCGTCCGCGAACTCGGCACCCATGACGTGCACGCCGACGTGGAACGTGAAACCGGACTTCGGCACGGATCCCGACTGGAAGATGCCCCCGTTCAGCGTCGAGCTGAGGGCCTTGTTCAGCGGCGCCAGGTACCCGGCCGCGTTCGTGCCGGAAAGTGCGCCGAGCTTCTCGCTCAGGTCCGCCCGGGCCGGGGTCGCGAGCGACAACCCGAGAACCCCGAACAGGGCGAGGACGACTGCGATTCGCTTCATGAATGGCACCTCGTCGATAGGAGTGGTCCGACTCGGCTAGCCCGCCACCACCGACCCTCGGCGGTTTCAGCGACGCTTGCGACGGCGATCTCGCCGCGGCGCCAGCGCCTCTTGCGGTGCGAACCCGTGGGTATCGATCGCGCCCGTGGGGGTAGACGTGCGCCCCGAGAGCCTAGTCGTCGGGCTTCTCGCGGGTCAACGGTCTTGTGCGGCTCCGTCCGAGCCGGCACGGGCAATACGACGCGCCCGGCGTGGCGATCCGCGTCGGGCGCGATGTGACGGCGAACGTGGTCAGTGCGGATCGAGCACGGGGGGATAGGCGATGCGCCAGCCCAGAACGACGCGCATCTCGTCGGTGTTCGCGCTCTGCCGGTAAACGCCTCTCAACGCGTCGGTGAGACCGCGTGTGTAGCGCGCCTCGAGCGTCGCACAACGTTCCGGCGGACCGAACTCCAGTCCGACGCCGGCCGTCGCACCCGCTTCGAGCGGAGCGAAGTCGTTCGGCTTGCCGGCGTAGCTGTTGTTGTCGCTGCCGTGCAGCCGCGCCTTCTCGAGCACCTTCCAGCCGAGGTACGGGCCGGCGACCAGCACCGGGCGCACGTGGCCGTGGCCGAGCGAGAAGCGGGCGAGGACCGGCAGCTCGAGGTAGTCTAGCGCGTAGAGCTGGTCGAACGTGCCGGAGTACGGCACGCCGTCGTAGATCGGGTTGGTGATTTCGCCGAACGACGCGCCCTTCGCGGCGTAGTTCAGCTCCGTTTGCAGCGAGAACGACGACGAGAACGGCACGTGGACGGCCATGCCGATCACGAAGCCGTACTTCGAGTCGGTCGCCACGTCACCCGCGAGCTTCGCCTGATTGGCGCCTCCGCGCGTTTCGACATACAGCTGGCGCTCGGCGTGTGCGTTCGCCGCGCCCAGGAAGAGCGTGACGAGCGCCGCGGCCAGCGCGAGACGACTGCGAGCCATGAGCCACCTCCGGATCCCGGGAGGTCATCTCCCGGCCCGGGCTTTATCGGCCCCCGCCGCGGGGAACTTCAGCGCGGCGGCCGGCTCCGGTCAGCGGTGGACGCCCGCCGCTTCGCTGCCGGTGCGCTCCACGAACTCGGCGTACGTGCCGCCGTACTCGAACGGCGGCTGCGCCGGCTCGTCCGTGCCGTCGCCCGGCCGCAGTTCGAGCACGCGGTTCGAGAGGCCGCGCAGGAACGTGCGGTCGTGGCTCACGAAGAGCATCGTCCCCTCGAAGTCCTTCAGCGCCGAGACGAGCATCTCCTTGGTCTCGAGGTCGAGATGGTTCGTCGGCTCGTCGAGCACGAGGAAGTTCGGCGGATCGAACAGCATGCGCGCGAGCACGAGCCGGCTGCGCTCGCCGCCCGAGAGCACGCGGATCGGCTTGTCGACGTCGCTGCCGGAGAACTGGAACGCGCCGAGCAGGTTCCGCAGCACGCCCTGGTTCTCGAGCGCGAAGTCCTTCTGGATCTGCTCGAACACGCTGAGCCCGGGATCGAGCAGCTCGAGCGACTGCTGCGCGAAGTAGCCGAGCTTCACGTTGGCGCCGAGCCGCACGCCGCCGGCGTCGGGCTCGAGCGCGCCGGCCACGAGCTTGAGCAGCGTCGACTTGCCCGCGCCGTTGCGGCCCATCACGCACCAGCGCTCGCGGCGGCGGATGCGGAAGTCGAAGCCGTCGTAGATCGCGCGCGCGCCGTACGCCTTGCTCACGCCCTCGAGCGTGGCGACGTCCTCGCCCGAACGCGCCGGATCGCGGAAGCGGAACTCGACGACCTTGCGCCGGCGCGGCAGCTCGACCATCTCGATCTTCTCGAGCTTCTTCACGCGGCTCTGCACCTGCGCCGCCTTGGCCGCGTGCGCGGCGAAGCGCTCGATGAAGCGCCGCTCCTTCGCGAGCATCGCCTGCTGGCGCGCGTACGCGGCCTCGCGGTTCGCCTCGGCGATCGCGCGCTCGCGGACGTAGTAGTCGTAGTTGCCCGTGTACTCGGTGAACTCGCCGCCGTCGATCTCGATCACGTGGTCGACGACGCGGTTCATGAAGTCCTTGTCGTGGCAGGTCATCAGGACCGCGCCGGCGTAGTCGCGGATGAACTTCTCCAGCCACAGGATCGATTCGATGTCGAGGTGGTTGGTCGGCTCGTCCATCAGCAGCACGTCCGGCCGCCCGAGCAGGATGCGCGCGAGGCCGACGCGCATCTTCCAGCCGCCCGAGAGCGCGCCGACGTCGCCGTCGACCTGCGGCGCCTCGAAGCCGAGCGCGTGCAGGATCTCGCGGGCGCGCGCCTCGAGGTCGTAGCCGCCGCCGCGCATGTACTCGTCCTGCACGTGACCGAAGCGATCGAGGATCGCCTCCATCTCGTCGGCGCGTTCGGGATCGGCGAGCGCGTGCTCGAGGTCCTTGAGCTCGTGGTGCAGTTCGCCGAGGTTGCCGCTGCCGGCGATCGCCTCGTCGAGCACCGACCGGCCCGACATCTCGCCGATGTCCTGCCGGTAGTAGCCGATCGAGATGCGCTTGGGCACGGTGACGTCGCCCTCGTCCGGCGACTCCTCGCCGACGATGAGGCGGAACACCGTGGTCTTGCCGGCGCCGTTCGGGCCGACGAGCCCGACCTTCTCGCCCGGGTTGAGCTGGAAGCCGGTCTCGACGAACAGGATCTGCGAGCCGTACTGCTTCGAGACGTTGTTGAAGACGATCACTTGCCGCCCTGCTTCTTCTCGATGCGCGCCCAGGCGTCCTTGAGCGTCACGGTGCGGTTGAAGACGGGCGCACCGGGCTTCGAGTCCCGCGCGTCCGCCACGAAGTAACCCACGCGCTCGAACTGCACGGGCGCGCCGGGCGTGGCGTCGCCGAGCACCGGCTCGACCTTGCAGCCCGTGAGCGTCGTGAGCGAGGCGGGGTTGAGGATCGTCGTGAAGTCCGCGCCTTCGGCCGCGGTCTCGGGATCCTCGGCGGCGAAGAGCGTCTCGTAGAGGCGCACCTCGGCGTCCACGGCGTGCTTCGCGGACACCCAGTGAATGGTCGCCTTCACCTTGCGGCCGTCGGGCGCGTTGCTGCTGCGCGTCTCCGGATCGTAGGTCGCGCGCACTTCGGTCACCTCGCCGGCCTCGTTCTTCACGACGCCCGTGCAGCGGATGAAGTAGGCGCCGCGCAGGCGCACCTCGGTGCCGGGCGAGAGCCGGAAGTACTTGGGCGGCGGGACCTCGCGGAAGTCCTCTTCCTCGATCCACAGCTCGCGCGAGACCGCCACCTGACGGGTGCCGGCCGCGGGGTCCTCGGGATTGTTGCCGAGTTCGAAG
>JBGANH010000286.1:0-5454 GCA_044222365.1 Candidatus Eiseniibacteriota bacterium
CACGTCGGCGTGAACAGCCGCGAAGGCGAGGGCAGCACGTTCTGGGTGCGTTTGCCGCTCGGGCTCGCGGCCGCTCCGGAAGGCGAGGCGCGCGAGGGCGGAGACGGCGTGGAGCGTCGCGCGGCCTGAGCCGTGCGGCACCGCTTCAAGCCGCGTTCGGCTCCGCGAAGGGCCACTCCGCGCGCGTGAGCGCACGCGCGACGCGGCGCTCGTCCGGCAGCGGACCGGCGGGACGCACTTCGTCGGCGCTCAGGAGCGCGCCTTCGGGACCCGTGAGCCACTCGATCTGCGGCCGGTCGGGCGTCGCGGGCGCCGTGGCGAGCACGATCGCGAGCGCGCCGTCGTCGAGCGCGACGATCTGCCCCGGCGGGTAGAGCCCGAGCGAGCGCACGAGCGCGGCGCGCAGCGCCGGATCGAACGCCGGCGCGAGCGGCCCGAGCACGGTGGCGAGCGCCTGGTTCGGCGTGCGGAAGGCGCCCGTCTCGTCGCGCGAGAAGCGCAGGCACACGTAGGCGTCCGCGATCGCGACGATCTCCGACAGCGGTGACCGGCGGTGGCCTTCCGGCAGCGCGGGATACGCGGCGGGCCCGAACGCGTGATGCTCGAGCGCCACGCGCATCGCGAGCAGGCTGCTCTCGTGCAGCGCGTTCGCGCCCGCGATCGCGCGCACGCCGGCGAGCACGTGCTCCCGCGCGCGCGCTTCCGTCTGTTCGTCGCGCGCGTACGCGTCCGCCGGCACACCGTCGGCGACCGCGGACTTGCCGTTGTCGTGCAGGAGCGCGACGGCGCCGAGTTCGGCGAGCGTCGCGCGATCGAGACCGAGCTGGGCACCGATGCGGATCGCGAGCAGCGACACCTGGAGCGCGTGCTCCGAGGACGAGAGACGTTGACCGTCGAGCGCCGACTGGCTCGGGTCCGGCGTGCCCGCCACCGCGGCGTCCACGAGCGGCTGGACGACGCGCTTGAGATGGCGCAGTTCGATGCCCGCCACGCGGTCGCGCGCGGGCGCGAGCGCTTCGACGAGCCGCAGCGCCTGCTGGTAGGTCGCGTACGACTGCGCGAGTTCGGGCACGGCGGACGCGTCCCGTTCGACGGCTTCGGTTTCGACCGTGACGAACGCCGGGAACACGCGCGTGATGCCCTGCGCCTCGCACGCCCCGAAGAGCTCCATGCCCTTGTAGGCGTCGGTCGCGAGGAAGAACCGCATGAACGATTCGAACTCCGCGCGATCGAGCCCCGGAACGAACACGATGCCGCTGATCTCGCGGGCGTGGAACTCCTGCTGGAGCTGTTCGAGGAAGCGCAGGTTGGTCGGTCGCAGGGGAATGCGCACGCCGTTGAAGTGGAGGTCCCCGTCGTGGTCGAGCAGCTGGATCTCGCCGTGGTCGGCGAACGCCGCCTGCAGCACGCCGAGGAAGTGATCGATCTGCGCCGTCAACGCCTGGTTGCCGAGCTGGTACGAGCGCGCCGTGCGCAGCAGCGCGACGAGACGCATGGACACCTGCGTCGCGTGCTCGGCGAGCGCGTCCTCGTGCTCCGGCAGGCGCGGGTCGGGCGACGTCATGCGGCGTTCTCCCGGCGCTGGAGCGCTTCGTGGCAGGCCGCGCGGACGGCCTCCGAACGCGCGTGCAATCCCGCGCGCAGGACTTCGACGGCGACCGGCGTGCCGATGCGGGCGAGCGTGTCCGCGGCGGCGGAGCGCTCGGGCGTGCGGCGCGCGAACCAGCCGCCGCGATGCAGCATGGCCTCGAGTGCCGGGACCGCGCGTTCGTCCGTCACGTCGGCGAGCGCTCCGAGGAGCGCCACGCGCATTTCGGCCGGGCGCGACTCGAAATCCACGGCGCTGATGCGCCCGAGGATCGCCTCGGTGGCGCGCGCGTCCGGGGTGCGCAGCAGCATCGCGAGGGCGGCGGAGAGCAGCTGGGGGTCGGGTGTGTCGAGCTGCGAGACGAGGATCGGCACACGCCGCGCGGGCGACACCTGGCCGAGGGCCTGCACGACGGCGCGGCGAACCCGGGCGTCCACGTGGCGGGCGGCGCGCGCGAGCATCGGCGCGATCTCGTCGCCGCCGATCTGCCCGAGCGCGAAGACGATGTTGCGCACGACCTGCCAGCGCGAGTCGGAAAGGAAACGTTCGACTCGTTCGGGATGGTCGGAGCAGGTGTACGAGAGCGCCGTCGTGGCGGCCGCGCGCAGGCGCGGCCGGGAGGCATGGCCGAGCACGGCGACGACGAGGTCGAGCGCCGGCGCGCCGAGCTGCACCGTGAGGGCGAAGAAGATGCCCTGTGCGTGCGTGTCGCTCTCGTCGAGCCGCTCGGCGATGGACTCCACGTCGAGTCCCGAAAGCTGGCTGTGGAGCAGGCGCGCCACGGACTCGGGCATGTCGTCCGGACGGGGAAGCGAGGCGCAGGCCTCGAGCGCCGCCGGCCAGTCGCCCTGCTCGAGGGACTGCGCGAGCCAGCCGGTGGACATCGCGGCGAGCGCTTCGCGCATCTCCGGGGTGGAATCGAGCGCGTGCACCGCGCGCAACAGTTCGGCCGATCGTTCCGCGCGAGGCCGGGCACGTTCCGCGCGCCAGCGTTCCCGCCAGGCGTCACGCGCGGCGGCCTCGCCGGGGCGCAGCGCGGCCCATTCCGCTTCGGCGCTCGAGTGTGGCGCCGGGGCGGACCAATCGTCGAACGCGTCCTCCTCGGTCCCGGCGGCACCTTCGCTCCCGGCCCCGTTCGCCTCGGCGAGCCGGGGCGGGGCGATCGTCTCGACGTTCGTGAGGAGCGAGGTCTCCACGGGGGCCACCTCGAAGTGAAGGCCGGTCAGCTCGACTTCCCAGAGCCGGCTCACGAGGTCCGTTTCCTCACTCCGCCCCATCGCGGTGTCCACGAGCGCGTTCACGAGCGCCTCGGCGTCCGACCGGGTCGCGGTCGGCTCCATGTGGATCGCCCGCACGCCGTCGCGATAAAGCAGGAAGGGAATCCGGCGCTCCATGCGGGCGCCGGCGCCTTCCTCTTCGCCGGGGCCCCGCACGACGAGTTCGTCCCGCAGCCAGATCTCGAGTGCCGAGCACCGCAGCAGGAGCGGCGCGTGGTATTCGAGCAGGCCGAGCAGGTCCTCCAGCGCGCGCTCGCGCATCGGCAGCACGCTCGCGGCGTCCTTGCCGAAGATCCGGCTGGCCCGAACCAGGCGGTCGAGCTGGCGGAACCACTCGGAGACCTGGCGCGCGGCCGGGGAAAGTTCGCCGGCGCGACGTGGGCGGGAAGGCGACTGCTGGATGGCCGACTCCTTGGCGCGCGGGGGATTGTGACGGGGTCCACGAACTCGGACGACGCCGTCGTTATCGTCCGGACACGGCTTCGGGTTGAGCCTCCAGCTCGGGAGCCAAGCAATTATAAGGAGCACGTTTACGGGCTTCGACCTCACCTCGCCCGGCCTGTCCGGTTTCTTGACGGCGGTGCGGTCCGTCGCCTACTGTCCCCGCTCTTTGCGCCATCCACATTCGTTTCCAAGAGGTTCCCAGACATGAAGCGCACGTTCAGCCCGAACAACCGCCACAAGAAGAAGACGCACGGCTTTCGCGCCCGCATGAAGACCAAGGGCGGCCGCAAGGTGCTCGCTGCTCGCCGCGCTCGCGGCCGCAAGCGGCTCACGGTGTCTTCCGACACGAACTAGCCGGACGCTCCCTCCCGTCGCATCCGGTTCACGCGCGCATGCGCGCCTTCGCGCACGCGCACCAGCGGGAACCACACCAGCAGCCGCCGGCCCCGGACACCTTCGGGCCGCCCGTGGAGTCGCGCCTGCCTCTCGATGGATCACGATGAGCCAGCCGCGTTCCGAACGTCTTGCGCCTCAACACCGCATGCGCAGCTCGGACGATTTCGCGACGGTGAAACGGCGCGGAGTCGCATATCGCGGCCGCTGTTGCCTTCTCCTGGCGCTGACCGCGCCCGGCGAAGTGACGCGAGTGGGATGGATCGCCAGCAAGCGTGGAGTGGGCGGAGCCGTTCAACGCAATCGCGCGCGGCGTCGGCTGCGCGAAATCGTCCGGCGTCGCTGGCCGCGTCTGCCTCACCACGGATTCCTACTCGTGTTCATCGCTTCGCGCGCGTCCCTGACCGCGCCACATCAGGTGTTGGCCTCCGAAGTCGAAAGCTTGCTCGCTCACGCGGGCGCGCTCGCTCCGGCCGTGGCCTCCTGACGGCATGCGCTCTCTCGTCCTCGCGCTCATCCGCCTGTACCAGCTGCTGATGCCGCCCATGTTCCGCGGCGGCTGTCGCCATCGCCCCACCTGCTCCGAGTACGCGAAGGAAGCGATCACGCGTCACGGAGTGTGGAGAGGGGGCCGCTTGGCGCTGGCTCGGATCGGGCGCTGTCATCCGCTCGGAACAGCGGGCTACGACCCGGTGCCCTGACCATGGATCGCAGAACTTCGCTCGCCCTCGTGCTGGCGCTCACCGTCTTCGTGCTGTTCACCGCGCTGCAGCAGAAGTACGCGCCCAAGCCGAAGCCCCGCCCGAAGCCGGGAACGGCCGTCGCGACTTCGCCGCTCACGCCGGGCGATTCGGCGCGCGCCGACTCGGGCGCCGCGGCCACCGCGACGCCCGTCGCGCCTTCGACGACCGCGTCCGGCGCTCCCGCCACTTCCGCCGTCGCCGAGAAGACGACGGTGGTCGAGACCGATCTCTACCGCGCGACGTTCACGAACCGAGGCGCGCGACTGCTGTCGTTCGAGCTCAAGCGCTACGCGGCCGAACACGGCAAGAGCAACTACGCGGAGTTCCCCTCGCGCCGCCCGAAGCGCGGCACCGAAGTACCCGAGGGCGACCGCGTCACGCTCGGCGGCGAGCCGACCTTCGGCATCGATCTCGGTTCGGGCGCGGCCGCGCGTTCGCTCGCGAACGTCACGTACGAAGTCGCCGAGAGCACCGATGCCGCGGGCGCCGTTCGCGCGCTCACGTACGTCACGCGCGATTCGAGCGGTTTCGCGTTCCGCCAGACCTGGCGCGTGCGCCCCGATTCCTACCTGCTCGATCTCGAGGTCGAGACGCAGAAGGTGCCCGACGCCTGGCGCGTGGCCGACTACTCGATGACGTTCCGGTCGTGGCCGCTCCTGACCGAAGCCAATCCGGCGAACGATCTTCGCAGCCTTCGCGGCGTCAGCCTGGTCGGCAAGGACCTGCACCGCGACGGTGCCGCGGGCCTCGTCGGCAAGAGCGCCAAGCAGCACGAGGGCGTCGCGCACTGGGCCGGCGTGCAGAGCCACTACTTCATGGCGGTGGTCGCGACGCTCGCCGGCGACGGCCGGGCCGCGATCGTGACCGGCCAGAACCGCACGCTGACCGAGGCGCAGCTCGCGCACCTGCCGAAGGGCACGAAGCCCGAGCAGGCGCTGGCGGCCGGCACGCTCGTCATGCCGCTGCCGAGCTCCGGCTCCGGCGTGCAGCGCTTCATGACGTACCTGGG
>JBGANH010000287.1:0-5403 GCA_044222365.1 Candidatus Eiseniibacteriota bacterium
ACTCGCCCAGCGCGCGCGCGCGCACGAGCGCGTCCGCCGCGTCGCACCAGCCGGGCCGCGTGGCGTTGCCCATCACGATGCGCGCCTCGAGCGCGGCGTCGCGCGTGTCGTAGGCCACGCCGCGGTCCTCGAGCGCCGTGTCCACGCGACCGAACGCAGGAACTCGCCCAGCTTCTTCATGATCTCGGCCTGCGGCAGGTCGGAGTCGGCGGCGAAGAACGGCCGCGTCATCTCCATCGCCGCCGCGCGCAGGTCGAGCGGCCGCGCCTGGTCCATCACGATGCGCACGGCGCCGTTCGCGGCGCGACGCACGCCGTACGGATCCTCGCTGCCGCTGGGGATCTTGCCGGCGACGAACGCGCCGGCGACGTGATCGAGTTTGTCGGCGAGGCTCAGCAGCGAGCCCGCGTCGGATTCGGGCAGCGCGTCGCCCGCGCCGCGCGGGCGGTAGTGCTCGGCGATCGCGACCGCGACGGCCTCGGGCTCGCCCGCGCGCCGCGCGTAGTGGCCGCCCATGATGCCTTCGAGGCTCGCGTACTCCTTGCCCGAGCCGATCATCTCGCCGAGAAGATCGGTCTTGCACAGGCGCGCGGCCCGCACGACGGCCGTCTTCGCCGACGGCGCGCAGCGCTCCGCGAGCCAGCCGGTGAGCGACTCCAGCCGCTCGGCCTTCTGCTTGAGCGAGCCGAGGCCTTCCATCCACACGACGCTGTCGAGCTTGTCCACCTGCTCGGCGGGCGCGTGCTTGAGGTCGGTCTCCCAGTAGAACTTCGCGTCCTCGAGCCGCGCGACGAGCACGCCCTCGTTGCCGCGGCGCACGATGTCGAGACCGCGCTCGTCACCGTTTCGCACCGCGACGAAGCCGGGCAGCAGCGTGCCGTCGGTCTTCTCGATCGCGTGGAAGCGCTGGTGCTCGCGCAGCGCGGTGACGATCACCTCGCGGGGCAGATCGAGATAGTGCGGATCGAACGCGCCCGCGAACGCGGTCGGCCACTCCACGAGGAACGTGTTGATGTCGACGAGCTCGTCGTCCTCCACCACGCGTCCGCCCTGCGCGGCGGCGACCTTCTGGATCTGCTCGAGCACCGCGATGCGCCGCGCGCGATGGTCGGCGAGCACGTACGCCGCCTGCAGCGTCTCGACGTAGCGCCGCGGCGACGAGATGTCGATCGTCTGCGGGTGCAGGAAGCGGTGGCCGTACGTGACGCGGCCCGCGACGAGGCCGAACGCCTGCACGGGCAGCACGGCGTCGCCGAGCAGCGCGGCGAGCCAGCGCACCGGGCGTCCGCTGCGGTAGTCGCCGGCGTCCCAGCGCATGGTCTTCGGGTATTGCAGCTTCTGCGCGATCGCGCCGAGCAGCGCGGGCAGCACCTCGGCCGCGGGCTTGCCGACGTGCTTCACGGTCACCGCGACGTACTCGCCCTTCGGCGTGTCCACGCGCCGCACGGTCGCGACGTCGACGCCCTTGCCGGCGCAGAAGCCGGCGAGCGCCTTGGTCGGCTTGCCCTCGGCGTCGAACGCCACCTTGGCCGCCGGGCCCATCGCTTCTTCCTCGTGGTCGAGCTGGCGCTCGGCGATGTCGGTGACCAGCACCGCGAGCCGCCGCGGCGTGCCGTAGACCGCGACGTCGTCGAACGCGAGCCGCGCCTCCTGCAGGCCGCCGCGCAGCGCGCGCTCGAGCTGTTCCAGCGCGGGCAGGATGTAGGTCGAAGGCAGTTCCTCGATCCCGATCTCGAACAGCAGGTCGCGGGTCACTGGACGGCCTCCTTCTGCTTCGCGGCGCGCGCCTTCTGCTTGGCCTGCGCCTCGGCGTAGTGATCGAGCCAGCGCTGGCGCTCGGCGTCGTCCTTGATGAGCGGGTAGCCCAGCTCGGCGCGCAGGTGGTGGTAGCCGAGCGCCGCCTTGCGCGCGATGGCGCGCACGCGGCCGATGTAGCCCACGCGCTCGCTCACCGAGATCGCGCCGCGCGCGTCGAGCAGGTTGAACATGTGCGAGCACTTGATGACCGCGTCGTAGCCCGGGCTCACGAGCTTCAGGTCGAGCAGCCGGTTCGCCTCCGACTCCCACACCTTGAACATCTCGAAGAGCTCCGCAACCGGCGCCTGCTCGAAGTTGTAGTGCGACCACTCCCACTCGTTGCGCACCCACAGGTCGCCCCACGACACGCCCGGCGCCCACGCGAGGTCCTGCACGCGGCCCTTGCCCTGCAGCATCATGCCGATGCGGTCGAGCCCGTACGTGAGCTCGGCCGAGACCATCGGCAGCTCGAGGCCGCCGCACTGCTGAAAATAGGTGAACTGCGAGATCTCGGTACCGTCCATGAGCACCTGCCAGCCGAGGCCCGCCGCGCCGAGCGTCGGCGACTCCCAGTCGTCCTCGAGCAGGCGCAGGTCGTGCTCGCGCGGATCGATGCCGATCGCCTCGAGCGAGCCGAAGTACTGCTGCACGACGTCGCCCGGCGCGGGCTTCAGCAGCACCTGGTACTGGAAGAACTGCTGGAAGCGATTCGGGTTCTCGCCGTAGCGCCCGTCCTTCGGGCGGCGCGAGGGCTCGACGTAGGCGACGCGCCACGGCTCGGGGCCGAGCGCGCGCAGGAAGGTCGCGGGGTTGAACGTGCCCGCGCCCACTTCCGAGGGGTACGGCTGCTGGATGACGCAGCCGCGCTCGGCCCAGAAGTGCTCGAGCGCGAGGATCATCGCCTGCAGGGACTCACGGGGATTCAGCGTGCTCATGGTCGTTCGGTCCACGTGGGAGGTCGGTGGGTGTGTTCGGAGCCGGGCAGTCTAGACGAGCGCGCGTGATTTGGGGAGCGTGCCCGACGCGGCGTCGGCGCCGCGCGGGAGCGGCCGAGACCCGCACGAGGCGCGCTCCGGCTGTGCTAGCTTTCCGCCCGCACTCCCCCCCGAACGAATCGAGTTCCTCGGAGGATCACCCGCATGCGCCGTCTCGCGCTCCGCTTCCTCGTTCCCGCCCTGCTCGTCGCCGCCGCGCTCGTGGCCGGCTGCAAGTCGTCCGACCTGCAGGTCACGCCCATCAAGACGCTGCTCGACGACCCGTCGCGCTTCGACCACCAGACCGTCCGCATCCTCGGCGACGTGACCAAGTCGGTCGGGATCATGGGCTACGGCGCCTACACCGTGAACGACGGCACGGGCTCGCTCACGGTGGTGACCAAGGAAAACGGTGCGCCGCGCCAGGGCGCGCACGTCGGCGTCGAGGGCGAGTTCCGCTCGGCGTTCACGCTCGGCACCGAGAGCGTCGCGGTGCTGATGGAGAAGGGCCGCTACACGCCGCCGTCCGGCCAGTAGCGCGGCCCGCCCAACGGCGGCCGCCGCTCGTGAGAACGGGCGCTCGCGCAGTACGCGGGCGCCCGTCGTTTCTTGTCATCCGTGCGCCCCGTCGTCACGGACGCTTCACCGCCACCCTGGCTTCCCCCGAAGGCGCAAGGTGAAGGCTTCACGTCCGTGACGTCGAGGCCTCCCCGAACCGCTGCGGGTGTGCCCGCAGCCTCCTCGTGCTATTTTGCGCGCGGCCCCTCGAGCCGTGCACGAATCCCCCGATCGCACCGAGATGCCGGCAGCCCCATCCCCCGTCCTGCTGCCGCGCGGAGCGAGTCGCGCACACGTTCACAGCGACCGATCGCCCGCCCCCACGGCCCGCACTCGTCGCGTCCAGCACGATCGCCGAACGATCCACTTCATCGCGATGAAAGTTAGTCCTGTCGCGGATCGAGCGGAATACGTGTGAATACGTAGTGCGACCGAGGACGAATTCGGACATGCGCCTCACTCCCCGCGATATCGAATCCACGCTGGACGCCACGCTGGATCTGCACGTGGAGCGCGACCTCGATGCGTTCCGCGAGGCGGCGCCCCGCATCCTGACGAAGTTGGTTCCCGCCGAACACGTGGCCTGGATGGAGAGCGGCATCGGAACGCTCCCGTCGCCGCAGAGCGTCGTGATGTGGGAAACACCCGTCCGCACGACGCCGAAACTCATCCACACGCTCCGGTCGATGGTGGACCGGCACCCGTTCATGGCGCATGCGATGAAGACCGGCGACACGGGCCCGATGATGTTGTCGGATTTCTGGACCGACCGGCAACTGGTCGCGACCGACTTCTACAGGCTGGTCTACCAGCAGGCGGGCGTGGGTCGGATGATGACCTGCCTTTCGTTCCGCGGCAGCCGCTTCGGCTCGCTCAACCTCACCCGGGCGCTCAAGGCGAGGAACTTCAGCGAGCGCGATCGCTACGTGTTCAAGCTGGTGTTCCCGCACTTCCTGCAGGCGCTGGCCGCGGCGGAACAGACGAGCGCGCGCGCACGCGCGCAGACGCAGGTGCTCGCGTCGCAGGGGTTGACGCCGCGCGAGATCGAGGTGGCCCTGTGGCTGGCGCACGGCCGCACGAACACCGAGATCGCGACCATCCTCGCGATGAAGCCGCGCACGGTCGAGAAGCACGTCGAGAAGGTGCTGGTGAAACTCGGCGTCGAGAACCGCACCGCTGCCGCGACGGTGATCGCGGGCACGGTGCCGCTCGGCGTGCCGACGTCCCGCTTGTCACGCGCGGCGAGGAAGCCCGCGCGCCTCTGAGCGCTCAGCCGGCCGGACGCGCGCGCGCGAACGCGAGCACGTGTCCGTCCAGGTCCTCGACGTACGCGGCGTCGTGCCCCCAGTCGCGCGGCGCCAGCTCGCTCAGCACGCGCGCCCCGGCGGCGACCGCGCGAGCGAACGCCGCCGCCGGATCGTCCACGACGAGGTAGAGCTCGGCGCGCGGCACGCCACGCGCCAGCGCCGGATCGCGCAGCGCATCGCCGAGCAGCCGCCGGATGCCCGCCTCGGGCATGAGCCCGAGCACGGCTCCGCCGGGCAGGGCGAACTCGGTCATGCCGGGGACGAGAAGCGTCGGCACCGCATCGAGCGCGCGGCGGTAGAACGCCGTCGCTCGCACCTGGTCGGCGACGTAGAGGATGAAGTGCGCCCGTGTCGTCACCACGTCTTCCCTCCTTCGAGGCCGCGCAGCACCTCGAGCGAACGCAGCCCCTGGAAGCGCTGGAAGTGCACGCGCAGGAAGTCCTCGACCACGCGCAGCAGCTCGGCCCCGCTCGCGATCTCGATGTACTCGCCCGCGTCGCCGACCGGGCGCGAGAGCAGTAGCGCGAGCGAAGCGAGTGCCTCGGCACTCAGCACCACGACACCGCCCTCGCGCGACGCGCACGCGTCGCACACGAGGCCGCCGCGCATCGGCGAGAAGAGCCGGCGCTGCGAGACCGGCTTCGCGTCGACCGCGCACGCGTCGAGGCGCGGGCGATAGCCGAGCTCGCTGGCGAGCTGGAGCTGGAACGCCAGCGTCACTGCCGGCAGCGACGCGACCGGCGCCGACGCGCAGCTCGCGAGCGTGG
>JBGANH010000288.1:0-5386 GCA_044222365.1 Candidatus Eiseniibacteriota bacterium
CGCGACGCGGAACGCGATGCGCGAGGGGAAGTTCGCCTTGATGACGCCGGTGATGACGTCCACGGACGGCCGCTGCGTCGCGAGCACGAGGTGGATGCCGACGGCGCGCGCCATCTGCGCGAGCCGGGCGATCGGCTCCTCGATCTCGGCCGGCGCGGTGAGCATGAGGTCGGCGAGCTCGTCCACGATCACGACGACGTAGCCGAGGCGCTCGGGCACCTTGTCGGTGCCGTCGGTCGGCGGGACCTTCCCTTCGGCGATGCGCTCGTTGTACGTGTTGATGTTGCGGGCGCCGACGCTCGCGAGGAGCTTGTAGCGCTTCTCCATCTCGCCCACCGCCCAGCGCAGCGCGCGCGACGCCTTCTTGGAATCGGTCACGACGGGCAGCGTGAGGTGCGGGATGCCGTTGTACATGGACAGCTCGACCATCTTCGGGTCGATCATGACGAGCTGCAGCGACGACGGATCGTGCTGGAAGAGCAGGCCGGTGATGATGGTGTTCAGGCAGACGCTCTTGCCCGCGCCCGTGGAACCGGCGATCAGCACGTGCGGCATCTTCGTCAGGTCGGACACGAACGACGTGCCGCTGACGTCCACGCCGAGCGGCACCTTGAGCGCCGCGTTGCTGGACTCGTACGCCTGCGAGGAGAGCACCTCGCGGAGATACACCGTCCGGCGGCGCGGGTTCGGGATTTCGACGCCGACCGTGCCCTTGCCGGGCAGCGGCGCGATCACGCGGATGCGGATCGCCCGCAGCGCCAGCGCGAGGTCGTCCTCGAGCGCGACGATGGAGTTCACCTTCACGCCCGCGGCGGGCTCGAACTCGAACATCGTCACGACCGGCCCCGGATGGATCTCGGTGACGCGGCCTTCGATCCCGAAGTCGGCGAGCTTGGTCGTGAGCAGCGTCGCCTGGTGCGTGAGGTCGGCGGCCGTGACGAGGTCCTCGGGCTGCTGCGGCAGTTCGAGCAGGCCGAGCGGCGGCAGGGGCTCCTCGGGCGCGGGCCCGGTCGGACGCTCGGGCTCGAGCGAGCGCGGCCGGCTCGGTGTGTTCTTCTTGATGACGGGCGGCGGCGGCGGGGCGAGCGCGACCGGAGCGTCGTCGTCGTCCCCTTCGTCGGCGAGCGCCACGGCGGATTCCACCGGCGCGGCCTTGCCCTGCGCCTGCGCGCGCGCCGGCGCCTCGCCCGCCTCGGCGACCGCGGGCTGCACGGCCGGCACGAGTTTCGGGGTCTTCTTCGGGGCCTTCGCGTCCCTGGCCTTCTGCTTGGCGGCCACGCGCTCGGCTTCGGCTCGGCGCTCCTGCCACTGTCCGTAGGCCCCCGCCACTCCCCCCGCGACGCCGCGCGCCGGGTTCAGGACGAGGCCGTGGGCGAGCTTGCCGATCCAGTGGAAGCCCATTTCGCTCGCGGCGAGCGCGGTCACGAACAGCACCGCGGTCGCGACCACCCAGGAGCCGACGACGCCCAGCGAGCTCTGGAGCGCGAGCGTGGCGGCGAATCCCCAGCCGCCGGACCAGCGCGCGCGATCGAGGCCGCCGAGCCCGAAGAGGGTGCAGATCTCGAAGACGAGCAGAGTCCCGAGCGCGCTCGTGACGAGCAGCGGCAGCGCCTTCTGGTCGCGCAGGCGGTTCCAGCCCCAGAGCGCGGCGAGCAACGGAACGCCGAACGCGGCGGACTGTCCGAACGTCCAGACGAGCCCGTAGGCGAGCAGCGCACCGGCCGGTCCACAGGCGTTGGCGGCGCTCCACGGCGAGAAGCCGGGTTCGGGAGCGCGATAGGTCGCGATACTCGCGGCCGAGAGCACCGAAAACGCGCCGAGCAGCACGGCGAGGATCTGGCGTTGGCGTTTTGCGGAGATCGAAGAAGCCACTGGAAGCGCTGACCTTACTCCCGTGCAATCCTTGGGGATGGAGTGTCGAGACGCGCGACTCCATCCGCGGCGGCCCGGAGCCCGGTCTCAAGCTCCACCGCCTCGCCGCCTCCCTGGCGGCTACGCGGGGCATTGTGCACAAGCAGGCCCTCCGGGGCAACGAATGGCTTGGGGGCGGGCCCGCACGCGATCGGGGCCGCATGGCCTTCCCTCCCGGGCTCCATCGCCGGGCGGTGAGCGTGCCCGTGGCGCGGGCCGCCATTTCTTTCGAGCGCCACCTCGCCGGCGTGGCATAAGCTGAAGCCATGTGCGCCGCTACCCTCAGGGGTCCCGAGTTCCTCGACCGCCACGGACTGCTGCTCGTACTCGTCCTCGCACTCGCCGCCCGGGCGGCGATCATGAGCACGAACGCGGGGATCACGATGGACTCCCCGTTGTACGTGCGCATGGCGGAAGACCTGGTCGCCGGAGTGCGCGGACCGAGCCCGGCGCACCACGGCTACCCGATGCTCGTCGCGGCCGCCTCCACCGTGCTGCCGGGGCGCGAACTGCCGGGCCGGATCGCGGCGCTCACGGCGGCGCTCGCCGTAGCCGCGCTCACCTGGTCGCTCGCGCGCCGGCACCTCGGCCCGGGCGGCGCGCTCGTGGCGGCGGCGCTCGTGGCCCTGCACCCGCTGCTCGTCGTGTACGGGGGCGCGATCATGACCGAGGCGCCGTTCCTCGCCCTCGCACTCGGCGGGCTCGCGCTTCTCGAGGGCGGGCGGCCGTTCGCCGGCGGCCTCGTGCTCGGCGCCGCCTACTGGATCCGGCCCGAGGCGGCCGTGATCGCCCCCGCGGCGGCGCTGCTCGCGCGCGGACGCGAGTCGAAGCTGCGCGTGCTCGCCGGTGCCGCGTGCGCGGCGCTGCCCTACCTCGCGTTCCTGCGCTGGGAACTCGGCTGGTGGTCGCTCAGCCCCAAGACCGCGCTCGTGCGCGCGCCGTTCGAGAGCGCGCGCGCCGCCGAATGGACCCTGGCCGATTCGAGCGCGACGGCGGACTCGGTCGGCGTGCTCGCGAGACTGCGCACGGCGGGCCCGGAGATCGTGCGTGGATTCCCGGCGCAGCTCGCGGCGCACGGCGGCCGCTGGCTGCAGGCGTGGCCGCTGCCGTGGCTCGCGCTGTCACTCGCGGGCGTGGCGGCCGCGTGGCGTGCCGGACCGCGCGCCGCGATGCTCGCGCCGCTCGTGCCGTTCTTCGTGCTCCCGCTGCTCGCGGCGCCGGTGGACGTGCGCTTCGCGCACGTGGCGATCCCTTCGCTGGCGCTCGCGGCCGCGCTCGGGTTCGGCGCCGCGTGGCGCCGAGGCGCGCTCGTGCGCAGCGTCGCGCTCGCGGCCGCGGCGGCGGGCGTGGCGCTCCTCGCCACGGGTCCGCTGCCGCGGCTCGCGCTGCACTTCGACGACGGCCCGATGACGACCCTGCGCGGCGCGGGCGAACGCCTGCGCGCGCTCGCGTCGCCGGGCGCGGTCGTCATGGACCGCAAGGCGTACGTCCCCTTCTTCGCCGGCCTGGCTCACGCGCAACTGCCCGACGAGCCGCTCGACACCCTGCTCGAATGGGCGCGCACGAGCGGCGCGGACTACCTCGTGGTCGAGGAGTACGTCGCGGCGACGGTGCGGCCGCAGCTGCTCGAACTGCTCGATCCGGCGCGGATGGCGAACGAACGGCGCGTGACGCCGCTCTTCGTGCTGCGACCGGCGCCCGGCGAGGGCGTCGCCGTCTTCCGCGTCGAACGCGACTCGCTCGGCGGCGCGCCGGCGCGCCGCTGAGCTGCGGCGGAGCAGGCACGAAAGCGGCGCCCCCGTTGAGGAGGCGCCGCGGAAGGACGGCCGGACGCGATTACTTCGTGCGTGCGACTCGGTCTTCCGGCTTCTCGTACGGCGCCGCGACGACGCCGTCCTCGAGCCACTCGTAGCGGCCGCCGAGCAGGCCCTTCGACACTTCGTAGTTCGCGACGTCGTCGTTGGACTGGATCGCGGAGAAAAGCGTTTCGATGCGGCGGCGTGAGGCCTTGCAGAACGTGTCCGCGAGTTCGATCGCGGTGCCGCCCCCGATGCCCTTCTTCGTGTCGCGTTGTGCGCGGCAGCAGACGGAAATCATCGCGAAGAGCTCCGCGCCCACGTCCACGGCGCGGAAAAGCTGCGACTGCCGCCGCTCCAGCGCCGGGCCGTAGCCCACCATGAGGTGGAAGATCTGGCGCGACAGCCGGCGCGAGGTGCGCTCGACCCAGCGGACGTGGTCGGCGAGCGCGCCGAACTCGCCGTACTGCGGCCAGCGGCCCCAGCCGAGCCAGCGCGACGGGTACCAGCCCGCGTAGAACAGTCCCGAGCGCACGAGCCCGGCGAGGCGCTTGTCCATCGGCACGTTCGGCATCACGACGTCGCCGGCGACCTTGAGGTGCACGTCCAGCGCCTCGCGCGCGATGAACAGGCGCATGACCTGGTTGGAGCCTTCGAAGATGCGGTTGATGCGCAGGTCGCGCATCGCGCGCTCGAGCGGAATGGGCGGTTCGCCACGCGAGGCGAGGCTCGGCGCGGTCTCGTAGCCGCGGCCGCCGCGGATCTGCATGGCGTCGTCGCACAGCATCCACGCGAGGTCCGTGTTCCACAGCTTGCCGATCGCCGCCTCGAGACGGATGTCCGACTTGCCGCGGTCGGCGAGCAGGCAGCCGAGATCGGCGACGGCTTCCATCGCGTACGTGTCGGCGGCCATTTTCGCGAGCATCTGCGCGATCGCGTCGTGTTTGCCGACGTTCTTGCCCCACTGCTGCCGCGCGTTCGCCCAGTGCCGGCAGACGCCGAGGCACCACTTGCCGAGCGCGGCCATCGTCGCGGGCAGCGTGAGCCGCCCCGTGTTGAGCGTGATGAGCGCGAGCTTGAGGCCCTTGCCCTCGCCCCACAGCAGGTTCTCCTTCGGCACTCGGACGTTCGTGAACTTCAGCGTCGCGTTCTCGATGCCGCGAAGTCCCATGAAGCCGAGCCGTTCGACGATCTCGAAGCCCGGCGAGTTCACCTCGACGATGAACGCGCTGATCGGGCCCGGCTTGCCGTCCTTGCCCGGCGTGCGCGCCATCACGACCATCAGCTCGGCGACGGATCCGTTCGTGATCCAGAGCTTCGAGCCGTTGAGGAGGTAGGCGGAACCGTCCTCGGTGGGCATGGCCGTCGTGGTCATGCGCGCGGGATCGGAGCCGACTTCGTCCTCGGTCAGCGCGAACGCCGAGATCGCCCCTTTCGCGAGCCGCGGCAGGAAGCGCTTCTTCTGCTCGTCGGTGCCGAACATCTTCACCGGGCCGGGCACGCCGATGGACTGGTGCGCCGAGAGCAGCGCGACGAGCGAGGAGTTCACGGTCGAGAGCAGCGACATCGCGCGGCAGTAGGTGTACTGCGACAGCCCGAGTCCGCCGTACTCGCGCGGGATCTTGATGCCGAACGCGCCGATGTCGCGCAGTCCCTGGATCGTCTCCTCGGGAATGCGC
>JBGANH010000289.1:0-5363 GCA_044222365.1 Candidatus Eiseniibacteriota bacterium
CCGCCGCGTTCGCGCGCATCGGCGAGGCCGACTCGATCGTGGTGGATCCGCACAAACACGGGCTGCAGCCGTACGGCTGCGGCTGCGTGCTGCATCGCGATCCTTCGGTCGGGCGCTTCTACCGGCACGACTCGCCTTACACGTACTTCTCGTCCGCGGAACTGCACCTCGGCGAGATCTCGCTCGAGTGCTCGCGTCCCGGCGCGGCCGCGGTCGCGCTGTGGGCGACGCAGCGGTTGCTGCCGCTCGAGCGTGGCGGCGAGTTCGTACGCGGGCTCGAGGCCTCGCGCGAGGCGGCGCTGGCGCTGCACGGGGCGCTCGCCGCCGATCCGCGCTTCATGGTCGGTATGGCGCCCGAGCTCGACATCGTCGTGTGGGGCGTGCGCGCCGCGAGCGTGAGCGCGGCCTCGGCCGCCGCGCGCCGCGTGTTCGACGAAGCCGCGAGGCAGGGCCTGCACCTGGCGCTCGCCGAACTGCCGATCGCGTTCTTCGGCGGGCCGATCGCCGCGATGCACGCCGACCAGCCCACGCTCACCGCGCTGCGCAGCGCGCTCATGAAGCCCGAGCACCGCGAGTGGCTCGGCGAGATCCTCGCGCGCCTCGACGCGGCGGCGGACGCGGCGCTGCGCTGACGAAACGCCGAACGCCCGGCCGTACCGCGCCGGGCGTACTCGCGTCTCGGGATCGGGAACCGAGCGACTACTTGTACAGGTTCTTGATCGCGCCCCACGTGGTCGTGCGCGCCGGGACGACGTTCTGCGTGGTCAGCATGAGGTCGTCGAAGTACACGGGCACGTTGCCGAGGTCGAAGCGGAAGTTGTACACGCCGACGAAGCCGGTGAGCAGCGGCGTCGCGTCCACGACCGGATTGCCCGCGGTCAGTTCGACACCGTCGTACCAGAGGCGGAACTGGTTCGCGATGGCCTCGACCTTCAGGTGGTGCCAGGTGTTCACGAGCGGCACACCGCCGGGAATCTGCGGGCCGACCCACGAACGCAGCGACGTGGGCGTCTGGCCGACGAGACGGCGGAACACGAGCTGCGCCATGCCCGAGTACAGCACGAACTGGTAGCTCGACTTGAAGTTGTCACCGACGCTGGCGCGAATGACGAGGCCGCGGCGCGTGTTGCCGGCGCCGGTGTTGAACCAGCCCTCCCACGTGTAGTCGTTCTGGCCCTGCGGATCGATCGCCGACAGCGCGATGCCGCCCGAGTCCTGCACCGTGTTCGTGAGCACGCCGACCGTGTGGTCGCCCGACGGGTTCGCGTACGCGGGATCGGACGGATCCATGGTCAGCGCGAGCAGGTTGCGCGGCGTGTCGTAGCCGGGCAGCCAGTTCAGTTGCAGCACGCCACCGTTCACGTGCTCTTCCGCGATCGAATAGGCCTGGGCCTGCGAGGCGACGGCGAGCATCAGCGCGAGGACGGGCACGACCATCTTCACCAGTTTCATATGACTGCTCCTCCGAAGAAGCGTTGCGTGATGTGTGAGAGTGATTGCTTCTCTTGTTGAACCCAACCTAGCGGGCCAGCACCAGGCGCACGGCGGAGTTCGCCGGGTCGTCGGTGAGGCGCGCGAAATACACACCCGCGGGCGCCGCGTGCCCCGCCGCGTCACGGCCGTTCCACTCGATGGACGGCGCGTTCGCGATGGGCAGCGAGGCCACACGGCGGCCGTCGATCGAGTACACCTCGACGCGGCGGCCGGGAGCCGGAGGGAGCGACGACGCGAACCGCACGCGCGCCGCCCCGAAAGCGGGATTGGGCGAAGCCGACAGCGACGCGCGCAGCGCGCCGGTCGTGCCCGGGGTCACGTCGAGCACGCTCGCAGTGACGCGCGGCTCGAAGTACGCGATGCGGCGCACGAGATTGCCGGGGGCCGCGCCGCGGTCGCCGATGAGCGCGCAGCCGGCCTGATCGGTCGCGGGCGCCTGGAACAGGATGCGGAGCTTGCCGCCCGGGTTGATCGTGGCCATCGAGAAGAAGCGCTCGTCGACCTTGGGCGTGTTCGTCAGGTTCTGCATGGCGCTCCACGCACCCGCGCCGCGAGCCGCGCTGCACGCGATGTCACCGTAGCCGGTGCCGGTGCAGATCCCTTCCAGGCCGCTCGGAATGCCCGTGGGATCCACCTGGGAATCGGTGTAGCGCAGCCACGCGACGTAGGTCTCGGAGCCGTCCTGCGAGAAGCCGACCTGGGGCCAGTCGACACTGATCGAGTTGAAGCCGGCGAGCGGGCCGTTCAGGAGGTTGTCCACGTCGTCGTAGCGGTCGGCGACGCCCGCCGGAACCTGGTACACGGTCTCGGCGCCGCGCGTCGGGCTCCAGTGCTTGATGCGGCTGCGGAAGTCGTAATACACGACCGTCGTGCCGCTCTTGCGCGCCTGCAGTTCGCTCCACACGACGTGCGGCGTCGTGTCCTGGTACGCGAGCGAGCAGTGGATGTAAGGGCGGTACTGGGTCGAGGTCGAGTCCGTCTTCACGACCTGCGAATCGAGGTAGTTCGTGAGGTTGCGGATCGTGATCGTGCCGGGGTTGAACGAGCCGTTCGACGATTCGATCAGGTAGACGTTGCCGCCGAAGTCGCCGACGGCGATGCCGACGCGGCCGTTCGCCGACGCGGCGATGCACGGGAACGCAGGACGCGAATCGCGGAAGAGCGACGCGGGCGCCGGGTACTTCCAGTCCTGCCCCTGCCACACGAAGCACGAGTAGGGCGTGCCCGTCGCCGGGAACCAGCTCGTCGCGATCTGGACGGTCTCGTCGTAGCCGCCCGCGACCGGCACTTCGCCGAGCAGCGAGTAGGTGTTCGACGGCGTCACCGCGACCTGCGGGAACAGCACGCTCGCGCCGCCCGAGAACGGCGGCAGGTAGGCGGTCCAGTTGTTCGTGTTCGGGGCGTCCTGCAGGTAGAACGTGCCGCGCAGGTCGCAGCTCTCCTCGTTGATGTGCTGCGCGACGATCGCCCGGCCGGCCGCGTTGAGCGCGAGCGAGCCGAAGCCGCCGAACTCTTCCGGCGCGGTGCAGCAGTGCAGCGCCGCGAGGTCGGGATCGGTCACCTTGCCGAGGTGGTGCCACACGCCCACTTCGTCGCGGTACGCGTAGCCCTGGCCGCGCTGCGGGTAGGGCTGCGGCGCGTTCAGGTTGGGCGGGCACACGCCGGCGAGTTCGCAGAAGTCGTCCTGCCACGTCACGTGCACGCGGCCGTCGGGTCCGACCTCGACGTGATGGCCCATCGAGCCCATGTCCTGCAGGTCGTAGTAGGTCGAGTCGAGCTGCACCGCGCCGGCCGGAAGGCCGACGTTGAGCACGGTCGTGGCGTTCGCACCGAACGGCGTCGCGGCGCGCAGCGCGGCGGCGGGCTGCGAACCGTTGACGTCGTTGAAGCGGCGGCCGTCGACGGTGGCGCGAGTACGGGCTTCGGAGACTCCCGCGAGGGAAAGCGTCAGGGCCAAAAAGAGCCCCAGAGAGTTCGTACGCATGGTCGTCAGCGCTCCGTATTCGGAGTCAGCCAGGGCAGCGCCACGTCACGGCGGACGGACAACGTGAACGAGCGGCCCGGCTCGGGAATGAAGCTCAGCGGTTCGAAGTACCGCGTGTTGGTCAGGTTGCGCACGGCGAGCGTCCAGCGGGCACGCAGTGCGGTCATGCCGGCTTCCGCGGAAGCCGTCCAGAACGCCGGACGCGCGAGCACGTCTTCACCACGGCTCGTGCGGGAGGCGTTCGTCCAGCGCACCCGGAACGCGACCGTGCCCAGGGGCACGAAGCGCGGCGCCGGGAGGCGAACGTCGAACGTGGCGCGCGCGGCGCCGAGATCGGAGATGGGCTCGCCCGTATTGCGGTCGGTGCCGCGCGGGAACGCGACGGCGAGCGACGGCTGCACGCGGCCGAAGCGCAGGTCGGCCTGGGCTTCGACGCCCTCGAGGCGGGCGCGGTCGATGTTCTGGTTCTCGAACCGCGGCACACCGAAGACGAGCGTGACGTAGCGGATCGCGATGAGGTCCTCGACGTCCGAGCGGTACGCGGACAGCCGCGCGCTCGAGATCTTGCCGCCGAGCAGTTCGCCGGTCTTCACGCCGACTTCGGTCGAGATCGACGTCTCGGGGCGGAGCTTCTCGTTGCCGAACACCATCAGGCCGCCGTGCACGAGCATGTTCACGTAGCGCTCTTCGAGGTTCGGCGCGCGGAAGTTGCTCGCGACGTGCACGTACGGCGTGACTTCGCCGATCGCGCGCGAGAGGCCGGCCTCGCCGCTGACGTTCTTGTCGGTGACGTTCGACGGCGTGCGCCAGCTGTCCGGGCCCGGCGACGTGACGGAGTGCATGTGGTCCCAGCGCGCGCCGCCGTCGAGGCGGAAGCCGTACGGCCGCACGGCGCCGGAGACGCCCGCGCCCCACACTTCGCGGCGCGCCGGCGGCACGTCCTCGGTCACGCGCGACTCGTGGTAGGTGACTTCACCGGCGGTGTTGCGCACGGTCGAGTCGCCGTAGTTCGGGCCCGTGGTGCTCTCGCGGCGCCACTCGGCGAACGCGCGGAAGTCGCGCCACGTGAAGCTCGGCTGCACGCTCTTCGACCACATCGTGATCCGGCTGCGCGCGTCGGACTGCGCGGTCGAGACGAGACGGCCGCGCACGTAGCGCTCGTTGATCACGGTCTCGTCGTAGTTCGTGCGGAAGCGCTGCTGCACCATGAGGAGCTTCGCCGCGGGCGAGGTCGCCTGCTCGGGCTTGAGCGAGAACTCGAGCCGGTCGGCGTCACGGCCGACGAGCGGGAAGCCGGCGTCGGAGCCGAGCGTGGACTGGAACGCCGGCAGGCCGATCGAGTAGCTCGCGTGCATCGAGTGTTCGAGGTCGAGGTGCGCGATGCCGCGGCGGTAGACGCCGCGCACCGCGACGTCCTGCTCGCGGTAGCCGCTGTGCGCGTACGTGCTGTCCGGCGTGACGAGTTCGCCCAGCGCGGCGGTGCCGGCGCTCAGCTCGGCGCCGCAGTTGCGCGCCATCCAGCGGAAGCGCGCGAACTCGGAGTGCTCGCCGCCCTGGCTCGCGCCGCGGACGTTGAGCGACAGCGTCGCGCGCGTGCGCTCGGCCAGCAGCGGACGGTGCGTCGAGAGTTCGAGCGTGCCCGCGAGGGCGTCGGAGCCGTTCGAGGCGCCGCCGGCGCCCGGCGTCGCGTCCACGGTCTCGATGCGGTCCATCGAGACGAGCGACGTCTGCGCGCCGTGGCCGCGGCCGGTCTGCAGCCGCACGCCGTCCACCAGCACGAGCACGCGCTCGCCGGAGAGGCCGCGCATGGAGACGTGCGACGCCCACGGACCGGTCTTGCTCATGTCCACGCCGGGGATCGCGACGATCGCGTCGCTCACGGTCG
>JBGANH010000290.1:0-5192 GCA_044222365.1 Candidatus Eiseniibacteriota bacterium
CGGCTGACGGAAGTGGGACTCGTGAACGACGCCGAGTACGCGCGCGCGTTCCTCGCCGGCCGCTGGGGCCGCCGTCCGTCCGGTTGGTCGCGACTGCAGCGCGAACTTCGCGCCAAGGGCGTCGCCGACGAGGCGATCGTCGCGGGTCGCGGACTGATCGAAGAGCGCGAGGGCGCGGCAGACGAGTTTTCCGTCGCGCGCAAGCTCGTGCAGCAGGTTTCCGCCCGCTACGCGAGGCTCGAGCCGCGTGTGCGCAGCCAGCGCCTGTACGCACTGCTCGCCCGCCGGGGCTTCGACGGCGACACCATCCGCCGGGTACTCTCGATTCGTGACGACGAGGCGGGCGAGTAGCGCCCCGTTCCGGAGTCGCGCGTTCCCGCTCCCATCACTTCTCCGACGGATTCGAACATGTCCTTCGAACTCGCCCGCAACGCGCTCGCCAGCCAGCTCGCCGCCGCCATCCAGGCGATGGAGAACTCGATCACCGCTGCTACGCCCGCCGTCTGGGGCGACCGCATCGGGCCGCACGAGTTCTGGTATCTCGCCTATCACACGATCTTCTGGCTCGACTGCTACTCGACCGACGACGTCGAGGGCTACGTGCCGCCGGCGCCGTTCACGGTCGCCGAGATGGACCCGGCGGGTCTCTATCCCGAACGCGTCTACACGAAGGACGAACTCCTCGGTTTTCTCGTGCGTGCGCGCGCGACGGCGCTGGATGCCGTCACCGCGATGGACGAAGCGAGTGCGGCGAAGCCGTGGACGTTTGGGCGCTACAGTCTGGCGAGCTTCGAGCGATTCCTCTTGGTCATGCGACACGTCCAGCACCACACGGCCCAGCTCCAGCTCCTGCTGCGCCAGGGCGGGATCGAACCGCCACGTTGGGTGCGGCAGTGGCCGAACACCTGAACCCCCGGGGACGCGAATGAACGGAACGCTGTGGCTGGCCGACGTGCGCAAGCGCTACTCCGATTCCAAGGACCAGTGCGACCGGGCGATCGCACAGGTGCCGTTCGAGCAGTGGACGCACCAGCTCGGACCCGAGTCGAACAGCATCGCCACGATCATGCTGCACATGAGCGGCAACATGCTGTCGCGCTGGACCGATTTCCTCACGACCGACGGCGAGAAGCCCAACCGGGACCGTGACGGCGAGTTCGAAAACCCGAAGTCGCTCACGAAGGAGCAGCTGCTCGCGCGCTGGGAGGAGGGCTGGGCCTGCCTGTTCGCCGCGCTCGACGGGCTCACCGACGCCGACCTCGACCGCACGATCACGATCCGCACGAAGCCGATGCTCGCGAGTGCGGCGGTGAGCCGACAGTTGCAGCACTACGGCGTGCACACGGGCCAGATCGTGCTGCTCGCCAAGCACCTCGTGGGCGCGGCGAACTGGCAGACCCTCAGCGTCGCGCGCGGCGCCTCGAAGGCGTTCAACGAAGCGATGGCGCGCGGGGAAGACCCGGCGGCGAAGCATTCGTGACCGTTCTCGCGACGGATCGGCTCGAGGCCCGCGAACTGACGCTCGACGACGCGCCGTTCGTCCACGCACTCGTCAACGACCCGGACTGGATCCGTTTCATCGGCCCGCGCGACGCCGCCACGGTGGACGCCGCGCGCGCGTACCTCGAGCGCGCCTACCTGCCGCTGTACGCGAAGCGCGGTCTCGGACTCTGGGCGGTCTCGCGCCGCGGCGAGTCCGAACTGCTCGGCGTGTGCAGCCTGCTGCACCGTGAGGCGCTCGGGGAGCCCGACATGGGCTTCGCGTTCCTGCCTGCGGGACGAGGCCAGGGCTACGCACGCGAGGTCGCGGCCGCGTGCCTCGCCTACGCGCACGGCACCCTCGGCCACTCGCGCGTCGTCGCGATCTGCAGCCCGGACAACGCCGCCTCGCGCCGTGTGCTCGAGGACGTCGGCATGCGCTTCGAGAGGCTCGTGCGCCTGAGCGAGGGGGGCGAGGAACTGTGCCTCTACGCCAGCGGCGAAAGCGCCCGCGCCCCGGAGTGAACCCGGCCGTGCGCGGCCGGGGCACTGACTTCCGGCTGCCGTTTCGGCTATCCTCCCGCGGCCTGTAATCCGCTCATGACCGGCCCGGCCGTGCCGCCCTCGGCGCCGCCGCGGCCCGAACCTGCCCGGGGAGTCCGGATGTCCAACGCCACGCTCAAGACCGGCGCCGACCTGCGTCGCGCCTTCCTCGACTTCTTCGTCCGCAACGGGCACACCGAGGTGCCGTCGAGCCCACTCGTGCCGCACGGCGACCCGACGCTCATGTTCACGACGGCCGGCATGGTGCAGTTCAAGCCGTACTACTCGGCGACCGGCGACGTGCCGTACACGCGCGCGACGAGCGTGCAGAAGTGCCTGCGCCTCACCGACCTCGACAACGTCGGGCTGACGCCGCGCCACGACACGTTCTTCGAGATGCTCGGCAACTTCTCGTTCGGCCCGAAGGCGAAGGGCGCCTACTTCAAGGAAGAGGCGACCGCGCTCGCGTGGGAGTTCGTGACGAAGACGCTGGGCCTGCCGAAGGAACGGCTGTTCGTGTCGATCTTCGGCGGCGAACCGGGCGTGCCGCGTGACGACGAAGCCGCGGCGCTGTGGGTGAAGCTCGGGCTCTCGCCCGATCACCTCGTCGCGCTCGGCCGCAAGGACAACTTCTGGGGCCCGGCCGGCGGCGCCGGCGCGTGCGGCCCGTGCTCCGAGATCTACTTCGACCTCGGCGAGAAGCGCCCCGACTACCTGCCCGACGGCGCCTTCTGGGGCGAGTCCGCGGGCGACGCGGGCGACCGATTCATGGAGTTCTGGAACCTCGTGTTCCCGCAGTTCGACGCGCAGCCGGACGGCAAGCTCGACCTGCTCCCGAACCCGGGCATCGACACGGGCATGGGCATCGAGCGCCTCGCGCTCATCCTGCAGGGCAAGAACACGATCTTCGAGACCGACCTGTTCGCGCCGCTCGTGGACGCGGTGCTGAGCCACGCGAAGAAAATCTCCGACCAGAAGTCGGCCGTGCGCGACGCGCGCATCATCGCCGACCACGTGCGCGCGCTGTCGTTCGCGATCTCCGAAGGGGCGCTGCCGGGCAACGAAGGCGCGGGCTACGTGCTGCGCCGCCTGCTGCGCCGCGCGGTGACGCGCGGGCGTTCGCGCCAGGGCCTCGGGCTCACCGACGCGTTCCTGCCGCGTGTGGCCGAGCAGGCGATCGCGCAGTTCGGCGGGCACTACAAGGAACTCGTGCAGCACCGCGACCGCATCCTGCGCGTGCTCGAACAGGAAGAGACGGGCTTCGGCCAGACGTACGAGGCCGGCATGACGCGCCTCGAGGAACTGCTCGCCGGCGGCGCGAAGGGCATCGCGGGCGCCGACGCGTTCCTGCTCCACGACACGTACGGCTTCCCGATCGAGCTGACCGAGGAGATCGCGGCCTCGCGCGGCGTCGCCGTGGACAAGGACGGCTTCGAGAAGGCGATGGACGAGCAGCGCGCGCGTGCGCGCGCGGCGAGCAAGTTCGCGAAGGACGGCGACGAGAAGCGCGCGCCGTGGACGGTCGTCTCGACCGACGCCGACAGCCGCTTCCTCGGCTACGAGACGCTCGCCGAGGACGGCGTGCTCGTGCGCCGCTGGCGCGAGCGCGGCGACCAGCTCGAGGTCGTGCTCGACCGCACGCCCTGCTCCGCCGAGTCCGGCGGCCAGGTCTCCGACCGCGGCTCGCTGCGCGGCAACGGCGTCGTGGCGGAGCTGACGGCCGTGTACAAGGAAGACGACGCGATCGTGCACCGCGTGGAGATCGCGAGCGGGAACCGTGACGCGCTGCTCGCGGCCTCCGCCGCGAGCCAGCTGTCGGCGATCGTGGACCCGGCACCGCGCACCGACCAACCGTGCTGCACGGCGACGCACCTGCTGCGCGGCGCTGCGCCACACGCTCGGCACGCACGTGCACCAGGGCGGCTCGATGGTGTCGCCGGAGCGCCTGCGCTTCGACTACGCGCACTTCGAGTCGCCGTCCGACGACCAGCTCGCGGCGATCGAGTCGCGCGTGAACGCGTGGGTGCTCGCGAACCGCGAGGTGAGCTGGCGCGTCATGCCGATCGACGAGGCGAAGTCCCAGGGCGCGATGGCGCTGTTCGGCGAGAAGTACGGCGCCGAGGTGCGCATGGTCACCGTGGACGGCGTGGGCGACGCGGGCATCGAGCCGAGCCGCGAACTGTGCGGCGGCACGCACGTGGCGCGCACCGGCGACATCGGCGCGTTCGTGCTCACCGGCGAATCGGCGATCGCGAGCGGCGTGCGCCGCGTGGAAGCGCTGTGCGGCACCGAGGCGCTCGCGTACCTGCGCGGCCAGCAGGCGCTGCTGCAGCAGGCGGCGTCCGTGCTGCAGTCGGCGGTGGACCAGGTGCCGGCGCAGATCGAGAAGCTCAAGTCCGAGGTGACGGCGCTCAAGAAGGCGCAGGCCGAGGCGGGCAAGGCGATGCTCGAGACCACGTTCAAGAAGCTCGGCGAGAGCGCGGCCACCGCGCCCGGCGGCCGTTGGATCGTGGCCGAGCTGCCGCAGGGCACCGACCCGGTCGCGGCGCGCGAGGCGGCGAACGTGCTGCGCGACGCGCTCGGCACCGGCGCCGCGGTGGTCTCGATCCAGGGCGACGGCAAGCTGACGTTCCTCGCGGTCGTCTCGGACGACCTCGTCGCGGCGAAGAAGCTGCGCGCGGACGAACTCGTGCGCGAAGTGGCGAAGGTCACCGGCGGCTCGGGCGGCGGCAAGCCGAACCTCGCGCTCGCCGGCGGCAAGGACGCGAGCAAGCTCTCCGAAGCGCTCGACGAGGCGCGCAAGCGTCTCGCCGCGGGCCTCGGCGCGTAGGACGCATGGGCTGGCTCGAGCTGGCGTTCCTCATCGTTCTCGGACTGTTCCTGATCGGCGGATTCCTCGTGTTCCTGAGGAGGTTGGAGTGAAGGCACTCGTTCTCGCGGGCGGACGTGGCACCCGGCTGCGCCCCATCACGCACACGCGCGCCAAGCAGCTCGTGCCGGTCGCGAACAAGCCCGTGCTCGACTTCGGACTCGAGTCCATCGCCGCGGCCGGGATCAAGGAAGTCGGCATCATCGTGAGCGACCCGCGCGAGATGCTGCAGCCCGATCACCGCACCGGCGAGATGATCACCGTGCTCGTGAACTCGCAGGCCGAGATCCGCGCCGCCGTC
>JBGANH010000291.1:0-5336 GCA_044222365.1 Candidatus Eiseniibacteriota bacterium
GGTAGCGCTCGTCGAACGCGCGCACCCAGCGGCGGAATGCGTCGTCGCCGACCTGCTGCCGCAGCATGTGGAACACCATGAGCGCCTTGCCGTAGCCCACGGCCTCGGTCGCCGCGCTGTGGCGCGAGCGAAACGTCGACAGCGCCAGATCGCGGCCGTCGCGCACGTAGTTGCGGTACTTCTGCAGCGCGTCGCGGCGGTACTCGGCGCCGCGGCCGCGCTGCTCCTGGATCAGGTGGTCGGCCATGTAGGCCGTGAGGCCCTCGCACCAGTTGCCGCTCTCGTAGTCCACGAACACCGAGTTGCCCCACCAGTTGTGCAGGATCTCGTGCGGGTAGGACGACGTGAGGATGAACGGGAAGCGGATGATCTGCGGCCCGAGCAGCGTGTAGCTCGGCATGCCGTAGCCCGTCTCCCAGAAGTTCTCGACCATCGCGAACTTGCCGTAAGGGTACGGGCCGATCAGGTCCTCGTACATCTTCAGGTACTGCGCGGTGGCTTCCAGGTACTTGGCGGCGAGCGCGTCGTCCTTGCCGCGCAGGTAGACGAGCGCGTCCACCGCGCCGGCCTTTTCGCGGTACTCGAGCAACGGGCCGCCGGCCAGTGTGAGTTCGTCCAGTCCGCCCTCGACGTTCCAGCGGGCGCTTCCGTCGGCGTCGCGGGCGCTGCCGTTGCCGGGCGCGATCACCTGCCAGCCCTCCGGCATCGAGACCGACACGCGCGCGCCGATGAGCCCGCGGTTCAACTGCGGGTACCAGAACCCGTCGCCCGCGAGGTACACACCTTCCTTCGAGACGATGCCGACCGTCTGGCGGAAGCCGCGCGTGTACTGCTCGCGCTCGTCGGAAAGTCCGAAGTCGAAGTGCCCCGCGTAGTGCAGCACCACGCTCCCGCCTCCGGCGGGCAGGTTCACGCGCCAGCGCGCGAGCGAGGTGTCGAGGTCGGCGTCGGACGCGTTGATGCCGAAGAAACGCGTGGCGTCCTCGCGCGAGCCCGAGCGCAGCGGCACCCGCGACGCCGGAGGCGTCGAACGTTGCAAGCCAAGCGCGCCGTGCAGCAGGAAGTCCGCCGTGCCGCCCTTCACGAACGCCGCGGGGACGGTGAGCGTGTCGGTGACCTCGAGCCAGCCGCGCGAAGGATCGAGTGTCACGTGCATCGCGTGATGGACCTGGGCCTGCGCGGGGGCCGGCGCCTGCGGCGCCTGCGGCGCCGCTTCGGCCGCGGCGGGCATCACGGTCGCCGTGAGCAGTGCGAGCGCCGTGCGGCGAAGCGACATCACTTGTGACCTCCGGGCGGCATGGCCGGCTTGGCCGTGCCCTCCGGTGTGGCCGGCGCCGCCGCGGTCGAATCCGGTTCCGGCTGGCTGTGCGTGCGGCGCAGGTGCACGGTGAGTTCGATCTCCTTGCCCTCGCGCATGAGCCGGTAGGTCATCGTGTCGCCCCAACGCTTGGTGGACAGGTGACGGTTGAACTTCTCCTTGTCGTCCACGACGAGTCCGTCCACCGAGACGATTTCGTCGCCGGTCTTCACGCCCGCGGCCGCCGCGGGCGAGCCTTCCGCCACGTTGATGATCCGGTAGCGCGCGCCGCTCTTCGCGTCGGGCGTGGAGATGCCCGTGGACGGATAGATCGGGTCCGAGAACGCCGGCAGGCCCCAGGCGAAGTTCGCGTAGGACGCCTGGATCTCGTGCGTCGGCTTGCCGCCCGGCTCGTCGGCCACGTGGAACGGGATCACGCTCGCGATCCGCCCGTCGAAGAACGGCCGCACCTGACGCTCGGCGCCGAGGCCGTAGGCCACGTGCCCCGAGCCGATCAGCACGACCATGATGGACTTCTCGTCGCCGTACTTCTTGAGGGCCTGCACGGCGTTCCAGCCCATCGCGGCGTCCCAGCCGCACTGCGCGCGGAACATGCCGTTGAACATCGCCTCGGGCATGTTGCCGTGCAGCGCGTCCTCGTCACCGAAGAACGCGCGGAAGAGCCGCTTGTGCTCTTCGTTCTCGAGATCGATGCGCGGCGGCAGCATGGCGCGCTGCTCGACGGTGAGCGAATCGAAGCCCTTCGAGCGAATCGTGCTGACCGCACCGCGCGGCAGGTTCACGCCGAACATGCGCACGCGGTGCTCGCGCGCGAAGAGGAAGATGTCGCGGTAGTAGTTCCAGTGGTAGCCCCAGTTCTTGTACCAGCGCGACTCGGTCAGGAACTGTTCCTCGGTCAGCTTCCGGTTGCCGTACCAGCGGTCGAGCCACTGCTGCTCGGTGACCGGGTACATCTCGAGCCCGATCATCACCGTGCGCCCGCGGCGCTGCAGTTCCTGGAGCACGCGCAGCTGCACGCGGTGGAACTCCATGTCCACGTGGCTCTCGCCCACGAACAGGAGACGCACGCCGTCGAGTCGAGTGGCCAGCTCGGCTACGGAGATCGTGTCGCCGGTCGCGGAGTCGGTGATGCCGTCGAGCACGATGCCGACCGTGCGGTCCCTACGTGCGGGATCGCCGATGGCGAGATGCGCGGCGTGGTCGTCGGCGAACGCGGCGAGCGGACATGCGAGCGTCGCCGTCAGGGCGAGCGCGAAGAACGCGGAGCGGGACATGGGCACCCTCGGGTTGGACGTGAGGCGCGAGTCCAGCACAAGGGCGCTCGAGCGGCAAGCGAGCGCGGGCCTTCCTCGTGTCGCCCGAGAGCCGGCGCTCGCGACTACTTCGCCGTCGGCGTCTTCTTCAGCACCGAGGTCCATCCGAGCACGAGGTTGTATTGCGTCGCGTCCTTCTCGTTGGCGTTCTTCTGTCCGACGAGCACGCTCCCGTCCGGTCGCACCGTCCAGAAGACGGCCTGAGCCTTTTCGAGGTCGCAATAGTCCGTCGCGGCTCCCACGCTCGGCGGCGAGCCGCTCGTCACGGGCACCTTCACGAGGTGACGGCGATCATCCAGGACGTAGAGCGCACGGCCGTCGGTGGACCACTGATGCCAGTCACTGCCCTGCGTGCGTACTCGAACCGCGGGGCCGATCACTTCTCCGCCGCGGAGCGCGATCACGTAGCTCTGCACCTTGCCGTCGCGGTCGCTCTGGAACGCCAGGGTGCGCGCGTCCGGCGAAACGAGCGGCAGGAAGCTCCGGCCTTCGCCCAGCGCCAACGGCTTCGGTGGTCCCCACTCGCCGGCGGTGGTGACCGGCAGGAAGCCGACGGTCACGGTGCCGCTGACGTTGTGCGTGAGCGTGAATCCGCTGCCGTCGCTCGCCCACGAGTTGGGGTCGTAGTAATCACTCTCTCCGGGCGTCTTCAGGACGAGCTTCGACTCCCCCGTCTCGATGTTCACCACGTAGACGCCGTCCTTGCCGTCGCGCGCGAGGCGGCGATAAGCGAGTTGCCGTCCGTCCGGCGACCACACGGGAAAGAAGGCGTCGGCGTTCGGCTCGGTGGGCACGCGCACGAAATCGTCGTGATCCACCGACGAGACCCAGAGTTCGTCGATCCCACGGGCGCTGATGCATTGGGTGGCGAGCCGGCGCCCGTCGTGAGAGAGGAACATCTGGAAGTCGGTCGGATGCGGTGTGGCGGACCAGGGCGCGATGTGCCCGGCGGCATCCACGGTCACGAACGGGCGCTCCGCGCCGAGCTGCCCCGGGCGGAAGAGCAAGGCTCCGCTCTTCGTGAGTTCGAACTTTCCCGGCAAGAACGTCGCGGGAGCGGCGAGACCGCTCCAGACGGCCACCGCCGGGCCGCGGACCTCCATGCGGCGCGGGTCGAAGCGCGCCGCGAGAACGTCGTCGCCACGAGAGAACACCATGTGGCCCGTCGGCGACCAGTACGCGTTGCCGCCGTCGGGTTCGACGACCTTCGCCTTGCCCGTCTTCGTGTCGAGCACGCCGACGCTGTGATGCCAGCCGCGTGCGTCGTACACGACGACGCTCATGAACACGCTCGCGGTACCGGCGATCTGGCCACCGTTGAACTCGTACCGGCTGACGCCCTGCGCGCCCGACACGATCTTCCGCGTCGGCGTGGGAGCACCTCCCCCTCGTGGGAGCAGAAAGAAGCTCGTGGGGCCTTCGCGTACCAGCAGGTCGCCGCCCTCGAGCGGCCTGAGGCCGGTCCAGGACTGCTTCCAATCCACGACGGCCGTCGCGGGCGCGCTGCCGTCGAGCGGCATGCGGCTCACTCGCAGCTGTGACGCGCCCGGCGAGACGGGCGCGATGAAGATCACGCTCCGGCTGTCGGCGTCGAGGGCGAAAGCGAGCACGGTCGAAGTGCCCGGGAGTTCCTTGAACTCGTACGAGCCGATCGCGCGCGTGAAGAGGCTCGGTTCGGCCGGCGTCGCGCCGTCCGCCACGATGGGGCGCGCCTGCAGCACGACCGTGGCGCCGTCGGGCGTGATCGCCGTGTCCATGATCTGCATCGCGGCGGGCAGCGCGATCGAGAGGCACGTGGGTGCGTCGGCGGTCGCGTGGCGCCCACGGGGAGCGAGCGCGCCCCAGAGCGCGGCGCCGATCGCCGCGCCGGCGACGAGCGCCGCGACGACACCGATCGGCGAGAAGCGCGAGCCGCGGCCGGCTCCCACTGCGGCCTCCGCGGCGTGCGCGACCGGGAGCTGCCCGGAACTCGTGCGCGTGGCGAGGACTTCGTCGAGCACGATGCGCGCGTCGCCGATGTCGCGCAGCCGGACGCGCGCGTCCTTGGCGAGGCAGCGCTGGATCAGTTCGCGCACGCGCGCCGGAGTCGTGGCGGGCAGGCGCGAGAGGTCGGGTTCGCGTTCGAGGATCTTGGCGAGCGTGTCCGAGACCGTCTCGCCCTCGAACGCGCGCGTCGCGGTGAGGCACTCGAACAGCACGCAGCCGAACGCCCAGATGTCGGCGCGGCGGTCCACCACCTTGCCGCGCGCCTGCTCGGGGCTCATGTAGGCGGCCGTGCCGAGGATCACGTTCGCGCCCGTCATGGGGCTCGTGAGCGTCGGCGAATGCGACATCTGCGAAGAACGGCCGGGCTCGGGCTCGGACTCGAGCGCCTTGGCGAGGCCGAAGTCGAGCAGCTTGATCTGGCCGTCGGGCGTCGCCTTCACGTTCGCGGGCTTCAGGTCGCGATGGATGACGCCTTTCTCGTGCGCGGCCTCGAGCGCCGCGGCGATCTGGCGCGCGTACTCGAGCGCTTCGACCACGGGCAGCGCGCCGTGCGAGAGCCGCACCGCGAGGTCGTCACCCTGCACGAGCTCCATGGCGAGGAACCGCACGCCGTCGTTCGAACCGACGCCGTAGATCGAGGCGATTCCGGGATGGTTGAGCGAGGCGAGCAGCCGCGCCTCGCGCTCGAAGCGCGCCATGCGTTCGGGATCGTCCGCGAA
>JBGANH010000292.1:0-5298 GCA_044222365.1 Candidatus Eiseniibacteriota bacterium
TGCTCGAGCTCGCGAAGGGCGAGTTCACCGGCCTCCCTCCCGGCTTCGAGCTCGCCGTGGTGCTGCGCGAGCACGGCGTGCGCGAGCTGCTGTCGTGCGACGCCGGCATGCGCCGGTTCCGCTTCCTCGACGTCCGCGACCCGGTGCACGGCGCGCTGTGGTCGCCCGAAGAGCGCCCCGCGCGGCGCTACCGCACGCTGGCTCCGCGCCGGCGCTGACCAGCGCCCTCCACGGGAGAACCTCATGCCCCTCGCCGAGACGCCGGTCCCGCCCTACTGGGCGGTCGTGTTCAGCTCGCAGCGCACCGCTGAGGACGCCGAAGGCTACCTGCGCATGGCCGAGGCCATGGCCGCGCTCGCACCGTCGCAGGAAGGCTTCCTCGGGATCGAATCGGCGCGCGACGCGAGCGGCTTCGGCATCACGGTGAGCTACTGGCGCGACGAAGCCTGCATCGCGGCGTGGAAGCGGCAGGCCGCCCACGCCGCGGCCCAGCGATCCGGGCACTCCCGCTGGTACGCGGACTTCGCCGTGCGCGTCGCGCGCGTGGAGCGGGCCTACACGCTCGCCGACAGCCCGCGCGCGGGACTCTGAGCGGCGGCGCTCAGCGCGCCGCCCACTCCGCGAGCAGTTCCGCCTCGCGCTCCGCCTTCAGCACGGGGCTCGACGCACGGGCGTCCTCCGGACGCGCGAGATCCCAGGCGAGCGTGTCGCGCGCGGTCTCCGCGAGCGGCCGGAAGCGCAGCCCCGCCGCGCGCGCCGAGGAAATGTCGAGGTCCTGCAGGCCGCCCTCGGCCGCCGGGATCCACAGCGGCAGCCCCGTCCACGGTTCGACGCCGCGGTCGATGAGGAACTTCTCGTCGGCCCACGTGAACCGTGCGTCCGAGCCCACGGCATCCCGGATGCCCTCGAGGCACGCGCCCATGGACAGAGGGGCGTCCGGCCCCGTCGCGTGGTACGTGCCCGCGACGCCGCGCTCGGCGAGCTGCAGCGTGAACGCGGCGAGGTCGCGCGCGTCGATGAACTGCACCGGCTGCGCGGGATCGCCCGGGGCGAGCACCTCGCCCCCGCGCGCGATGCGGCGGGGCCAGTAGGGAAACCGGTCGGTCGGATCATTCGGTCCCACGATGAGGCCGGGGCGCACGATCGTGGCGCGGTCGCCGTAAGCGCCGAGCACGACGTCCTCGCACGCGGCCTTGAGCCCGCCGTACGTGGCGCCGTCGATCACTTCGGTCGCCGGATCCGCGAGCACGGCCCGGGGGGCGTCTTCGCGCGACCGGCTCGGCGTGGGCTCGGCGTACACGGAGATGGACGAGACGAAGACGTAGCGGCCGACGGATTCCCGAAGATGCAGGCACGAGGCGCCCACGACCCGCGGCACGTAGCCGCAGAAGTCCACGACCGCGTCCCAGCGCCGGCCGGCGAGCGCGCCGAGGCCGCCGTCGCGGTCACCGAGGATGCGTTCGGCTCCCGGATGCAGGCCGGCGCCGGTCTGGCCGCGATGGAACAGCGTGACGCGATGCCCGCGCGCGAGCGCCGACTCGGCGAGGAATCGGCCGAAGAAGCGCGTGCCACCCAGCAACAGCAGGTCCATCGGTCTCCCTCCCGGAACGGCGAGCGGGCGGCGGGAGCTCTCGCCCCGCCGCCCGCGCCTTCACCTCACGGCGATCACTGCGCCGGCTTCTTGAACAGCTCGGCGGGCAGCGCCGGGTTGAGCTTCAGCGACGTCACCTTGCCGTCCACCATGATCTTCCCGTCGCGGTACACCTGGATCGTGTGCGGGTACTGGATCGCACCCTCGGGCGCCCAGGCGCCGAACAGCTCGACCACGCGGGCGGGCCCCATGCGGCCACTGCCGGTGTCCTGGTAGGCGAAACCGGCGAGATGGCCGTCGGCCGCGAAGAGCACGACCATGTCGGCCGCCTTCGCGCCCTTGAGCTGGGCCGCCCGGTATTCGGTGCCGTTCACGGTCTCGGGCTTCTCGAGCGCGACGAGTTGGACCTCCTCGGAGTGTCCGAAGAGCCGCCACATGGACTTGTCCCAGTCCTTCGCCACCTCGGCGCCGGCCTCCGGGTTGTCCTGCAGCTGGCCCATCGCGCTCATCCAGCCGTTCGTGCCGTCGAACGCCTGCTTCATCTCGCCGAAGGGCAGCTTCTGCGAGGAGAACTGCTTGTCGGGGAACAACCACGACTCCTCGCCGGTGATGCTGAACGACTGCCCCTGGATCGAAAGCGTCGCCTCCGTCGCGAGGATCGCCGAACGGACGCCCTTCCACGCCGCCGTACCGCCCGCGGCCTTCGCCGCGGCGGCCAGCCACTCGGCGCCCTTCGCGAGCGCGGCCGGCGTCTCCGCCACCTTGCCGAGCTTCGACGGCGGCGGCGGGATCGAGATGTCCACGCGCTCCACGGGAAGGCCCGCGCTCTCGAGCGGACGATCGAAGTCCTTCTCCTTGCCGACGATGATCACGGCCTGCTGAGCCGGCTGGATCTTGCGCTTCGCCGCCTCGAGCACGCTCTGCGCGGTCACCCCGTCGAGCGCCTTCTGGTAGATCTGCAGGAAGTCGGCCGGGTACCCGACCGCTTCGTAGTACGCCGCGCGGAACAGCGTCTGGCTCGGATCCTCGAAGTTGAACACGAAGCCGTTGACCACGGCCTGCTTCGCGACCGTGAGTTCCGCGTCCGTGAAGGGCGCCTCGGTGACGGCGCGCACCTCGTCCCGCACGAGCCCGAGGGCCGTCATCGTGGATTCGCTCTGCGTGAGCGTGTACGCCATGAACACGCCCGGCTTGAGGAAGTCCGATCCGGCGCTGGCGCCCGCGGCGTAGGCGAGCCCGCGCTGGGTGCGGATGTGGTTGAACATGCGGGAGGAGAAGCCGCCGCCGAGGCCCTGTTCGAGCACCTGCAGCGCCGCGTAGTCCGGGTCGCTGACGCGCGAGCCCACCTGCGCGACCACGATGCCCGACTGCGTCACGTCTTCCTTCGGGGCGAAGTACAGCTTCGGGGTGACGCTCGTCGGCATCGGCGGGAGCGACGGCGCCGCGGTCCCGCTCTTCTTCCAGTCGGCGAACTTCGCCGTGAGCAGCTTCTTCATCTCCGCCGTGCGGAAGTCGCCGTAGATCGCGATGATCATGCGTTCGGGCACGAACACCTTGCCGTGCAGCGCCACGCAGTCGGCCCTGCCGATCGGCTCGATCGTGGCGTACTCCGGCTGCATGCCCCACGGATTCTTCGAGCCGTAGACCGCGCTCGAAGCCGTGCGGAACAGCACCGACATCATCTCGTCGTTGCGGCTCGCGATGCTGCGGCGCAGCCCGACCTTCGCGAGTTCGATCTTCTCGTCCGGGAACGCGGGCGTGCGGACGATCTCGCTCCACAGACCGATCACCTCGGCCGTGTTCTCGCTCAGGCAGCGGAAGCCGCTACTCGCCTGGCCGAGTCCGATGTTGGCGCTCAGGCTCGCGCCGATCGCGGCGAGATGGTCGTCGAGATAGTCACCACCGTGCGCCACGCTGCCGCCGGAGCGCATGACCTCGCCCGCGATTCCGGGCAGCCCGGCACGGTCCATGGGCACCAGATTCGGCGACATGGCGAAATAGGAAGTGCCCTTCACGACGGGCAGGTCGTGATTCTCGAGCAGGTACACGACGATGCCGTTCGGCAGCGTCAGGCGCTCGGGCTTCACGGCGGGAATGCGGCCGATCGGCGGCACCGGCAGCTTGCGGGGGTCGTACTTCGAGACGTCGGTCGCGGCGCTCGCGGTGAGCGTCGCGCACAACGACAGGGCCGCGGCGAAGGCGGCGACGGCGGCACGGGTCGTGCGCTTCATGTCAGCGCCCTCCTTCCGGGGTGGCCGCGGCGGTGGCCGCGGGCGCCTTGATCATCGCGACGGTGCGATTGCCGCGCACGAGCGATTCGCGCAGGACGCCCGTCAGGTCCTCGACGCGCAGCGACTGCACGCGCTCCTGCTCGCGGAAGAAGTCGCGCCAGTCGCCGTAGAGCGCCTGCGCCTGCGCGAGCTCGCCGGCCAGTTCGCCGTTCTCCTCGACCGCGCCGATCTTCTGCGCGCGCACGCGCACCTTGTAGCCGTTCAGCTCGTCCTGCGTGAACGGATGCGCGCCGAGCACGTCCTCGATGACCGCGTAGGCCTCCTGCTCGACCTTCTCGGGGTCCTGCCCGGACGCGGGCACGATGAACAGCGTGAACAGGTTCGGGTACTTCTCCCCGGGATTGCCGGTGCCCGTGCCGACCTGCACCGCCATCTTCTTGTCCTTCACGAGGGCCTTGTACAGGCGCGACCAGCGTCCGCCGCCGAGCAGGTCCGCCGCGGCCTCGTACGCCGCGTACGACGGATCGCTCGCGGCCGGGATGTGCCAGCCCACGAGCACGATCGGCTGCGCCTTGTCCTCGATCACGACGCGGCGCTCGGCGATCTGCTTCGGTTCGACGGTGTCGAGCGGAGGCGGCGCGGGAGCATCGGAGATCGCGGCGAAGTACTTCTCGGCGAGGCGCTTCACCTCCGCGAGGGTCACGTCACCGACGATCGCGATCGTCATGTTCTTCGCGACGTAGTTGCGGCGGAAGAACTCCTCGCCCTGCGTGCGGCTGAACGTCTTGAGATCGGACGGATAGCCGATGCCGCCGAAGCCGTACGGGTGGGCGTTGAACGAGGTCGTGATGAATTCGTAGAAGAGCCGTCCGATCGGCGAGGACTCGACGCGCATCCGGCGCTCCTCGTACACGACGTCGCGCTCCTTGTAGAACTCGCGGAAGACCGGGTCCACCATCGCGCCCGAGAAGAGCGCCGCCCACATCTCCAGGCGGTTCGAGGGCAGCGAATAGAAGTAGGCGGTGATGTCCTCCGCCGTGAAGGCGTTCACACCCTGGCCGCCGGCCTGCTCGATGATCTGGGTGAACTCGTTCGAGGCGACGTAGCGCACCGACGCGGTCTGCGCCTCGGCGAACGCCTTCTCGAGGGCCGCGAGCCGTGCGGTGTCGGCCTTCGCGCCCTTGCGCCGTTCGGCGAGCAGCGCCTCCCACGCCTTCTCCTCGGCCGCGATGAGCGGCTTCTCGGCGGCGTAGTCGGTCGTGCCGACCTGCGACGTTCCCTTGAACGCCATGTGCTCCATCATGTGCGCGATACCGGTCGTGCCGACGGCGTCGTTCGCGGAGCCCGAGTTCACGACCGTGAAGAAGCTGAACACCGGGGCCTGGTGGCGCTCGACGACGAGGAAGCGGAGCCCGTTCGCGAGGGTGAACTCCTGCACCTGCTTCTCGAGGGACTCGAGACCGGTGCGAACGGCGG
>JBGANH010000003.1:0-38199 GCA_044222365.1 Candidatus Eiseniibacteriota bacterium
CGGTTCGCTCGTGAGCGAGGTGCTGCGCCGCAGCGCCGGCCTCGACGTGCACGTGCTCGCGGGCGAGGACGAAGCGGACGCGCGCGAGCCCGCGCCGGCGCCCGCGGCGCCCGCGGCGCCTCGCTGGCGCGGCTACGCGGGCGTCGTGCCCGTGGTCGCGGCCTGCTCGCTGCTCGCGTCGTTCGCGCGCGATCGCATCGACCTCTCGAACATCGTCATGATCTACCTGCTCGGCGTCGTCGTCGTCGCCATGGCGTTCGGCCGCGGGCCCGCGATCCTCGCGTCGCTCGTGAGCGTGGCGCTGTTCGACTTCTGGTTCGTGCCGCCGCACCTGACGTTCGCGGTCTCCGACACGCAGTACCTGATCACGTTCGTCGTGATGCTCGTCGTCGCGGCCACCATCGGCACGCTCACCGCGCGCATGCGCGAGCAGACGATCGCGGCGCGCATGCGCGAGCGCCGCACCGCGGCGCTCTATCAGCTGAGTCGCGAGCTGAGCGCGCGCCGCACGCGCGAAGGGCTGCTCGACTCCGCGGTGACGCACATCCGCGACGTGTTCGGGGCGCGGGTCGCGATCCTGCGTCCGGACGCCTCGGGGCGCCTCGCCGTGGCGGCGGGCGACCGCGAACTGCTCGAAGCCGGCGCGCACGAAATGGGCGTGGCGCAGTGGGCGCTCGATCACGGCCAGCCCGCGGGGCACGGCACGCCGACGCTGCCGGCCTCGCACGCGCTGCACCTGCCGCTCGCCGTCGCCTCGGGCGCGATCGGCGTGCTGTCGGTGCGCGGCGAGGACATGCGGCGCTTCGCCGATCCGGAGCAGCGGCAGCTGCTGCAGACGTTCGCGAACCAGGCCGCGGTCGCGCTCGAGCGCGCCGAGCTCGCCGAACGCGCCGAGCGTTCGCGCGTCGAGACCGAGGCCGAGCGCGCGCGCAACGCACTGCTCAGCTCGGTTTCGCACGACCTGCGCACGCCGCTCGCGGTGATCACCGGCGCCGCGACCGGACTGCGCGACGCCGCGCACTCGATGACCGAGGAGACGCGCGCCGAGATGGCCGACACGATCGCGACCGAGGCGCAGCGCCTCAACCGCCTCGTCGGCGAGCTGCTCGACATGACGCGGCTCGAGGCCGGCGCGCTCACGCTGCGGCGCGAGTGGCACTCGCTCGTGGACGTGGTCGGCGGCACGCTCGTGCGCCTCGAGCGCAGCTTCCCCGGGCGGCGCGTGACGCTCGAGGCGCCCGCGGACCTGCCGCTCGTCCCGCTCGACGACGTGCTCATGGGACAGGCCGTGCACAACCTGGTCGAGAACGCGCTGCAGGCGTGCGCACCCGAGGGCCACGTCTCCGTCGCCCTGCGTGTCGCGGGGGACGCGCTCGAGATCGAAGTCTGCGACGACGGCCCGGGGCTCGCACCCGGCGAGGCCGAGCGCGTGTTCGACAAGTTCTACCGCGGCGGCGCCGGGCGCGACCGCCGCGGCGCGGGGCTGGGACTGACCATCTGCCGCGGTATCGTGGAAGCGCACGGCGGCCGTATCGTGGCGGGCAACCGCGACGGCGGGGGCGCGCGCTTCCTGATCCGGATGCCGCTGCCCGAAACGGCGCCCGAAGTGGATCGCACCCTCGACGCGGAGGACGCAGTGGAGCGGGAGACGACGTGAGCGAGACGAACGCGGCGCTGGTGCTCGTGGTGGACGACGACGTGCCGATCCGGCGGTTCCTGCGCGCGGGGCTCGAGAGCGCGGGCTACCGCCTGGTCGAGGCGGGCACCGGCGCCGACGCGCTGCGCGAGGCCTCGACGCGCGCGCCGGACGTCGTGCTGCTCGATCTCGGGCTTCCCGACATGGACGGCTTCGAGGTCGTGAAGCGCCTGCGCGAGTGGACGCAGCTCCCGATCCTCGTGCTGTCCGCGCGCGGGCAGGAGCAGGACAAGATCCGCGCGCTCGACTCCGGCGCCGACGACTACGTGACCAAGCCGTTCGCGATGGGAGAGCTGCTCGCGCGCGTGCGCGCGGCGCTGCGTCACCACGACCGCACGCGCGACGGGGCCGAGGCGAGCGTCGTCCAGGTCGAGGACCTGCGCGTGGACCTCGGTGTGCGCCGCGTCTCGGTGGGCGGGCGGGACGTGCGGCTCACGCCGATCGAGTACCGGCTGCTCGCCGTGCTCGCGCGGCACGCCGGGCGCGTGCTCACGCACGACCAGATCCTGCGCGAGGTGTGGGGGCCGCAGGCCGCGGGGCAGCACCACTACATCCGCGTCTACATGGCGCAACTGCGCCAGAAGCTCGAGCCCGACCCGCCGCGCCCCCGCTGGCTCGTGAGCGAGCCCGGCGTGGGGTATCGCCTGCGCGAGAGCTGACCGCGCCGGAACGGCCCGGCGTTTTCGGGTTCGCCCGTCCCTGTGCGAAACTGCCGGCCCATCCCCGGAGGAAGACTTCCGCATGCGCTGGTCGCTTCGCCTGGGCTCGGTTCTGGGCATCCGGATCGAGCTCCACGTCACCTTCCTGCTGCTGCTGCTCGCGTACGTCGCCATGTCGCGCGCCGCGAACGTCACCGAGGTGCTCACGGTCGTCGGTGACGTGCTGCTGCTGTTCGGGTGCGTGCTCCTGCACGAACTCGGGCACGCGCTCATGGCGCGGCGGTTCGGGGTGAACACGCGCGAGATCGTGCTGACGGGCATCGGCGGCATCGCGCGGCTCGAGCGCATGCCCGAGCGGCCGCTGCACGAGATGCTCGTCGCGCTCGCGGGGCCCGCGGTGAACGTCGTGCTCGCCACGCTCGTCGGCATCTTCCTGCTGCAGCGCCACGAATCGTGGGAAGCGATCACCGAAGCCGCGCTCGCCGGTCACGCGCTCGAGTTCCTGTTCTACGTGAACGTGGTGATGTTCTTCTTCAACCTCGTGCCCGCGTTCCCCATGGACGGCGGCCGCGTGCTGCGCGCCGTGCTCGCCATGATGATGCCGTTCGCGCGCGCGACGCGGTACGCCTCGCTCGTCGGACAGGGCTTCGCGGTCGTGTTCGCGGTCGTCGGCACCGTCGTGACCCAGAACCTCGCGCTCGTGGCGATCGCGCTGTTCGTGTTCCTCACCGCGCGCGAGGAGCGCGCGCTCGTGCAGACCCGCAGCTCGCTCACCGGCATGCCCGTGAGCGCCGCGATGGTCACGGCGTTCCTGAGCCTCGAGACGCGCCACGAGCTGTCGCATGCGGTGGACCTGCTGCTCGCGGGCGAGCAGAAGGACTTCCCGGTGCTCGAGGACGGCCAGTTCCTCGGCATGCTTTCGCGCGACGACCTGCTCCGCGGCATGCGCACCGAAGGGCCGGACTCGCCGGTCGGGCGCCTCGTGCGGCTCGACGTGTCGCCGATCGAGGCGAGCATGCCGCTCGACGCCGCACTGCAGCGCATGAGCGCCGCACGCCAGAGCGCGCTGCCGGTGATGATGCGCGGCCGCCTCGTCGGCCTGCTCACGCTCGAGAACATCCGCGAGCTGCTGCTGGTGCAGGAGGCCCGCCAGCGCCACGCCGGTACGGCGTAGGCGGCGGGCATGAAGCGCGTCCTGCACGCCCGCTGGCTCCTGCCCGTGGTGGTGGGCGTCACGGCGTTCGTGCTGTGGCAGGGCACGCGCGGGCCGCGCTGGCACGACCTGCGTCCCGGCGTCGAGTTCTCGACGTTCGCGGGCGACCCGTGGTGCCGCTTCGGCTCGTCGTCCATCGCGGTGCTGCGCTGCGATCCCGCGCGCGTGAAGCTGCGCGTGCGCCACTGGTCGCGCTCGGGCGTGGAACGGCCGCCGAGCATCCTCGGCTGGCACCAGGCGACGCGCGCCATCGCGGTGTTCAACGCGGGGCAGTACTACCCGGACTGGCGCTACATGGGGCTGCTCGTGAGCGACGGCGACACGGTGTCGTCGCGGCGCCATCCCGAGTTCCAGGGCGCGCTCGTGGGCCGCGTGAAGGACGGCCGGCTCGACGCGCGCGTGCTGGACCTCGCGACCACGCCGCTGCTGCGCGACGAGGGCTGGAGCCAGGTCGCGCAGTCGTTCATGTTGTTCGACCGCGCGGGCGGTGTGCGCGTGCGGCGCTCGAACAAGATCGCGCAGCGCACGGCGGTCGCCGAGGACGAGAAGGGCCGCCTCGTGGTGATCGTGACCGAGGGCGGCTACACGATCGCCGACTTCGCCGCGCTGCTGCGCAAGTCGCCGTTGCGGCTCACGCACGCGATGTCCATGGACGGCGGGCTCGAAGCCGAGCTGGTCGTCGAGACGCGCAATTTCCGCTACGCGAGCTTCGGCCCGTGGGACGGCATGGGCGCGAGCACCGCGCCCGGCGCCAACGTGCCGCTGCCCGCCGTCATCACGCTGGAGGCGCCGTGACCGCCGCACGTGCGAAGAGCCCGACGTTTCCCTGCGTGCGCTGCGGCCGCCCCGTGCGGCGCGTACCCGCCACCAAGAAGCGCCCGCGCACGATCGCGTGCCCGCGCTGCCGCTACCTGCTCTACGACTATCCGCGTCCCGCCGCGGGCGTGCTGGTCGTGAAAGGCGGCGACGTGCTGCTGCTGCGGCGCGGCCACACACCGCGCCTCGGCTGCCTCGACGTGCCCGGCGGGTTCATGGACGCGGGCGAGAGCATCGAGGGCGCCGCGCGGCGCGAACTGCGCGAGGAAACCGGCCTGACGGTCGACGCGCTCGAGCCGCTCGGGTTCTGGTGGGACACGTACGACCTGCCGGGCTTCGGCAAGTTCCCGACGATGAACTGGTACTTCGTCGGGAAGTGGCGCCGCGGCGTGCCCGTGGGCGCCGACGACGCGGCGAGCGCCGAGTGGGTGCCGCTGTCGCGCCTCGCGGCGATGAAGCGCGAGTACGCATGGACGCACATGCCGGCGCTGTTCGCGGCGCTGAAGAAGTGGGCGCGCGCGAAAGGACGCGCATGACGATCGCCGGAACGCACGACCTCCTTTTCGCCGCGCAGCCATGCGGCCGCGAGACGTGGCGCGTCGAGCGCGACCCCTCCGGCGCCGAGCGGGCGTCCGGGCGGCAGGAGACGCACGCGCCGCACCCGATGCCGGGCGTGATCGAGTGGAGCGCGGCGTGCGACGAGTCGCAGCGCGTGACCGCGCTCGAGGTGCGCTGGCAGGTGGGCGCGATGCGCGTGCACGCGAAGCACGCGGCCGGCGGAACGCTCGACGCGCAGCGCTGGACCGTGCAGCTCGAGTACGGCGGCAACGCGCGCACGCAGGAGGGCGACTACCCCTCGCGCGCGCACGTCGTCTTCGGCTCGCCCGTGCTGCAATCGTGGGTGCTGCGCCGGTTCGCGCTCGCGCCCGGCGCCGAGCACGCGTTCCCCGCGCTCGTCGTGGGGCCGCCGTGGATGATGGTCGAGCCCGGGCAGCACACCATTCGCTGCGGCGCGGCCGAGACGCGCGAGACGTGCGAAGGACCGCGCGCGCTCCAGCGCGTCGAGTGGACCGATCCCGCGACGCCGGACGCCGGCGAACTCACGCTCTGGCTCGACGGCGACGACGTCGTGCACGAGCTGTGGGAAGGCGCGGGCGCGTTGGCGCCGTCGGCGAAGCTGGTCGAGCTGCGGCGCGACTGACGCGCGCGGCCGCCGGCACGCGGCCAGCGGCCGCGGCTCCTGCCGTCATCCGAAAAACAGGTAGGTGACCCCGATCGCCGCCAGCACGCCCGCGAACTCCGCGGCGAGCGCGCACGCGAGCGCGTGGCGCGTCTTCTTGACGCCCACGGAGCCGAAGTACACGGCGAGCACGTAGAACGTCGTCTCGGTGCTGCCCTGGATCACGCAGCTCAGGCGGCCCGCGAACGAGTCGGCGCCCATGGTCTTCATGGTCTCGACCATCATGCCGCGCGCGCCGCCGCCCGAGAACGGCTTGATGAGCGCGGTCGGCAGCGCGTCCACCCAGCGCGCGTCCATGGACAGCTGGCCGACGCCCGCGTGGATCGCGCCGAGCAGCGCGTCGAGCGCGCCGCTCGCGCGCAGCGCGCCCACGGCGACGAGAATGGCGACCAGGTAGGGCACGATGCCGATCGCGACCTGGAAGCCTTCCTTCGCACCCTCGATGAACACTTCGTAGAGCGGGATCTTCTTGAGCGCGCCCGCCACGAGGAACGAGCTGATGAGCCCGATCAGGATGACGTTCGCAAGGATGCCCGACTGGGACGCGACCGAGGCGGCGTCGAGATGCGAGAAGTGCCAGACGAGCGCGGCCATCACGGCGGTGAGGCCGCCGAGCCAGCCGAGCACGACGCCGTTGAAGAGGTTGATGCGCTGCACGGTGGCCACGATGAGCAGGCCGATCAGGTCGGCGATGTAGGTCGCGATCAGGATCGGCACGAACACGTCGGCCGGGTTCGCGGCGCCGAGCTGCGCGCGGAACGTCATGATCGAGATGGGCACGAGCGTCACCGACGACGCGTTCATGACCATGAACAGGATCATCTCGTCGCTCGCGGTGTCCGGCGTCTTGTTGAGCGACTGCAGCTCCTTCAGCGCCGGCCAGGCCGAGCGGCGTCGCGGCGTTGTCGAGCCCGAGCATGTTGGCCGAACGGTTCATCACGATCGCGCCCGAGGCCGGGTGTCCGCGGGAATGCCGGGGAAGAGCCGCGCGAACAGCGGGCCGACGAGGCGCGCGATGAGTTCGGTGACGCCGCCCTTCTCGGCGATCTTCATGAAGCCGAGCCACAGCGACATGACGCCGGTGAGCCCGATCGAGATCTCGAAGGCGGTCTTGGACGAGTCGAACAGCGAGGCGACGACGTCCTTGAGCACGTCGGGCTTGCCGCCGACGGTGGCGGCGATCGCGGCGGTGACGAACGCGATCAGGAAGAGCGCGGTCCAGATCCAGTTGAGCATGGGCGGCAGGATGGGAGCGCGGCGCGCGGGGCGTCAAGCACGGAACGCTCGCGCCGTCACTCCCGCGAGCGCTTCACCGCGAGCGAAGAGGGAGGAGTGGACGTTCGTCCGCTCCTCCCTCGCTCGCGTACCACGGAACGGCGGGTCAGTTCGCCTGCAGGTCGATCGGAGCGCGCGATCCCGAGAACAGCGACCACGTGCGCGCCAGATCGGAGTTCACGATCACGCCGGCGCCGAGCGCCTGGGCGCCGGTGCCGCCGAGGAGGCCCTTGGCGTACACCGTGTAGATCTTGCCGGGCTGAAGCGTCACGCCCGGAAGCGGGAGCGCGACCGTGTTCGTGCCCGCCACGCGGACCTCGAGGTCGTACGTGCCCGCGGGCAGCGGCGTGAACGCCGTGTACTCGCGGAACGCCTTGTTGCCGAAGACCACGGGGCCGCCGCCGGCGACGGCGACGTCCACGGCGGGCGCGTTCGGCGACAGGTGCACGAAGCGGACGTGCGCCTTGCCCATGGCCGGAGCGCGGAGGTCGTCCACGAGCACGAGCGGCTTGAGGTCGGCGACCGTTCCCGTCGCGAACACCGAGTAGAACGTGCGCGGCGACAGCGTCGCGGTCGCGTTGATCACGTTCGTGGCCGTGTTGGCGACGTTCACGAGCACCTTGCGGGTGCCGGACCACGTGTAGCGGTAGGGCGTGTTGTTCGCGAAGACGAGGTCGCGGGCGACGGGCTGGATGCCGAGATTGATGTCCACGGCCGGCGCGTCGGGCGAGGCGTGCACGAAGAGGATGCGCGAGACGCCGAAGCCGAGCGTATTGCCGGTCATGGGACCAGCTTCCGCGCGCGCGCGGTCCTTGCTGAACAGGTCCGTGTCGCGCACGGACGACTCGCCGACGACGGGGGCGACGGGGTTCGCCGCGTCCTTGGAGCAGCTGGTGAGCGTGGCGGCGGAGAGCGCGACGAGGGCCGCGAAGATGATGCGCTTCATGGGAAGTTCCTCCTGTACGAGGCGTGGGCTCGCCGCGCACTCGCGCGGCCGTGGGGCGGCTCGGGCACTTGCCGTACCGGAACCTGCGCAATAGATGCAGAGGTTTTGAACATGATGCGAAGAATGTGCGAGAACACACGTCAGGAAAGTGTCCGAGGCCGGGCCATCTGATAGGGTCGCGCCCCGTTTCACCTCCGGACCCGACTGGGAGCCCCCCGCCTCCGTGACCGAATCCAGCCCGAAGCCCGCGCCCGAAACCCTCGCGCCCACGCCCGCCGGCAGCGGTTGGGGCAAGCGCGTCGCGACCGTCTACCTGGCGCTCGTGGGGCTCGCGCTCGTGCTCACGTTCGTCGAAGTCGCGCGCGGCGAGCACGGGCTGGGCGCCGTGGCGGTGACCGTGCTCACGGCGCCGTGGTCGGGCCTGCTCGCGAACCTCGCGCAGGCGATCGGGCCTTCACTGCCCGTCGCCGCGCTGCGCGCGCTGGGCGTGACGCTCACCGTGGCGGCGGCGCTGCTCAACGCGCGCGTCTTCTACGGCATCGTCGCGCGCATGGAGCGCGACGCGCGTTCGCGCTGACGGCGCCGCCCTACTCGGCGTCGACGCCGGGCAGTCCGTCGAGGGACACGCGGTTCTTCTCGGCGCGATACGCCTTCACGCCGTCCTCGCCCTTCGACTCCGCCCAGCGCCGCAGCGTGTCGCGGTCGCTCGTCTGCTCCTCGAACACCGGCACGCCCCAGCCGCACGAGTCGGCGATGCGCGTGAGGTGCGCGAGCACGATCGCACGTGCGCCCGGCCCGACCTCGAAGCGCTCCGAAAGATCGGCCCACCTGGGCGAGCGCGGCGTCACCACCTCGCCGCGGCCGTACAGCCGCACGATGCGCGGCGCGCCGGAGAACGCACACAGCATGAGCACGATGCGGCCGTTCTCACGCACGTGCGCGATGGTCTCGACGCCACTGCCGGTGAAGTCCACGTAGCCGACCGTGAGCGGGTCGAGCACGGTGAGCCCGCCGAGACCCTTGGGCGAGCAGTTGAGCAGGCCGTCGGCGGCGAGTGGCGCGGTGGCGACGAAGAACATCGGCTGGCGTTCGATCCATTCGCGCAGATCGGGCGTGATCTCGGGAAACACCTTGCTCATGTCGGCTCCCGGGTGGAGGGGAAACGGCGGGACGTGCGGAACACGGCTCGCGCATTCTATGCTGACCGGGATTTTCCACTCGTCCGGAGGTCGTCATGAACATCCTCGTGCTCGGTGGTGGCCAGCAGGGCCGCGTCATCGCGGCCGATCTCGCCGCCTCACGCCCCGCCGACCGGATCACGGTCGCGGACCTGCGCCCGCCGAAGCTGCCCGCGTTTCCCAACCTGAGCGCGGTCGAGGCCGACCTGTCGTCCGCCGAGGCGATCGCGCGGTTGCTGCACGCGCACGACATGGGCGTGGGCGCGCTGCCGAGCAAGTTCGGCTACGGCGCCATGCAGGCGGCGACCGCGGCCAAGCGCCCGCTCGCCGACGTCAGCTTTTCGGCCGAGAGCCCGCTGACGCTGCATGCGGAAGCGCGCGCGGCCGGTGTGACGATCGTGCCCGACTGCGGGCTCGCACCCGGGCTGTCGCACCTGTGCTGCGGGCACGCTGGCGCGCAGGGACCGCTCGACGAACTCGACATCTCGGTCGGTGGTGTGGCGCAGGATCCGTCACGGCCGTACGGCTACGTGGTCACGTGGTCGGTCGAGGACCTGCTCGAGGAGTACGTGCGCGACGCGCGCGTGATGCGCGACGGGCGCCCGACGGCCGTGCCCGTGTTCTCGGACCTCAAGCGCGTGCACGTCGAGGGCGCGGGCGAGATGGAGTCGTTCCTGTCCGACGGTCTGCGCACGCTGCTCGAGACCATGCCCGAGGTGCCGAACATGTCCGAGCGCACGCTGCGCTGGCCGGGGCACGTGGCGGCGATCCGTCCACTCGTGGCGTCGGGCCATTTCCTGCAGGCGATGCGCGAGCAATGCGTGGCCAAGCCCGAGGACGACCTCGTCGCGATGGTCGTGCAGGCACGCTGGAAGTCCGGGCGCGTCTCGAGCGCGACGCTCGTGGACCGCTACGACGCCGCGACGGGGCTCACCGCCATGGCGCGCACCACCGCGCTCACGACGTCGGTCACCGCGCAGCTGCTCGCGGACGGCGGCCTGCCGGAGAAAGGCGTGCGCATGCTCGAGCACGTCGGACGCGACGCGAAGGCCCACGACTTCCTGCTCGGCGCGCTCGCGAAGCGCGGCGTGCACCTGAAGTGGAAGGACGCATGACCGACTCACGGCTGGGACTCCTCTCGATGCAGGTGCGCCCGGGGCACCCGGACTTCCTCGACCTGCCGTGGCAGTACCCGATGCGCGAGTGGAGCGGACGCTGCGAGCGGCTCGTCGAGCTGCAGCGCGGCTTGTCGCGTCACGACGTCGTGTTCGTGGCGTACGGCTCCGCGGTGTACGCGCTCAAGGAGCTGCCCGAAGGACTCGCCGAGCACGAGTACGACATGCTCATGAAGCTCGAGGAGCGTCGCATGCCGTCGGTGTACGCGGCCGGGCACGCCCGCATGCGGCACGCGGGCGGTGAAGTGCGCGCGGCGCTCGTCACGCGCTTCCTCGACGCGTCGCTGCCGTACCGCACGTTGTTCCAGAACCCCGGACTCGCGCGCTACCGCGAGCGGCTGCTCGACGCGATGGCGGGCCTGCTCGTGCGGCTGCACCTGGCGGGCTTCTACTGGGGCGACTGTTCGCTCTCGAACACGCTCTTCCGCCGCGACGCCGGCGAGCTGCAGGCGTACCTCGTGGACGCCGAGACGACCGAGCACCACGACACGCTCGGCAACGGCGCGCGGCGGCAGGACCTGCTCATCCTCGAGGAGAACATCACCGGCGATCTCGCCGATCTCGAGGTGTTCGCCGAACTGCCGGGGTCGCTCGACGCGTACGAGACCGGCACGCACATCCGCCAGCGCTACGAGGCGCTGTGGGCGGAGGTCAACCGCGAGGAAGTGTTCGCGCCGGACGAGCGCTGGCGCATCCAGGACCGCATCCGCAAGCTCAACGCGCTCGGCTTTTCGGTGGGCGAGATCGAGCTCGAGTCCACGGGCGAGGGCGACCGCCTGCGCATGCGCACGATCGTCACCGACCGCGACTATCACCGGCACCAGTTCCACAACCTCACGGGGCTCGTGGCGGAGGAGAAGCAGGCCGAGCGCATGCTCAACGAAGTGCTCGAGCTCAAGGCCACGCTCGCGCAGCGCGACAACCGCAGCGTGCCGCTGTCGGTCGCCGCATTCCACTGGCAGCGCGAGCGCTGGGAGCCCGCGATGAAGGCGCTCGCGCCGCTTCTCGGGCCCGAGATCGAAGCGACGGAGCTGTACTGCCAGGTGCTCGAGCACAAGTGGTTCCTGTCCGAGCGCGCACGGCGCGACGTCGGCATGGAGACCGCCATGCAGGACTACGTCGAGAAGTTCAGGCCCGCTGCGGGTGCCTGAGCGGTCGCGTTCGAACGCGCATACGAACGCTTGTTCCGCATGCGCCGCCATGGCTACTCTGCCGCGCATCGCGAAGCGTTCCCCCGCCAATTCCCGATCCCCTTCCCGGGAGGATTCCGGCATGCCCGCCTCGTTCGCACTCCGTCCCACGAGTCCCTTCGCCACACGTCTCGCGCGCTTCGCCTGCGCATTGCTGCTCGGCGTGACCGCCGCCGTGAGCGCCGTGGCGCCCGCGCGGGCCGCGACGCCCTCGGACCGCACGAAGTACGACTCGCTCATCCAGCTCATGGACACGAGCAAGGCGTCCGAGGTGCACGTGTTCGCGCCGAAGGCGTGGCAGCGCGCGACCGACGTGCTCGTGACCGCGAAGGCGGTGCTCGACCAGGGCGGGCGCCAGAACGACGCCGATCGCATGGTCGCCGAGGCGCGCGAGTACGTGGAGAACGCGATCAAGGCGGCGGAAGTGTGCAAGCTGTCGCTGAAGGAGCACCTCGAGCCGCGCCGCAAGGCGCAGGCCGCGAAGGCGCCGACGCTCGTCCCCGAGATGTGGAAGGCCGCCGAGGACAAGTTCCTCGAGGCGACCGCGAAGGTCGAGAGCGGCGATGTGAAGGGCGGCATCAAGAAGGCGGCCGAGGCCGCGCCGTTGTTCGACGTCGCCGAGGACGGCGCCATTCGCGTGACGGTGATGGGCACCGCCGACAAGCTGATCGCGACGGCGCTGGCCGACGAGGCGCAGCAGTACGCGCCTTCCACGCTCGACGCCGCGCGCGCGGCGCGCAAGGCCGCGGCCGACCTGCTGACCAAGGATCGCTACAACCGCACGACCGCCGTGCAGCAGGCGGCGCGCGCCGAGTACGAGGCGCGCCACGCGTCGAACATCGCCATGTCCGTGCGTTCGCTGAACCGCAACGACCAGGCGTGGGAAAAGCTCATGCTGCTGTACGAGATCCAGATGAACCGGATCGGCAAGGCGATGGGCTGGGAGACGCTGCCGTTCGACAACGGCCCGATCGCGGCGGCCGACTCCGTGCTCGCGGGCGTCGCGCGCATGCAGGGCGAGCACGCGCGGCTTCAGGGCGAAAGCTCGCAGGCGCGCGGCGAAGCGGCGCGCACGCAGGGCGAACGCGACGCCGCGACCGCCATGCTGCGTTCCGACATGGAGAAGATGCGCGAGGACGTCGGCCGCGGCCTGCAGGGCGTGCTCGGCCGGCTCTCGGTGACGAGCACGCAGACCGATCCCGGCGCGCTGCTCCAGCAGCTCGACCAGCGCGCGACCGAACTGCTCGCCGAGCGCGCGACGCTCGACGAGCGGCTCAAGGCCGCCGACGCGCGCATCGCCGAGCTGTCGGCGACGCAGCAGCAGACGGCCGCCGAGCTGCAGGCGCGCCAGGCGAAGGACGAGCGCCTCGCGAAGGCGCGCACGATGCTCAACCCGTCGGAGGGCGAGGTCCTGGTGAACTCGACCGGCGACGTCGTGCTGCGCCTGAGCGGCCTGTCGTTCGACGCGGGCAAGGCCGACCTGAAGGATGCGCACATGCCGCTGCTCGGCAAGGTGCAGGAGATCCTCAAGTTGTTCCCGAACTCGAGCTATGTGGTCGAGGGCCACACCGACATGACCGGCGACGGCACCGCGAACCAGCAGCTGTCGGACAAGCGCGCGTTCGCCGTCATGCAGTACCTGCGGCAGGCGCTCGCGATTCCCGCCGACCACATCCGCTCGATCGGCTACGGCGCCGAGAAGCCCATCGCCCCGAACAACACGCCGGCCGGCAAGGCGAAGAACCGGCGGATCGACATCTTGATCCTGCAGTAGGAACCCCGCCCGCGGACTCGATGCGGGCGAGGTCGTGCACGGCAAGCGCGTCGTGCAGTTTTCCCCGGAGGAATCGTGCGAGTTCTTGCAGTCCTTCTCGTCACGTTGGTGCTGTCCGGCTGCGCCCGCGGACCGGCCGAGCGGCAGGGACAAGCGCTGCCGATTCACGACTCGACCGCTGCGGTCGGCGACGATCAGGCCGCTCCTGATTCGACCGTGCAGTTCCTGCTCGCTACGGCCGCGACCGACTTCCACGAGCACCGGCCGCCGGATCCGGCGCGGTTTCGCGACGTGCGAGTGGGCCGCGTGCCGGCTCCCGGTGGCGAGCCGCGCGAATTCCTCTACGGCCAGTTCTCGACGGAGCCCGAGGGCGATGCCGCGCCGTGGACGGACTTCGTGACCATCCGGACGACCCCGTATGAGCATTGGATCGGGGCGTTCGCGAGCGAGTTCCACCGGAACCCGGCGATCACGTGGTACGCGAACGGCGACCTGTCGTCTCGCCTGAAGCAGAAGCTCGACGCGCTGCGATAGGCGAGGCAGGCGGGCTGCGTGAGCGATACCGTTCGCGGTGGCTCGCCAACCACGCGGGCGTCCATGAGAAGGCCGTCCGGCGCAGTTCCGCCGGACGGCCTTCGTTTTCGGGTATCGGTTCCGCTACTTGTTCGCGAGCAGCCCCAGCGCCGTCGCCAACATGGCGAGCAGCGCCTTCATGATGGACTCGCCGGCCACGAGGCCCGACGCGATGGGCACGTTGAACGTGTCCTGGCTCTTCTTGTGGACGAGGCTCCACACCCACGCGATCGTCGCGCCGATCGTGAACGCGAGCGCGTTGCTGAAGAACACCACCCAGCCGAGGCCGAGGCCCATGGCGGACGGCAGCCACTGCTTCGCCTTGGGGAAGCTCTTCTCGAGCACGGGCAGCAGCACGCCGATCAGCGAGCCGATGAGGATGGCCCAGCGCGCCGACACCGGCAGGCTGTCGATGCCGTTCGAGAGCACGCGCGCGACCGCTTCCCACGTGCGCGTCGCGGGCAGCGGGAACTTCTCGAGCGCCGCGTCGTTCGGGATCATCAGGTACCACGCCGGCACCACGGCGAGCGTGCCGAAGAAGATGCCGATGAACTGCGCGATGAACTGCTTGCGCGGGTTCGCGCCCAGCAGGTAGCCGCTCTTGAGGTCGGTGAGCAGGTCGGCGGAGCTCGAGGCGCTGTTCGCGCCGACGCCGGCCGACATGAGGTTGTGTGTCACGTTGCCGGGCGAGATGAGCGCGAAGATCAGCTGCATGACCTTGCCCATCGCGCCGACCGGGGTCGTGTCGGTCTCGCCGGTCGCGCGGCAGGCCACGAGCGTCAGCACGAACGACATCGCGATCGCGACGAGGCCGGCCCACCAGTGGATCTGGAACGCGAGCATCTGCACGGCGAGCATGGCGATGCTGATCGGGATGAAGCCGGCGATCAGCCACGAGTTCGGCACTTCGATCGCCGCCATCTTCGCTTCGATGTCGGCATCGGCGCCGGTGGCGGCGCTCTTCGCCTGCTTGAGCGAGGTGAACGATCTCGCGACCGTCTTCCACTGCAGCGCGAGCGAGGTGAGCGAGGCGAACACCATGAGGTGCCGCCCCACAGCGCCCAGCGCACGGGGTGGAACAGCGTGCCGCCGCCGACGGCGGGCAGGTTCACGACGGCGTTCGCGACGCCGGCCTGCGCCGCGTCGAGCGAGTACAGCCACGGGGCGACGAAGAAGTAGAGCAGCGACGACGCCGCGAGCATGGACAGCGACACGCGCAGGCCGACGATCTGGCCGGCGGCGATGAGCAGCACGCTCGGCTCGAAGCCGAAGCCGACGAGCGGCTTGCCGCCGACGAGCGAGAAGCCCGCGGCCGGGATCTGTTCGGGCAGGTGCACGTTGAACGCCCGCGCTCGCATGAACTCGAAGAACCGGCCCAGCGCGACGAACTGGTCCTCGGCGGTGTTCATGACGCCGACCAGGGCGCCGATCGCGAGCGACGCGACGAGTGAGTACGCCTTCTGCAGCGCCTCGCCGCTCTTGCTGTAGAGCGACTGCAGGGTGGTCGCGGCGGCGATGCCGGAGGGGAAGGGCAGCTGTTCGTGGTTGATCATCTGCCGCTTCATCGGGATCGCGAGGAACACGCCCATCGCGCCGGTGGCGAGCGTGAACGAGGCGACGACCAGCCACGGCTGGTGGCGGTGCTGCGGGTCGAGCAGGAGCAGCGCGCCGAAGGCCGTCGCGATCGTGGCGCCGGTCGAGTACCCGGCCGCCGAGGCCGTGGACTGCATGCAGTTCGTCTCGAGCAGCGACATCTGGGAGAGCCTGCCGGCCGTCAGCGTCCGGAACGCGTTCCAGAGCACGTACGAGATCACGCAGGACGTGATGGCGACGCCGAACGACCAGCCCACCTTGAGGGTGGTATAGAGGTTCGAGACCGACATCAGCATGCCGAGGATGCCGCCCATGAGCACCGCGCGGACGGTCAGCTGCGGCATCCGGTCACCCTGGTAGGCGTGGGTGTACCAGTTCAGGTCCTTCTGCTCGGGCGTGGCGTCGGGCGGGAGAGGCGGCAGGTACGGGAGCCCGCCATTTTCGGCGGCGGGGGTGGAGGTTTCAGGGGTCGCCATGAGGACCTCGGTGAGGGTCGAATGTCGGTGCCGCAACGGTTTGCGGAGTTGTCGCCGCGGCCACGCTAGGCACTTCGGTCCCTCAGTGCAATAGCGAGGTCAACTTTGGCGACCAGCGCCCCTTGGACATTGACCAAGTTCATTCGAACCCATACCTTGCGGCCTCACTCTAACGCTAGCGTAAGGGTATGACTTCCTCTTCTCTTCCTTCGCAGGCTCCGGCCCGGCCGGCCACCCCGAACTCCACGCTCCTTCGCGTCGGCGACATCGCCAAGGCGACGGGCAAGACCGTGCGCGCGATTCATCTGTACGAGGAACTGGGGCTGCTCCGCCCGGCCACCCGGTCGAGCGGCGGCTTCCGGCTCTACGACCACTCGGCGGTGGACCGCGTGCGCTGGATCGATTCGCTGCACGGCCTCGGCTTCTCGCTGCAGGAGATGCGCGAGGTGCTGCAGAACTGGTGGAGCGCCGACGAGGGCGCCTCGGCCATGACCAACCTGCGCGAGCTGTTCGTCCGCAAGCTCGAGGAGACGCGGGACCTGATCCGGCGCCACCAGCAGCTCGAGCGCGAGCTGGAAGAAGGACTGCGTTACCTGGCGACGTGCGAGAACTGCGCGGCGCCCGGGCCGGTGCACGAATGCGTGAACTGCGCACAGGACCACGGCGTGAAGTCGCCGCCCCCGCTCGTCGCCGGCATCAAGACCAGCCCCGAGAACGCGCGCAAGACGTCGCGCCCCGCGTTCGTCCGGGTCGAGGACATTTCCACTTCATAGAACGGCGCGGGCCCCAGGGACCCGCGCGAACCGTCACCACGAAAGGAGCACGAGGCACATGATCACGATGACTCCCGCGGCCGCGGAAAAAGTGAAGGAGCTTCTCACGCAGCGTGGCACCCCGGAATCCGGGCTGCGGATCGGCGTGCGGGGCGGCGGCTGCTCGGGCAACTCGTACTTCATGGAGTTCTGCGAGACCGGCACGGACGGCGACGACACGCTCGACACGCACGGCGTGAAGCTGTTCGTGGACCTCAAGAGCATGGTGCTCCTCGGCGGCACCGAGATCGACTACGTCGAGGGACTGATGGGCGCGGGTTTCAAGTTCAACAACCCGAACGTGAAGCACAACTGCGCTTGCGGCGAGAGCTTCTCGGCCTAGGCACACACACACGCGCACGGCGGCGCCCCGGACGGGGCGCGGGCACGGAAGCGCGATCGACCGCTCCGCTCGAAGCAGCGGCGCACGGGTGACGAACGACATGAGCCAGACGTCCGAACTGATCGTCAACGACCTCCACGTTTCCGTGGAGGGCAAGGAAATCCTCAAGGGGCTGTCGCTGGAGATCGCGAAGGGCGAGATCCACGCCATCATGGGCCCGAACGGCTCGGGCAAGAGCACGTTCGCGAACACGCTCATGGGTCACCCGAAGTACGAGGTGACGGGCGGCGAGATCCTGTTCCGCGGCGAGAGCATCCTCGAGATGGAGACGGACGAGCGCGCGCGCGCCGGCCTCTTCATGGCCTTCCAGTACCCGGTCGCCATTCCCGGCCTGACGTTCGCGAGCTTCCTGCGCGCCGCGATCAACGCGCGCATCGCGCCGGCCGCGGGCGAGGACGGCAAGATGCCCACCAAGAAGGGCATCGCTCCGAAGGAGTTCCGCAAGCTCATGCTCGAGCAGATGGCGGTGCTCAAGATGGACGAGAAGTTCGCGACGCGTTACCTGAACGACGGCTTCTCGGGCGGCGAGAAGAAGCGCGCCGAGATCCTCCAGATGGCGATGCTCAAGCCGACGATCGCGATCATGGACGAGACCGACTCCGGCCTCGACATCGACGCGCTGCGCATCGTGTCCGAGGGCGTGAACACGCTCGCCGGTCCGGAGATGGGCGTGCTCGTGATCACGCACTACAACCGCATCCTCAACTACATCAAGCCGCACAAGGTCCACGTCATGGTGGACGGACGCATCGTCACGAGCGGCGGTCCCGAAATGGCGCTCGAGCTCGAGGCGAAGGGTTACGACTGGGTCCGCGAGGAGGTGGCGCAGTGAGCACCGAAGCCAACATGGACCTTCGCGACAGCTACGAGGAGAAGTACGGCTTCCACGAGCCGGACTCCTTCGTGTTCAAGTCGCGCAAGGGCCTCGACCGGACGATCGTCGAAGAGATCTCGCGCATGAAGGGCGAGCCCGAGTGGATGCTCGAGTACCGCCTGAAGGCGCTCGAGCAGTTCGAGAAGAAGCCCATGCCGAACTGGGGCGGCAACGTCGGCGAGATCGACTTCCAGGACATCTACTACTACGTGAAGCCGTCGAACGAAGAGGCGAAGTCGTGGGACGACGTGCCCGCCGACATGAAGCGCACCTTCGACCGTCTCGGGATCCCCGAGGCCGAGCAGAAGTTCCTGTCCGGCGTCGGCGCGCAGTACGACTCCGAAGTCGTCTACCACAAGATCAAGGAGTCGCTCGAGAAGCAGGGCGTGATCTTCCTGTCCTGCGACCAGGGCCTCAAGGATCACCCCGAGCTGTTCAAGCAGTACTTCGGCACGGTGATTCCGTCGGGCGACAACAAGTTCTCGGCGCTCAACAGCGCCGTGTGGTCCGGCGGCTCGTTCATCTACGTGCCGAAGGGCGTCAAGGTCGACGTGCCGCTTCAGGCCTACTTCCGCATCAACACGAAGGACATGGGCCAGTTCGAGCGCACGCTCATCATCGTGGACGAAGGCGCGTACGTGCACTACGTCGAAGGCTGCACCGCGCCGACGTACTCGAGCGACTCGCTGCACTCGGCCGTCGTCGAGATCATCGTGAAGAAGGGCGGCCGCTGCCGCTACACGACGATCCAGAACTGGTCGAACAACGTCTACAACCTCGTCACGAAGCGTGCGGTCGCGTACCAGGACGCCACGATGGAGTGGGTGGACGGCAACCTGGGCTCGAAGCTCACCATGAAGTACCCGGCCATCTACATGATGGAGCCGGGCGCCCACGGTGAAGTGCTCTCGATCGCGTTCGCGGGCAAGGGCCAGCACCAGGACGCCGGCGCGAAGGCCGTGCACATGGCGCCGAACACGTCGAGCAAGATCATCAGCAAGTCCATCAGCAAGGACGGCGGGCGCGCCGGCTACCGCGGCCTCGTGAAGGTCGTGAAGGGCGCCGAGAACTGCCGTTCCACGGTGAACTGCGACGCGCTGATCCTCGACGAGCACTCGCGCTCGGACACGTATCCGTACATGGAGATCGAGGAGGACAAGGTCTCGATCGGCCACGAAGCGACGGTGTCCAAGATCGGCGACGAGCAGATCTTCTACCTCACCAGCCGCGGCATCCCCGAAGAGGAAGCCGCCGCGATGATCGTCTCGGGCTTCATCGAGCCGGTCGTGAAGGAACTTCCCATGGAGTACGCCGTCGAGATGAACCGGCTGATCCAGCTGCAGATGGAGGGCTCGGTCGGATGAACACGACTCCCGTCACTTCTCCCGCTTCCAACGCGCTCGCGGGCTGGCTCGCGACCGCCGAGACGCGCGCGACCCAGAAGCACGAGCCGGCGTGGGCGCTCGNNNNGACGAAGAGCTGTGGCGCCGCACGGACTTCGGCGGCCTGTCGCTCGACTCGCTCGACCCGTTCGCGGCCGTCACTCCGGCGCGCAACATCGACGACCTGCCCGTGATGCTGCTGTCGCGGCTCGCGGGCGAGGGCGCCCACACCGCGCTCGTCGCGCAGACCGATTCCGAGGTCGTGTACGAGCAGACGCACCCGACGCTCGTGAAGCAGGGCGTGATCGTGTGCTCGATGGACCGCGCGATCCGCGAGCACGCGGACAAGGTGCAGGCGCTGCTCGGCTCGCTCATCGCCACCGACTACGACCGCTGGACGGCCGTGGGCGAGGCGCTGCGCCAGGGCGGCGCGTTCGTGTGGGTGCCGAAGGGCGTCCACGCGGAGATTCCCGTGCGCCTCATGCAGTTCCTGAGCGGCGCGGGCCGTCTCGCGGCGCCGCGCACCGTGATCGCCGTCGGTGACGGCGGCTCGGTCACGGTCGTGGACGAGCTGCTTTCCGAGAACGCCGAAGGCGCTTCGCTGTACCTCGGCGGCACCGAGCTGTTCGTCGGCCAGGGCGCCAAGCTGACGTTCGCGAGCCTCCAGGACTGGAGCCGCAACGTCTATCACTACGGCAACGGCCGCGCGCAGCTCGCGAAGGACGCCGAGCTGCAGTGGATCCAGGTGATGGTCGGCGGCCGGATGAGCAAGACGAACATCTGGTACAACCTCGACGGCGAAGGCGCGAACGCGTTCGTGCACGGCTTCATGTTCGGGGACTCGCGCCAGCACTTCCACCTGCACACGCTGCAGCGCCACCTGAAGCCCAACTGCACGAGCGACCTGCTCATCAAGGGCTGCCTGAAGGACAAGGCCCGCAGCGTCTACCAGGGCCTCATCCAGGTCGCCGAGGGCGCGCAGAAGACGAACGCGTACCAGGCGAACCGCAACCTGCTCCTGTCGGACCAGGCGCGCGCGGACAGCATCCCGGGCCTCGAGATCCTCGCGAACGACGTGCGCTGCACGCACGGCGCCACGCTGGGTCACGTGGACCCGGAGCACCTGTTCTACCTCATGGCGCGCGGCCTGCCCCGCGTCGAAGCCGAGCGGCTCGTCGTCGAGGCGTTCTTCGAGCCCGTGCTCGAGCGCATTCCGCTCGAATCGCTCCGTGAGCAGCTTCGCGAAGAGATCGAACGGAAGATCGGCTGACGTCATGACCGACACACGCACCGGCCTCGCGGGCGCGGCGGAGCACACCTCCGCCGCGCCGGTCGCGGCCTTCGACCCGGCGGCGATCCGCGCGGACTTCCCGCTGATCTCCACGCCGCGCGAGAAGCGCCTGATCTACCTCGACAGCGCCGCGACTTCGCAGAAGCCGCTCGCGGTGCTCGACGCGATGGACCGCTACTACCGGACCTGCAACGCGAACATCCACCGCGGTGTGTATCGCATCGCCGAGGAGGCGACCGCGGCGTACGAGGACGCGCGCCGCCGGTTCGCGAAGTTCGTGAACGCGGCGAGCCCGCGCGAGGTGATCTTCACGCGGAACAGCACCGAGGCGATCAACCTCGTCGCGTACGCGTGGGGCCGCTGGCAGCTGAAGGCCGGCGACGCGATCGTGCTCACGCCGATGGAGCACCACTCGAACCTCGTGCCGTGGCACATCCTCGCCGCCGAGCGCGGGATCGAGCTGCGATTCATCCCGCTCACGGGCGACGGCCAGCTCGACGTTTCGGCGCTGCCGGGCCTGCTCGCGGACGGCAAGGTGAAGCTCGTGTCGTTCGTGCACGTGTCCAACGTGCTCGGCACGGTGAACCCGGCCGCCGAGATCACGCGCATCGCCAAGGAGCACGGCGCGACCGTGCTCGTGGACGCCTCCCAGAGCGCCGCGCACATGAAGCTCGACGTGCGCGCGATCGGCGCCGACTTCGTCGCGTGCACCGCGCACAAGATGCTCGGCCCCACCGGCATCGGCATGCTGTGGGGACGCCGCGAACTGCTCGAAGCCATGCCGCCGTTCCTCGGCGGCGGCGAGATGATCCGCGAAGTGCACCTGACGTCGTCCAAGTGGAACGAGCTGCCGTGGAAGTTCGAGGCCGGCACCATGGCGATCGCGGAGGCCGTCGGCCTCGGCGCCGCCATCGCCTATCTCGAAAAGCTCGGCATGGACGCGGTGTTCGCGCACGACCGCGACCTGTCCGCGTACGCGCTCGAACGCATGACGGAGATCCCGGGGCTGCGCGTGCTCGGGCCCGCCGCGGACAAGCGCGGCGGCGTGGTCGCGTTCACGCTCGAGAACGTGCATCCTCACGACGTCGCGACGGTGCTCGACTCGGACGGCATCTGCGTACGCGCGGGACACCACTGCGCCATGCCGCTGCACGACCAGCTCGGCATTCCCGCGTCGGCGCGCGCGTCGTTCCACTGCTATTCGCTGCGCGAGGAAGTGGACGCGCTCGTCGAGAGCCTGCATCGCGCGCGGAAGATCTTCGCCCGCTAGGGACCGCACATGGACGACCTGTACCGCGAACACATCCTCGAGCACTACCAGCACCCGCGCTGCAAGGGCACGATCACCGATCCCGATCTGTCCTTCGAGGACGCCAATCCGCTCTGCGGCGACCGCATCCGCATGGACTTCCGTCTCGACGGCGACACGCTGGCCGAGGTGAAGTTCAGCGGCCACGGCTGCTCGATCAGCCAGGCGGCCGCGTCCATGCTGTGCGAGTTCGTCGAGGGCAAGAAGCTGGACGACATCAAGAAGCTCGGGCGCGAGGACATGCTCGAGATGCTCGGCATCGAGCTGGGGCCGGTGCGCCTGAAGTGCGCGCTGCTCGCGCTCAAGACGCTGAAGGCCGGCATCTACGGCGTGAACCAGTGGCCCGGCGAAGACGAGGACGAAGCGTGAGCCCCGCGGCCGGAGAGTTCGTGACCGTCGCGAAGGTGGGCGAGATCGCGCCGAACGGCGTGAAGGTCGTGCGCCTGAACGACGTGCTCGTCGCCGTGTTCCATCTCGACGACGGGTATTACGCCATCGAGGACGTGTGCACGCACGACGGCGGCCCGGTCGCCGAAGGCTGCCTCGCGAACGGCGTCATCGAGTGCCCGCGCCACGGCGCGCAGTTCGACGTGCGCACCGGACGCGTGGTGCGCTTCCCGGCGAGCTCGCCGGTTCCCACGTACGCCGTGCGAGTGACCGGCGACGACATCCAGGTGGAGTGCCCCTGACCATGAGTGACGAAACCAGGAACGACGGCGCGATCAACCCGCACACGGGCCAGCCGTACCCGGCCGAGGCCGCGGTGCCGGCGAACGAAGGGCCTTCGGATACGGCACCGGCGGCTGCCGCCGCTGCCGCCCCTGCCGCCTCGGGCGAAGCTCCGCCCGCCGCCGCGCAGACCGGCCCGCCGGTCTTCAGCAGCATGCCGAGCCAGCAGGAACTCGCCGTACGCTCGGTGCTCGAGACCGTCATGGATCCCGAGATCGGGCTTTCGGTGATCGACCTCGGGCTCATCCGTGAGATTCATTTCCTGCCCGGCAAGACGCTCGTCCGCATGATGCTCACGACGCCGTTCTGCCCGTACGCGCCGCAGATGATGGCCGACGTGAAGAACGCGACCGAGTCGGTCGTGCCGCAGCCGTGCGAGGTGGACATGCTTCCGGACGCGTGGAGCCCGGACATGATGCCGGATCCGGGCCTGCTCGGTTTCTCGTACTGACGCACGCGCACGACACGAAACGGCGGCCGGGCTTCGCAGCCCCGCCGCCGTTTTCGCATGCTCCGCGCCCGATCAGTTCGCCGCGGGCGTCACGCGCATGTTCCAGCTCATGCCCATGTTGAACTTCAGCTGGCGCTCGCCGGTGAGGTCGTGGAACTCGAGCTCGAAGAAGTTGCCGAAGCGCTGATCGGTGCCGAACGACAGCCCAGCGAGCGCAGAGACCGCGCCGCGCACGACGTCGTTGTCGCGCGAGATCTCCGGCGACTCGACCGCGTTGTGCAGGAAGTGCACGCCGAGGCCCGCGCCGAGATAGGGGTGGTAGGCGCGGCTGGTCGGGAACGTCCAGCGCGCGAAGCCGCCGAGCGTCGCGTCGCGCCGCGTGGTGCGGAAGCCCAGCGCGCTCACGTTCGTCTGCCAGTACTCGACCGTCGGAAGAAAGTCGACTTCCTTCACGAGCCGCGAGTGCTGAAGACGGCCGCGGACGCCGAGACCCGAGAACGAGGTCTGGCCTTCCTGGAACACGGTGGACGAATAGAAGTCGAAGCCCGTCAGCGGGCTGTCGGTGACGCCCTGCGCCTGCGCGGTGACCGCGCAGCAGAGCAGCGCGGCCGCCAGGGCCGCGGGGACGACGAATGCGCGCACGATGCGATTCCTCCGAAGGGGAGCTGCGGTGGGAAGCGCGCGCAGGATAAACGAATGCCGCCGCTTCTGTCGTGAACCCGTCGAGGGGCGTCGGGAACGCGAGCGAGAGAACGGCGGCGATTCGCAGCGCCTCGCGGAGGCCGCACGGCCGAGGGGGACCTCGCGGCATGATGGCGAGACGATTGCCGCCGCGCCGCCGAGTCTTCCGCCGAGGGGGACGGTCGACCCAGCAGGCACGGCGAACAGGGGGCACCGTGCGGTCGGACCGTTCTCGCGAGGGGGGCGGGAGCGGAGGGCCGAACGGTGTCAGCTCGAACGGTCAGGGTCTCCGCCTCACCACGGCGTGAAGCCTGCCGAGGGGGACACGCGACACGCGCGTGGTGACGGCGGATACGGGATCCGGCGTCGTGCACGTCGTGACGAGTCCAGCGAGGGGGGCCGGAACGCATCAGTGACGAACACGGTGAACCGGATTCCGATGCGACGCTCCGAGTTCGTATGACGATCGAGGGGGATCGGTCATGCGAGTTCGAAGGACGCGGCCCTGCAGATACGGAAGGGGTGCAGTGAAGTGGCGGCTCACGAACCAGAGGATGATTCGTGCGCGTACGAAGCGTCTCGCACACGCGGCGCGCCTTTGGGCGGGATCCCACGATGCGACGTGGGACGGCCTGAAGAAGCGCTTCACGGCAATCTTCGAATCCGAGGGGTTTGTTCGAAGCTGCCCCGAGGGGTCAGCGCTGCTACAGCTATTCAGTTGTCACTTCATCGCCGGTTCCGAGGCCGGCGACATCGGATACGCTCTGCACGTCCGGTGCCAAGAAGTCGCGGGGGTGCGACACAAATGCCCACCATCACGAGGGCTTGGGGCAAAACGGCCACTCGGGCAACGAGTTGGGCATTTCGCACGAGGCGGGGCCGCGCCTCTCGCGACGGCTCGGGCGTCGCGCCTGTCACACCCCCGGCGCGACCCGATGGCGCACGGCTGGCCGGACGGCATCCGACCAGCGGCCACCCGTTGGCCGCCCGCGCGTCGGACCGGACGTTGCGTGATCGCGGGTCCGGACCGTGCGCGAGGCCACGGCCGGGGCGCTCCGTTCAGCGGTCGCCGCGGATCCGGTACTTCACGAGGCGCGTCTTCAGCCACTGCACGCCGACCAGGTCGGCGATGCCGCGCCACAGCCGATTGCCGACGCCGTACTTCGACACGCCGTGGCGCCGGGCGCGGTGAGAGAGCTTCACCTCGGTGAAACGCGCGCCGCGGAACACGCACAGCGCGGGCAGGAAGCGGTGCACGCCGACGAACATCGGCAGTCCGACGAGCACCTCGCGGCGGTACGCCTTGAACGAACAGCCGATGTCGGTGACCGGATCGCCGAGCACGTTCCGGCGGACGGTGTTCGCGATGCGGCTCGAGACGAGGCGCACCCAGGTGTCCTGGCGGTCGGCGCGGATGCCGCTCACCACGTCGGCATGCTCGAGCGCGGCGAGCACGCGCGGCAGGTCGGCGGGATCGTTCTGCAGGTCGGCGTCGAGCGTCACGACGATCTCGCCGCGCGCGCGAGAGAGCCCGGCGGCGAGCGCGGCGCTCTGGCCCGCGTTCTTCTCGAGCAGCAGTGCCACGACGCGCGGATCGCGCCCGGCTTCGGCCTGCATCGCCTGCGCGGTGCCGTCGGTGCTGCCGTCGTCGATCATGACCAGTTCCCACGTGCGTCCGGTCGCGTCGAGCGCGGTGCGTAACTCGGCGAACAGGGGCGCGAGGTTGTCCACCTCGTTGTAGGCGGGAACGACGACGGAAAGGTCGGGTCGGGTGTCCATGGCAGGCCGGGGAGAATGCCCGAGCCGGGCGGGGAGCGCCAGCGGAACGGGCGCGGCGCTTGCCGTGGATGGGGCCAACCCCGAGGATGCGCGCCACGTCACTCCCCGGAGGTCACCGGAATGCCCAGCTCGCCAGGCTCCGCGACGACGGTCGCGTTCGTGCTCGCATTCGCCTCGTCGCTCTTCTACGGGGCCGGCGACTTCTTCGGCGGCATCGCCTCCCGGCGTGCGCGGGTGCTCGCGGTGACGCTGCTCAGCCAGGCGGTGGGGCTCACGGCACTCGCGCTCGCGGCGCTCGTGGTGGGCGGCACGCCGCCCCCGGACGCATGGCCCTGGGCGATCGGCGCCGGGCTCTTCGGCAGCACGGGCGTGCTCCTCTTCTATCGGGCCCTCGCGATCGGCACCGTGAGCATCGTCGCGCCCGTCACCTCCGCGGTCGCGCTCTGCGTCCCCGTCGCGGCGGGGTTCGCGTGGGGCGACCGGCCGGGGCTCCTGCCGATCGCGGGCATCGCGCTCGCGCCGCTCGCGGTCGCGTTGGTCGGCAGCGGCGAGGGCCGCGGCGGAGCGGCACAGGCCGGCCGCGCGCTGCTCCTCGCGATCGTGAGCGGCGTGATCATCGGCGGCTTCCTCGTCGGCATCGTACGGCTGCCCGCGGGCGGCGGGCTGTGGCCGCTCGTGATCGCGCGAGCCGCCGGCACGTTGACGATCGCGATGGCCGCGCTCGCGCGCCGCGAGTCGCCGCGGGTGCCGGCGTTCGCGTGGCCGCCGATCCTCGCGTGCGCGCTCCTCGACGTCACGGCGAACGTCTGCTTCCGTTTCGCCGCCGCCGGAGCGCCGCTCCGCCTCGTGGCGACCATCGTGTCGCTCGCTCCGGCGGGCACGGTGGTGCTCGCCCAGTTCGTGCTGCACGAACGGCTGTCGGTGCGGCAGAAGGCGGGCGTCGCGCTCGCGCTCGCCGCCGTCGTCCTGCTCGCGCAGCCGGCTTAGCGCGCGCCTTCGCGGTTGACCGCTCCGCGCGCTTCGCCGAGACTCGCGCGCCATGTCCCGTTTCGCCGCCTTGCTCGAGCTGCTGTTTCCCTTCACGCGCTCCGCGAACGACGCGGCACCGCGGCCGGCCCGTCGTCGCCGCAAGCCGCGCAAGCCGGTGCTGCTCGAGCAGACCGCGCTCGATCTCGGCCCCGAGTGCCCGCGCTGGACGTTTTCGCGGCTCGCGGCGAACAGCCCGAACCACGCGCGCATCGTCGAGTACATCGAGGCGGCGCGGCGGCACTTCCCGGAGCTCGAAGGCGTCACGATCCGCGTCGGGCTCGCGCAGAAGCGCGGCGTGCTCGGCTGGGGCAGCATGGACCCCGAGCGTCCCGGCATCTGGGTGCGCCCCCGGAAGCTGCAGCTGTTCACCGTGGCGCACGAGATGACGCACCTGTTGCAGGCGCGCGGACTCGTGCCGCGCGGCGAGCGCCAGTGCGACCTCTACGCGCTCGCGCGCTCGCCGCACCTGATCGACCACGCGCCGAACTACCTCGCCGTGCCGCGTTCGCTCCGCCGCGGGGCGCTCACCTACGAGCAGGCGCTGGCGCTGTACGAAGCGGCCCGGCGCGCGATCGCCGCGCGCGAATCGGGCGACCGCCGCTACCTGAAGCGCTTCGAGGCCGAGATCGCGGAGCGCTTCGCGTGAGCGAGGCGCCGGTCCGCAAGCGCGTCCGCGTGGTGGCCGCCGTCGTGTTCGACGGCCCGCGGCTGCTCATGACGCAGCGTCCGCCGGGCGGACCGCTCGGGCTGCAGTGGGAGTTCCCCGGCGGCAAGCTCGAACCCGGCGAGGCGCCCGAGGCCGCGCTCGTGCGCGAGGTGCGCGAGGAGCTCGGAGTCGGTTCCGTCGCCCACGACACGCTCGCGGTGCACGAGTTCGACTACGCGCACGGCGTGCACGTCGAGCTGTACTTCGTCCGCTGCACGCTGGACTCGCACGCGTTCACGCCCGCGCACGCGGTGCACGCGTCGCGCTGGGTCGAACCGCGGAACGTGAAACTTTCCGAAGTGCTCGAGGGGGACCGCGACTTCCTGCGCTCCCTCGGCGCGACGGAAGACTAGAGAGGGAGAACGATCATGGCTCTGCCGGATGGCCTGCAGTTCCTGAAGCTCGGCTGGTGGGTGGTGCACGTGATGGCGTTCCTGCTCGCGTACCAGTTCGGTTACGCGCGCGGACGCGGCGACGAGAAGCGCGAGGCGCGCCAGCGCGAGGTCGCGAAGGGCAAGTAGCGGCTCGGAGCGCCGCGAAGGTCGCGTCAGCCGCGGGCGGCGAGCGCGCGCACCGCGTCCTGCCCGAGCGCCGCGAGCAGCGCGCGCAGGATCGCGGTCGGGTGCGGCGGGCAGCCGGGGATCTTCACGTCCACCGGCAGGAGCGCTTCGCCGCCCCGGTGCACGGCGAACGAGTCGCGGCAGAAGCCGCCGTCGCACGCGCAGTCGCCGACCGCGATCAGCAGCCGCGGGCGCGGCGTCGCCTGGTCGGTCAGGCGCACGGCCTCTTCGAGGTGACGCGTCACCGGCCCCGTGAGCAGCAGGCCGTCGGCGTGGCGTGGTGAGGCGACGAAGTCGATGCCGAAGCGCTGCAGGTCGTGGAACGGGTTGAGCAGCGCGAGCAGTTCGCTCTCGCACGCGTTGCACGAGCCGGCGTCGAGGTGGCGCAGCTTGAGCGAGCCGCGGAACAGGCGGCGCACTTCCTCGCGCAGCGCCTCGCCGAGCAGTTCGTGCTCGGACTCCGCCGCGCGCGCGGCGGGAGCGAGCCCCGAGGGCAGCGTCGCGGCCGGCTCGCCGGCGAGCGAGCCGCGCTGCAGCGGGCGGCGCAGGATCTCCCACATCTCAGGGCCTCACTTGTCCGTGCACGCGTAGCACAGGTTGAAACTCTTGTTGATGAGCGGGAAGTCGGGAACGATGTTGCCCGGCACGCACAGCGCGAGCGCGGGCCAGATGGCGTGCGAGGCCGAACGCATGCGCCACTCGCCGATCAGGCCGCGGTCGTCGGCGCGCAGCCAGTGCGACAGCAGTCCGCGCGGCGACTCGACGAGCCCGAAGCCCCAGCGGCCGGGCGGCAGTTCGCCGACGTGCTGCACGAGCGGGCCGCCGGGCAGGCGCAGGATCATCTGGTCGATCAGGTTGAGCGACTCGACGATCTCCTCGCCGCGCACGTCGAGCCGTGCGAGCACGTCGCCGCCGGTGCGCGAGACCACCTGGAAGTCGAGCTCGCGGTAGAACGCGTACGGATGGTCCTTGCGGCCGTCCCGCACGCTGCCGCTCGCGCGTGCCGCCACGCCCGTGACGCCGAAGTCGCGCGCGACCTGCGGCGTGAGCACGCCGGTCGTCGCGAGGCGGTCCATGACCGCGGCGTTCGCGCGTGCCGAACGCAGCACTTCCGCGACGTCGGCCCGCACGTCGGCCAGCGCGCGGCGCAGCCACAGCTGCTGCGCGTCGTCGAGGTCGCGCTGCACGCCGCCGGGCACGCACACGCCGCGCAGGAAGCGGTGTCCGAAGAGCGCGTCGGCGGTCTGCTGCACGGATTCCTTGAGCCGCGCCATCTCCGCGGCGCCGACGACGTACGCGACGTCCGTGAGGATGCCGCCGAGATCGGTGAGGTGGTTGAGCAGCCGCTCGAGCTCGCCCGCCATGCTGCGCAGTGCGCGGGCGCGGGGCGGAGGCACGATGCCGGCGATCTCCTCGGCCGCGGCGCAGAACGCGAGCGCGTGCGAGAACGCGCACGTGCCGCAGACGCGCTCGGCGAGCTCGAGCCCGCGCGACAGCGTCGCGCCCTCGGCGAGCTTCTCGAGGCCGCGCCACTTCCAACCGAGGCGCACGTCGAGCTTGAGCACCGCCTCGCCGACGGTCGAGAAGCGGAAGTGGCCGGGCTCGATGACGCCGGCGTGGATCGGTCCGACCGGGATCTCGAACACGCCGTCGCCCTCGACGGGCAGGAACTTCCAGCGCGGCGCCCACGCGACCCCTTCGACCGGCGCGAAGTCCTTGCGCAGCGGGTGCCAGCCGCGCGGCCAGCCTTCGTGAGCGATCAGCGGGCGCGGATCGGGATGGTCCATGGGCGTCACGCCCATGAGGTCGCGCATCTCGCGCTCGAGCCAGTGCGCCGCGGGTACGGTCGTCGTGATGGAGCGGTAAGCCGGCGCGAGTTCGGGAACGGCCGAGACGAGCGTGAGGATCGCGTCCTCGGGCGCCATCGAGAACATGACGTGCAGCCGGTAGCGGCCCGCGCCGTCGCGTTCGTCGAGCGCGAACAGCTGCAGCAGCGTGCCGCCCCACTCGCCGACGATCGCGCCCGCGACCTCGGCGAGGCGCTCGGCGGGCACGACGACCGTGCGCTCGCGCAGGCTCGTGCGGTCGGCGTCGATGACCGCGTCCGAGAACCGTTCGCGGATGCCGCGCAGCGCGCTGTCGAGCGGGAAGAGTTCGCCGGGCTGGAGCGTCACGAGAGCACCTCCACGGCGCGGTCGAGGAGCGCGCGCAGCGGCGCGGGCAGCCAGAAGCCGAGCAGCACGAGCACCGCGAGCAGCGCCCAGAGCGGCGCCCTCGACGCGGCGGGGAGCAGGTCGGTGAAGCGCGGCCGCGCCCGGCCGAGCACCATGCGGCCCCAGTGGAACGTCAGTCCTGCGAACACGATCACGAGCGCGACGACGGCCGCGACGGCGGCGCCGCGGTGCGGGCTCGCGAACGCTCCGGCGAGCGACAACCACTCCGAAAGGAACGTGGCGGCGGGCGGCAGCCCGACGAGCCCGAGCCCCGCGCCCACGAGCAGCGCGCCGAGCGCGGGACTCGCCTCGAGCACGCCCGACCACTGGTCCATGCGGCGCGAAGCGGCGCCGCGCGCGATCGAGCCTCCGACGAGGAACGCGAGCGACTTCGCGAACGACTGCACGAACAGGTGCAGCAGGCCGCCGAACACGGCGAGCGGCGTGCCGACGCCGATCGCGAACGTGAGGATCCCGGTGTGCTCGATGCTCGAGTACGCGAGCAGCCGCTTGTACTCGCCCTGCACGAGCAGGAACGGCGTCGCGACGAGCATGGACAGCACCCCGAACAGGACGAGCAGCCCGCTCGACCACTCGTGCCCGACGCACGCGGCCGTGATCGCGTGGAAACGCAGCAGGCCGGTGAGCGAAGTGGCGAGCAGGGCGGTGGACATGAGCGCGGCGACCGGAGTCGGCGCCTGCGAATACGCGTCCGGCAGCCAGGAGTGCATCGGCGCGAGCCCCGCCTTGGCGCCGTAACCCGCGAGCGCGAACAGGAACGCGAGCTTCACGAAGCGCGGGTCGAGCGACCCGGCGACTTCGCGCAGGACGCTCCAGTGCAGGCCGCGGCTGCCGTCACCGAGCACGTGCACCGCCGAGTAATAGAGAAGCACCGTGGCGAGCAGCGCGAGCGCGATGCCGACCGAGCACAGCAGCAGGTACTTCCAGCCGGCTTCGACCGCGCCGGGGCGGCGGTAGTAGCCGACGAGCAGCGCGGAGGCGAGCGTGGCGGCCTCGATCGCGATCCACAGCAGCCCGAGGTTGTTCGCGAGCGCGCCGAGCAGCATGCCGGCGACGAGCGTGAGGTAGAGCGCTTCGTAGCGTCCCGCGGGCCAGCGGTCCTCGGCGCGTTCGCGGGCGAGCACGACGGGCATGTAGTGCTCGCCGTACCACGCGCACGCGGCCGCGATCGCGGTGACGACGAGCGTCACGAGCGCGGACAGCGCGTCGGCGCGCAGCCACAGGTTCGCGCCCTCCACCGGCCCGCCGGCGAGCACGCGCGCCGCGAGCAGGAGCGCGAGGGCGAACGCCGCCGCCGTGACCAGCGTCGCCACCCGGCCGGCGCGCTCGGCCAGCGCGGGCACGAGGCACGCGGCGGCGCCGAGCGGCGCGAGCAGGAGCAGCGGCAGGAGCAGGAGCATCGTCAGCCCTTCAGGTCCGAGAGTTTCGTCGTGTCGCCCGAGCCGTGCGTCTGCTCGATGCGCGACACGAACAGCCCGAGCAGCGCCACGCCCACGAGCAGGTCGAGCAGCACGCCCATCTCGACGACGAGCGGCATGCCGTACGTGAGCGACACGGCGGCGAGGAAGATGGCGTTCTCGAGGATCACGAGCCCGACGACCTGCATGAGCGCCTGCTTGCGGCTCACCATGAGGAACATCCCGACGAGCGTGGTCGCGACCGAGACCGGCAGGCACGAGGCGAGGATGCTGACGCCGGAGCCGAACAGCGCACGCGTCTGGCTGAACGCGATGACGACGAGCGCGCCGCACACCAGCATGCCGGCGGGCACGCCGAAGTACGGCTCGGTCTCGAGCGAGCCGCCGCCGCGCACCGCCTGCTTGCGCAGCAGGCTCGGGATCACGCCGCCCTTCACCGCGATCACGAGCAGCGCGGCGAGCGCGATGTGCCGCGTGCCCGTCGCGAGCGCGACCGTGAGCGCGATGCCGCCGAGCGCGAGCGAGTTGAACCGGTAGGCCGTGATCGCCGCGAGCGTGCGCCGCTGCGCGGCCGCGTAGAGCGCGCTCAGGAGGAACGCGCCGGCCAGGAGGTTCACCGTGTTGCTGCGGGGCAGCCAGTCGGGCAGTTGGAGGTTCATCCGCGGAGCAGCGAGTCGGAGGTGAGCGCGAGCAGCGCGAGCAGGAACGCCATGCCGAGGAACTCCGGCACGCGGAACAGCCGCATCTTGGCGGTGATCGATTCGGTGATCGCGACCACGACCGCGAACGCGGCGAGCTTCGCCACCCACGCGCCGAACGCGATCGCGAGCGCCGCGGGCGTGGCCTCGACGGCGATGCCCCACGGCAGGAACAGGTTGGCGACCAGGGTGAGCAGGAGCATCTGGCGGATCGCGGCCGCCCACTCGAGCAGCGCGAGGTGGTGGCCCGACACGTCGAGCACGAGCCCTTCGTGGATCATCGTGAGCTCGAGGTGCGTGACGGGATTGTCCACCGGCACGCGGCCCGTCTCGGAGACCACCACGATCCACATGGCGGTGAGCGCGAGCAGGTGCGACGGCGAGATCCACGCGTCCGGCGTCGCGGCGACCGCCGCGGAGATGCGCGCGAGGTCGGTGCTGCGCGCCGCGATCGCGAGCGTGAAGACCGAGAGCATGAGCGCGGGCTCGGCGAGCGCCGACAGCGCGAGGTGGCGGCTCGCGGCCATGCCGCCGAACGTCGTGCCGGCTTCGAGCGCGAGCAGCGCGAGCAGCACGCGCATCACGGCGAGCAGCGCGACGGTCATGACGAGGTCGCCCGCGAAGCCCATGCCCGGCTGCGTCGTGAGCACCGGCGTCCACGTGCAGACCGCGAGCGCCGCGCCGAGCACGAGGTAGGGCGTGACGCGCGCGAGCGGGGAGGCATCCTCGCTGAGCACCGTCTCCTTGCCCGCGAGTTTCGCGAGATCGCGGTAGCGCTGGAACACCGGCAGGCCGCGCCGCATCTGCAGGCGCGCCTTGATCGCACCGACCACGCCGTTCCACGCGGGCGCGAGCGCCACGAGCAGCGCCGTCTGCAGCAGCACCATGAGCGCGGCCGGCATCACCGGGCCCACAGCAGCAGGCCGACCACCGTCGCGAGCAGGTAGGCCAGGTAGAGGTGGAGGCTGCCGGTCTGCAGGCGGCGCACCTGCTCGGACGTCCAGAGCACGGACTGCACGAGCGGCGCGAGCAGGGTGTTCTCGACGAGTTCGGGCAGGCCGGAGCGGTAGCGGTACTTGCGCGCGAGGGCGAGCCCTCCTCGAGCACCTGCAGTTCGCGCAGGCTCGCCCGCAGCACGGGCTCGAGATGAGCCGCAGCGGCTTCGTGAAGCCGAGCGACGAGTACTGCGTGCGCGCGTCGCTTCGCGCCGCACGCCCGCGACGGCGCGATGCACGCCGGGCGCGCCGCCGCTGGCGCGCGCAGCCAGACCGCGCGAGCACGGCGAAGGCGCCGAGCATCAGCGCCGCGACCGCGGGCGCGATGCGGCTCGACTGCAGTCCGGCGGGCACGAGCACGAACCCCGCGTGCTCGGAGAGCTGCGCCGCCTCGAAGCCGGGCAACAGCACGGCGAGCGGCGCCGCGAGCGCGCCCGCGAGCAGCGGCGCGCCCACGCCCCACGCGAACGGAAGCGCGGCGAACGTGAGGATCGCCGCGGCCGTGCCGGGCACCGCGTCGTGCGCGGCCGCGGCGGACTCGGTGCGCGGGCGTCCGAGGAAGCCGATGCCGTAGAGCTTCACGAGCGCGGCCACGGCGAGCGCGCCGGCGAGCGCGAGCCCCGCGCCCGCGAACGGCGCGAGCAGCCGCAGCTGCCCGGCGCCGGCGGAGAACCCGAGGATGAGCGCCTGGAACACGAGCCACTCGCCCGCGAAGCACGAGAACGGCGGCAGCCCGCAGAGCGCGAGCGTCGAGACGAGCGCCGCGAACGACACGCGCGGCATGCGGCTCGCGAGTCCGCCGAGCGACTCGAGATGGCGCGTGCCCGCGGCGTGCACCGCTTCGCCGATCGCGAGGAACGCGAGCGCCTTGGCGAGCCCGTGCCCGACCGCGTGGTAGAGCGCGCCGGCGAGCGCGACACCGGCGATCTCGCGCTGGCCGTTCGCCGCGAGCAGCGCCGCGAGCCCGGTCGCGAGCGCGAGCACGCCGGCATGCTTCACGGTCGAGCAGGCGAGCACCTTCTTCGCGTCGCTCTCGACGGCCGCGTAGAGCGCGCCGGTCAGCGCCGAGGCCACGCCGAGCACGAGCAGCACGGTGCCCCACTGCTCCGGCGGCGCGCCCGGCATCTGCCAGGCGAAGCGCAGCATGCCGTAGAGCCCCGCCTTCACCATGACGCCGGACAGCATCGCCGAGACCGGCGCGGGTGCTTCCGGGTGCGCGAGCGGCAACCACACGTGAGCGGGCACGAGGCCGAGCTTCACCGCGAAGCCGATCGTGAAGCACCACGCGAGCGACTCGCGCGCGTGCGGTTCGAGCCGCGAGAACGTGTCGGCGAGCGCGCCGAACTGGAACGATCCCGTCTGCGCGGCGAGCGTGACCAGCGCGTACGCGACGAACGCGGCGCCGAGGTGCGACAGCGCGAGGTAGACGTACGTCGCGGTGCGGCCGCGGGCGCTGTGCAGGTCGTGCGCGACGAGCGCGGCCGACAGCAGCGTCATGCCTTCCCAGCACAGCAGGAACAGCAGCGCGTGCCGCGAGAGGAACACGCAGAGCAGGCAGAGCGCGAAGCCCGCGTGCAGCGCGAGCCGCGCCGCGGCGCCGGCCGGCGTGCCCGAGGGCGCGTGCGCGGCGAACGAGGCCGTGCCCACGAGGCCGAAGAGCAGCACGAACGGCGCGGACAGCGCGTCGGCCGCGAGCGTGAACGGCTCGCCGGGCAGCCCCGGCCACCACGCGAGCAGCGCGCCCGCGGAGCCGGCGAGTTGCACGCCTCCGAGCACGGCCGCCAGCGCGCAGGACGCCGCCGCGAGCGCACGCGGTACCGCGTGGCGCAGTGCGGCCGGTGCGGTGGGCACGAGCGCGGCGATCGCAGGCAGCAGCAACGCGGCACCGAGCCCCCACACGGATCCAGCGAGCAGGGCGCTCTCGAGTCCGGCGAGAACCATGAGCCATCCGTGGTCAGGGGTTCCGTTCGGGGCGCGACAGGGCGAGAGGGTCGATGCCGCGCCGGGCGACGACGCGCGCATCTCAACACTTCGCGGTTGGCGCGGCAAGCGCCGTGCGTGGTTCGTTTGCTAACCTGCGCGCACACGTGTGGAGCGACACGAAACTTCATCGGAGGAACGGATGGGCGAGCGCATGCGGTTCACGGGCAAGGTGGCGTTGGTCACGGGGGCGAGCAGCGGGATCGGACGCGCGACGGCGCGGGCGCTGGCTGCCGAAGGCGCGGCGGTGGCACTCGGCGGCCGGCGGCGCGACCGGCTCGAAGCAGTGGCGGCGGAACTGGCCGCGAAAGGCGCGAAGACGCTCGTGCTCACGGGCGACGTGAAGGAGGAGGCGACCGCCGCGGCGTGGGTGAAGCAGACCGTGGACGCGTTCGGCGGTCTCGACGTGCTCGTCAACGCCGCCGGCGTCATCGGCAACGGTTCGGTGATGGACACGACCGCCGACAACTGGCGCCACGTCATGGCGAGCAACGTGGATTCGATCCTGTGGATGACGCGCGCGGCCGCCGAGCCGCTCAAGGCGCGCAAGGGCGCGATCGTGAACGTCTCCAGCGTCGCGGGTGGCGTGCGCCCGTACCCCGGCCTGGCCTCGTACTGCGTGAGCAAGGGCGCGGTGGACATGCTCACGCGCTGCTCGGCGCTCGACTTCGCGCCGTTCGGCGTGCGCGTGAACGCGATCGCGCCCGGCGTGGTGGTGACCGAGCTGCACACGGTGACGAACGCCGTGGCCGATTACCCGGCGTTCCTCGAGCGCGGCAAGACCACTCACCCGATCGGCCGCGTGGGCAACGCCGAGGAAGTCGCGACCCTCATGCTCTACCTCGCCAGTGACGAGGCGGGCTGGGTGACGGGCGCGAACGTGTCCATCGACGGCGGCCGGGCGCTCGCCAGCGCGCGTTAGCCGTTTCCGGGGGGGCGCCCGGAGGCCGGGCGAACCCCCGGCTTTCCGGGCAGTTGCCGCGGAAATCCCGCTCAGATGAGAAGGCGGACGCGCCGATAACCCGCGCGTCATGTCCGCCGACTTCTCCTTCATGCCCGGCCTTCCGGCCGTGCTCGTCGCGCTCGCCGCCCTGCTGGGTGGCGCGGCGTGGTTCGCCGACGCCTATCGCGCCCTGCGCGTCCGCCGGGCCCACCTGGGCCTGCGCACGCGCGGGCTCGACGCCGTCGGCGAAGGGCTCGTGCGCCTGCGCGGCCGCGTGGCGCTCGCCGGGCCGCTGTTCTCGCCGCTGGGTGCGCGCCCGTGCGCGGGCTTCGTGCTCGAGGCGCACGGCGTGGACGCGCCGGTGCGAGGCCGCGTGCGCGAGTTCCGCGCGTTCGAACTCCGTGACGGCGTGTACGCCGCGCACGTGGAAGCCGCCGCGGGCGAGTGGGCGCTGCCCGTGTCGCAGGAACGCACGTTCGCGCCCGGCGAGGCGCTCGGCGCGAACGTCGAGGCGCTGCTCGACCGGCACCCGGAACTCGCGTGGCTGCGCCGCCGCGGCGGCGCACTGCGCCTGGTCGAACGCGCGCTGCATCACCAGGACCGTGTCGAGGTGATCGCCCACGCCGAGTGCGCCGAGGCCGCGGCGCACGCCGCCGTCTACGATCGCGAGCTGCGCACCGGCACCGACGGCGCGCCCGTCGCGCACACGTTCGGACGAACCGATCGCGAGTCGTCCGCCTGCGAATGGCGCCTCTCGGACCCGGACGGCCTTCCGCTGCAGGTCGTCGCGGAGGGTGCGACCGCCGGGGCGCTCCGGATTCCCGCCGCCGCCCGGGCCTGGGGTGTCGTGCTGGGCCCCGTGCTGTCGCTCGCCGGGCTGCTCGTGCTCGCGCGGCTCGCGGACGCCGTGATGGTGGGGCACTGACGTGGGCGACCCGCGCGGCATGCTGCTGTCGATCGCCTGCTCGGTCGGCGGTACGTGGGCGTTCGTGCAGGGCTTCCGCGCGCTGCGCACGTGGCGCGTGCTGCGCGACACGCCGACCGCGCGCGTGCGCTCGATGGCGATGGGCATGGTCGAACTGTGCGGCCAGGTCGAGACGCGCAGCGATCTCTTCTCGCCGTTCTCCGGCCGCAACTGCGTGTGGTGGGAGGTCGAGATCTCGACGCTCTCCGGGCGCTCGCGCGGCCGGCAGGGCTGGAGCGTCGTGCACCGGAAGGCGTCGGGGCAGCCGTTCTACCTGCGCGACGAGACCGGCGTGGCGCTGGTCTATCCGCAGGGCGCGAACGTGAAGGTGAACTTCTCGACCGAGGAGACGACGCACGGCCTCGGCGTGCCGGATCTGTACATGCAGTACATGGAGCAGCAGGGCCTCGGGCTGCGCCGCATGTGGGCGCTCGGCGCGATGCGCTTCCGCGAGCGCGTGATCGAGGCGCCCGTGCGCGTGTTCGTGCTCGGCCGCGCGTTCCCGCGCGCCATGACGCGCGAGGTGTCGTTCTCGGACATCGAGGTCGCGGTCACGGGCACCGACGGCGGGCGGCGCGAGCGCGCGACGCGGCAGGGCGAGCGCGACGAGGACGTGCGCGGCGTGCTGCGGCAGGGAGGGAACGGCGAGCCGTTCCTGATCGGGCAGCGCTCGGAGTCCGAGCTGCAGCTCGAGTACGCGGTGCGCGGCTTCGGCGGGCTGATCCTGGGTCCGCTGCTCGCGCTGTTCGGCCTGTGGTGCGCGCTCGAGCTCGCGCGCACCGGGGGATGGAGTCTCTAGCAGCACCGTGGACGGCGAACGGACCGTCCGCGCACACGCAACACGAGGAGGTCGCGATGCACGCGAGTGAGATTCTCTGGACCGTGGTGATCGGGTTCGTGCTGGTCGGGTCGGTCGGATTCTTCCTGTCGATCTACAACAGCCTGATCGAGATGAAGAACAACATCGGGCGGTCCTGGGCCAACATCGACGTGCTGCTCAAGCAGCGCCACGACGAGCTGCCGAAGCTCGTGAGCGTGTGCGAGGCGTACATGCAGCACGAGCGCGCGGTGTTCGACAAGCTGAGCGAGGCGCGCGCGGCGCTCGCGAAGGCGGCGGGCGTGGCGCAGCGTTCGGACGCGGAGAACCAGATCACGCG
>JBGANH010000293.1:0-2586 GCA_044222365.1 Candidatus Eiseniibacteriota bacterium
CCTGCTCCCCGCTTCCCCCCGCTCCCCTTCACGCACCGAGGGCCCGCGAGCGTCGCGCGCGCGGGCCCTCGTGGGGAATCGCGTCCGCGGGCCGAAGCGCCCCGCGCCACCTCACCGCACGAAGAACGCCTTCGCCAGTCCGGGCCAGTTCTGCCAGATGGTGTTGACGACGCCCATCAGCGACTCGCCGGCGATCCAGCCGGAGGCGACCGGGAACGTGTACTCCTCCGACCACTTCGGCGCCTTCTTCTCGAGCAGCAGGCCGAGGCCTCCGCCGACGAACATCAGGAAGCCGTAGTACCAGTGGAACGTCCACGCCAGTCCGACGCCGGCGGGCGACGGGATCAGGTGCTTCTGCCTGGGGAACATCATCGGCAGCACGGTGAGCACGATGCCGACGATGGCGCCCCAGAGGATGAACACGCGCTTGATCGGTTCGAGGCCCGAGAGGCCGTGCGAGAGCGCGATGGCCACGGCGCGCCACGTCTGCATCGCGGGCGCGGGGAACTGGTCGCCGCCGAGCACGCTGGCGTTGGGCACCAGCAGGCGGAACGAGAGCACCGTGATCACGGTGCCCATGAAGATGCCGGCGAACTGCGCGAGGAACTGCTTCCGCGGGTGCGCGCCGAGCAGGTAGCCGCTCTTCAGGTCGGTGAGCAGGTCGGCGCTGCAGCTGGCGCTGTTCGCGGTGACGTTCGCGCTCATCAGGTTCACGTTCATGTTGCCGGGGCTCAGCAGGCCGAACGTGAGCTGCGTGATCTTGCCCATCGAGCCGACGGGCGTCGTGTCGGTCTCGCCGGTGACGCGGCTCGCGACCAGCGCGAGCGCGAACGAGAGCAGCACGGCGATGGCGGTCTGCCACACGGGCATCCCGAACGTGACGTGCCCGAGGTACGCCAGGCCCGCGAAGCCGAACAGCTGGCCCCACACGAACCACGACGACGGCGTCTCGATCGCGCCGAGCGGATCGTCGCTGGCCTTCTTGCCGCCGAACATGCCGCCGAGGTCGGTGAACGCGCGCATCGCGGTCTTCCACTGCATGCCGAACGACAGCAGGCTCGACGACACCATGCACGCGACACCACCCCACAGCAGCCACGTCACGATCGCGCGGTAGCCGCCGCTGGTGGGCACGAACGGCTGCAGGTTCGCGTAGGCGCCCGAAATCGCGACGATCGTCTGGTGGCCGCCGACGTCGGCCATGGCGTGCGACTGCAGCCACGGCGCCATCACCATCCACGCGAAGATCGAGCCGAGCATCGTGCTCCAGCACACCTTCCAGCCCGTGATCATGCCGGCCGCGATGAACATCGGCTCGTACGAGAGCATGACCGTGCGGTGCATCCACGTCTCACCGAAGACCTTCTCGTTGAACGCGTTCACCCAGTTCCCGAGCTGGAACTTGTCCATCGAGTCGTTGAGGATCGTCTCGCCCTTCGTGAGGTCGGGCTTCGAGCCGATCAGCACGAGGCCCTCCGACCAGAACTTGCCGGCGGCCGCGCCGAGTCCGGCCCACGCGAGCGCGCGCGCGGCGCGCATGCCCTTCTCGCCCGTCGAATGCAGCGCGCGCAGCGTCTCGGCCGCTGCGACGCCGCTCGGGAAGCGCAGTTGCTCGATGTTGATCATCTGGCGCTTCATCGGGATGGCCATCGTGACGCCGAGTACCGCCAGGAAGAACACCCACGCCATCAGCAGCCACACCGACATCATGGGCTTGTCGACGTTCAGCACCATGTAGGCGGCGAACGCCGAAATGAGCGTGCCGCCGGTGGAGTAACCGGCGGCGCTGGCGGTGGACTGCATGCAGTTGTTCTCGAGGATCGTCATCGGTGTCTTCGCGATCCGGAGGTTCAGCAGACCCGTCCAGATCGAGTACGACAGGATGCAGGCGGTGATCGCGACACCGAACGCCCAGCCGGCCTTGAGCCCGATGTAGAGGTTGGTCAGCGACAGGACGCCACCCAGCAGCGACCCCATGACCACGGCACGGAGCGTCAGCTGCTTCATGCTGTCGCCGCGACCCACGTACACCTGCTCGTACCACTGGCGCTCGATCTCCTCGGGCGTGCCCTGGAAACCGGCGATGGGCAGCGCCTCCATCTCGTGGGGCGTGGCCGACCCGGCCGAGCCCTGCGAGCGCTTCACCGTCGTGTGGTTCATGGGTGGGTCCTCGATGAACGGGCCCCGGCGCTCGCGCCAATGGGGCCCACGCGATGTGTCGATGTCAGACTGCCGCGGCGAGGCTAGGCGATTCGGACGCACCTGGGAAGTCACGTAGGCGCCCGGCGCGACGGGCGGGTGTTTGGCCGAGCCGAACGCCGATCGCTGGAAACACGATTGTGCCTCCCGACGGCGAATCCCCGGCGCCCCTCCCTCCACTTATCCAGCACCCCACGCCATCGCGAACGGAGGAATCCATGCCGCCCCGCCTCGCCCTGACGCTAGCCGCACCCCTCGCTCTGCTGCTCGCCGCCACCCCGGTCGTGGGCGCCACATCGTCCCCCGCCTCCGCACGTCCCGCCGCGCCGCAAGCGCTCGGAACGCACGTCGTGCTGTCGTGGAACGACCTCGGCATGCACTGCATGA
>JBGANH010000293.1:2607-5289 GCA_044222365.1 Candidatus Eiseniibacteriota bacterium
CTGCATGAACCAGTACCACGCCGACTTCTCCGTGCTGCCGCCCTTCAACGATCTCGTCGCGCAGGTGATCGAGCGTGGCGACGCCACGCGGCTGCCCCGGATCGTCACCTCGGGTCTCTCGGTCGAGTACTCGATCCCGGGCAACACGACGTCCGTGACCAAGACCGACTTCTGGACGTACGCCCCGGCGCTGTTCGGCGTCACGCTGCCACCGAACGTCGGCCTCACCGGCAAGGGACTCACGGGGACGATGGACCCGCTGGGCTCGCAGTTCGAAGCCAAGGGCATCCCGGTGACGCCGTTCAACGACGCCGAGCCCACCGTGGAGCGTCCCTACCAGCAGGCGCTCGTGATCGCGCGCGACGGTAACGGCGCCGAACTCGCGCGCAGCACGCCCGTGATCCCCGTCTCGGTCGAGATCAACTGCGTCAGCTCGGGCTGCCATTCGAGCATCAACTCGATCCTCAACGGACATCCGCGCGAAGCCGGCTTCGACCCGAACGCCCGCCCGATCCTGTGCGCGAAGTGCCACGCGTCGCCCGCGCTCGGCACGACGGGCATTCGCGATGCGGGCTACTTCTCGTTCCGCATCCACGACCAGCACAAGTTCATCGACTCGTCGATCCCGGGCATCAACGGCTGCTACAAGTGCCATCCGGGCCCGAAGACACAGTGCCTGCGCGGCGCGATGAGCCAGCAGCACGGCATGAACTGCCAGAGCTGCCACGGCACCATGGCCAACGTCGCGAACACGATCGAGCACAACGGCCGCGTGCCGTGGGTGAACGAACCGGCATGCGGCAGCTGCCACCTCTCGCAGTACGCCGAGCCGGCGGGCCAGCTCTTCCGCAACAGCACCGGGCACGGCGGCGTCGCGTGCGAGGGCTGCCACGGCAGCACGCACGCCGACTTTCCGGCGCGCGAGGCGGCGGACAACGCGAACAGCATCGCCCTGCAGGGCCACGAAGGCGTCGTGCGCGAGTGCGTCGTCTGCCACGGCACCACGCCCACGGGCGCCGGGCCGCACGGCATGGCGCCGCCGACCGCCGTCGAAGCGAGCGTCACGCAGGGCGCCGCGCCGCTGCGCGCGTACCCGAACCCGGCGCGCGGCTCGTGCACGTTCGCGATCGACGCGCGCTCGGGAGGCGAGGGCCGGCTCACCGTGTTCGACACGCAGGGCCGCATCGTGCGCATGCTCACCGTCGATGCCGGTGCGTCGCGCGCGACGATCGGCTGGGATCTGCACGACTGGCGCGGTCAGCGCGTCGCGGCCGGGACCTACTTCGCGCGCTGGTCGCAGGGCCGCCGCAACTCGGCGACGCGGGTGACCGTGACGAACTGACACCGGGCGGAGCGGGTCACTCCAACGGCACCGTGCGCCGACGCTCGCGCACGGAGCCGGCCCGTTTGCGGTCGGAACGCCGATGCGCTCGCCGGGGCGATTCGCGGCGCGGCACGTGCGCGCGGGAGGGGCGGCGCGGGCCACGCGCACCGCCGCCCGCCCTCCCTCCTCCTCTCGCGGCTCGCGCCGCGCTCGGGTAGCGTGCGGCGCGGACACGCCCACCCACCCCGAACGACGGAACCCGTGCGCACGCTCCTTCACCTGATCGCTCCGCTGCTGCTCGCCACCGCCCGGCTGCCGCTCGAGGCCGGTACCCCGCTGCCGCCGCTGGCCGGCGAGCGGCTCGACGGGCCGCACGTGACGCTGCCCGAGGCGACGCGCGGCAAGGTGGCGCTGCTCGCGTTCGGCTTCACGCACGGCTCGGCGAAGGCGGTCGAGGCGTGGGACGAACGCTTCGCCCGCACGTTCGGCGAGGACACGACGGTCACGTGGATCGGCGTGCCGGTGCTCGGCGGCATGGCCCGGATCGCGAAGCCGATGATCGTGGGCGGCATGCGCCGGGGCACACCGGCGGCGGGCCGCGCGCACGTGATGACGGTCTGGAGCGGCGCCGACGCGTGGAAGCGGCGGCTCGGCTACGAGCGCGGCGACTGGGCGTACCTCGTGCTGCTCGATCGCGAGGGCCGCGTGCGCTGGACCGGACGCGGGACGTTCGACGAGGCGCTCTGGCTCGAACTCGTCGCGGCGACGAACGCCGCGCGCTGACGATCGCGGTGCGGCGAGCGCGACGCTCGATCGAGCCCGCGTGCCGATCGACGATCGAACCGATCCTCGGGGATCGCGACACTTCGCATCGAGCCTTCACGCGAAAAGAAATCGCGTCGAAATCGCTTCGATCGTTGAAGCGCGCGCGAGTGGTGGAGCACAATGCGACCAGGTCCCTCCGAGCATCGGACATGGAGGTCTGGTCATCGCCCCCGATACCGCATCCACGGCCGCGGCCGCACCGCGTTTCCTGCACGAGGTCTTCGAGCGCACGGCGCGCGCGCATCCCGGCGCCGTCGCGATCGACACGCCCGCCGGAACCGGCCGCCCCGCGCCCGAGCGCCTGAGCTACGCCGAGGTCGCCGCGCGCGTGCGCGTGCTCGCCGCGCGGCTCACGCCGTTCGTGCGCGAGGAATGCGTAATCGCGATCGTGCTGCCACGCGTCGGCTCCGGCGTGTACGTCGCGCAGCTCGCGGTGATGTCGGCGGGCGCCGCGTACACGTGCCTCGAGCCCGGTTTCGCCGACGAGCGCCTCGCCGCGGTGCTGGACGACGCGAAGCCGGTCGCGGTGATCG
>JBGANH010000294.1:0-5243 GCA_044222365.1 Candidatus Eiseniibacteriota bacterium
CGGCATCTCGCGGCGACTGCGGCGCCGGCTTCCCGAACGGGGAGGCCGGCGTCTCGCTTCGAGCGGCGCAATCTCGGCGCCCCCCCCCCTCACGACGGCACGGTCGCGACCGACACTGGGCGGAGCCGAACGGGCCCCCGCCCCGTGAAGTCCACGGCGGCGTCTCCCCCGAACGTGCCGGACACTCATGCCGCGATGCACCCAGTCCCGCTTCGTGCGTGGCGCCGTGACGGCGTCGTGGCTCGCGTTGCTCCTGCTTTCGGCTTCGTGCGCGCCGCGCGAGGAGGCGCCGCTCCGCGTCGCGCTCTCGCCATGGCCCGGCTACGAATACGCCTTCCTCGCTCGGGAGCGCGGCTTCTTCGCCGAAGAAGGCGTGAACGTCCGCCTCGTGGAACTCGAATCGCTCGGTGACGCACGGGCTGCCTTCGAGAACGGCACGGTGGACGTGTTCGGTGCGACGCTCGTCGAACTGCTCGTCAGCCACTCGCAGGGCTCCCGTCATCCCGAAGCCTTCCTCGTGACCGACCGGTCGAACGGGTCCGACGTGCTGCTCGCCGACAGCACCGTGCGCACCATCGGAGACCTGCGCGGCAAGCGCGTCGCGCTCGAGGCCGGATCGGTGGACCTCGTGGGGGTCTCCACGGCGCTCCTCTCGGTGGGCATGACGCTGCGCGACGTCGACCTCGTCCCGATGCCGCAGAACGAGAAGGACTGGGCCTTCGAGCACACCCGCGTGCAGGCCGTGCAGTGCTTCCCTCCTTCGGCATCCGAAATCGCGTCGCACCCGGGCGTGCACCGGCTGTTCGATTCGTCGCGCGTACCGGGCCTGATCCTGCACGTGCTGGTCGCCGACAGCGCCGGCCTCCGGAATCGCGCGAGCGCGCACGCCGCGCTCGTGCGCGCGATCGCGCGGGCGCAGGACTGGGCGGCCGCCCATCCCGAGGAAGCCCGCGCGATCATGGCCGCTCGCGAAGGTCTCTCGCCGGACGAGTTCGCGGAGGGACTCGCGGGGCTCGAACTCGTCGGACTCGATCGGCAACGTGAGCACCTCGTCGCAGGTGGCAAGGTCGAGCAGGCGCTCCGTCGCACGCAGGAGGTGCTCGTCCGGGCCGGCACGTCCGAAACCGTCGGCTTCGGCGAGCGCTACGAATCGCTCGTGACCACGCGGGCGCTGCCCGGTGGAGCGGCGCGATGACCGAGGTCCCGGCCGTGCCCACGACGCACTCGCTGCGGCGCAAGCTGCTCCTGCCGATCCTCGGCTCGGCGTTCCTGCTCGCGTTCGCTTCGGTCGTGTTCATCACGGGCGGCATCCGCGGTTCCTACATGCGGCACATGACGCAGGAGTGCGAGCTGCTCGCCGCGGCGGCGGCGAGCGCGGCACAGACCTCGCTCGCCGCCGACGAGATCCAGCGCTTCGTGAGCGCGATGAGCGCCGAGCCGGGGGTCGAGGAGATCGTCGTCTGCCTGGGGCCCGAGCTCACCGTCATCGCCAGCTCGAAGCGAGCTTGGATCGGACTCGCGCTCGCACGGATTCCGGACCGCGCCGAACTCGCGCACGACGCCGAACTCCTCACACCCGGAACGCACGTCCGCCGATCGCACGACGACCGTGACGGGATGTTCGGGCTCACGCGGCGCGTCTGGATTCCCGAGCCGGGCGCGAGCACGGGCCGCCTCGTGCCGGCCCTCGTGGTCGTGCACGTGCGCAACGTCGAACTGCAGGCCGCGATGTTCCAGCAGGGACTGCGGGTCGCCGGTGGGGCGCTCGCGCTCGTCGCGGTGCTCGGCGTGCTGGCGTACGTGCTGCTCGAACGCCGCGTGCTCCGGCCGCTCGGCGGCATCCTCGGCATGGTGCAGGACCGGCAGGCGGGCCGGCCGTGGCGGCGCGATCATGCGGTGTCCGACGACGAACTCGGCGTGCTCGGCTCGGAGCTCGAGCACCTGCTGGCGCGCGTGGACGAGCAGACCGACGAGATCGTCCGCACGCGGGGACAGTTGCACGACGCACTCGAATCCATCGAGGCCGGCGTGGCGCTCTTCGACGCGGACGGCAGCCTCGTGCTTTTCAATCGGAATTACGCCGCGCACTGGGCGCCGATCGAGGATCTGCTCGTGCCCGGCATCCGGAGCGCGCTGCTCGCGGAGGCGCTCGAACGCCGCGGCGCGACGCCCGAGGGTGGCCGCGAGGCGATCGAGTACTTCGCGGGAGCGAACAGTTTCGAAGCCAGGGTCGGCGATCGCTGGATCCGCTTCGTGCCGGGCGCTTCGCGAGACGGTGGGCGCGTGATCCTGCAGCAGGACGTCAGCGCGACCCGGCGGATCCAGGAGAGCCTGCAACAAGCGGAAGCCCGCGCGCGCGGGCTCCTCGACGCCATGCCCGACCTGCTTTTCCTCGTGGACGCGCAGGACCGCTTTCGCGACTACCGCACCCCCGACGCGGCGATGCTGTTCGCGCCGCCGCACGAGTTCCTCGGCCGCCACGTGTCGGAGGCGCTGCCCGTGCCGCTCGCGAGCGAAGTGGTCACGGCGCTCGCCCGCGCGCGGCGCGAGGGCGGCGTGCACCTGATCGAATACCAGCTCTCGGCGCCGGACGGAGGGCTGCTCGACTTCGAGGCACGGCTCACGGCGGCGGCGGACGGCGAAGTGCTCATCATCGTCCGCGAACAGACGGAGCGCGCCGCCGCCGAACGCGAACGCCAGGCCTCGAAGGAGGCGGCGGAAGCGGCGAACCGTGCGAAGAGCGACTTCCTCGCGACGATGAGCCACGAGATCCGCACGCCGATGAACGGCGTGCTCGGCATGCTCGGGCTGCTGCTCGACACGCCGCTCGGTCCCGAGCAGCGCGACTACGCCGAGACGAGCACGAGATCCGCACGCCGATGAACGGCGTGCTCGGCATGCTCGGGCTGCTGCTCGACACGCCGCTCGGTCCCGAGCAGCGCGACTACGCCGAGACCAGCAAGGCGTCCGCCGAGGCGCTGCTCTCGATCATCAACGACATCCTCGACTTCTCGAAGATCGAGGCCGGCAAGCTCACGATCGAGCCCCTGCCCTTCGACCTGCGCGTCGCGATCGAAGAAGCCGCCGACCTGCTCGCCACCCGCGCGAGCGAGAAGGGCGTCGAGCTCGTCGTGCACTACGCGCCCGGCGCGCCGCAACGTCTCGTGGGCGACCCCGGCCGCATCCGCCAGATCCTGCTCAACCTCGCGGGCAACGCGATCAAGTTCACCGAGAGCGGCCACGTGCTCATCGCCGTGGACACGCCCGAGGTGACCGGCCACGACGCGCTCGTGCGCATCCAGGTGCAGGACACGGGCATCGGCATTCCGGCCGACAAGCTGCCGGCGCTGTTCCACCGCTTCCAGCAGGCGGACACGAGCACGACGCGCAAGTTCGGCGGCACGGGCCTGGGGCTCGCGATCGCGCGCCAGCTCGCCGAGCTGATGGGCGGCGACATCACCGTGACGAGCACCGTGGGCGAGGGCTCGACGTTCTGCGCCACGCTGCGGCTGCCGCTCGACGCCGCGGGCGTGCACGAGAAGCTGCCGCGCTCGGCGCTCGAAGGCGTGCGCGCGCTGATCGTGGACGACGTCGAGGTGAACCGCCGCGTGCTGCTCGAGCAGCTCGCCTCGTTCGGGCTGGTCGTCGAGGCCGTCGAGAGCGGCGAGGACGCGCTCGTCGCCCTGCGTGCCGCGCGCGAGAGCGGCCGGCCGTACCGCCTCGCGCTCATCGACCACCTCATGCCCGGCATGGACGGCGAAGCCCTCGGCCGCCGGATCCGCGCGGAAGACGGCCTCGCCCCGCTCCGCCTCGTGCTCATGAGCGCGAGCGTGCGCCTGCACGGCGAAGCCGTGCGCGCGGCGTTCGACGCGCACGTCGTGAAGCCGCTGCACGCCGACGCGCTGCTCGCGGCGTTGACGCCCGAGGTGCGCGACGGAGCGGGTGGGACGGATTCGCCCTCTCCCCTGCTCACCGTGGCGCCGGAATCGGATGTCGAGCCTGCTTCGCACTGGCGCGTGCTCGTGGCCGAGGACAACGCCATCAACCAGAAGGTTGCGACGCGCATGCTGAGCAAGCTCGGATGCCGCGTCGACGTCGCCGCCAACGGACTCGAGGCCGTCCAGCTCTGGTCGCGCCTGCCCTACGACGTGATCTTCATGGACTGCCAGATGCCCGAGATGGACGGCTTCGAGGCGACCCGCGAGATCCGCCGCCTCGAGAAGGGCGGCGACCAGCACACGCCGATCGTCGCGCTGACCGCGAACGCCATGGCGGGCGACCGCGAGAGATGCCTCGCGTCCGGCATGGACGACTTCCTTTCGAAACCCGTGGCCGAGGACAAGCTGCGCCAGGCTCTCGAGGATTGGGCCCCGGGGGAGGACGCATGCCGCGCCGCATGATCACCGGCAGTTGCACCGCTTTCTCCGGCGCGGCTCAAGGGCCGGCGTTCCCCGCCGAGACTGTGCGGCGACGTGTACTCGCCACCGCTCCGGTGGCTCGTTCCTCGTGGAGAGCAGGGATGCCCCTGACCGTTGCCGCTTCCACCGCGCAGGCTCCTCGCACGCCGCACCGTCCCTTCGGGCGCGGCGGATTCGCGATCGCGCTCGCCGCGATGCTGCTCGCGGCCTCGCCGTGCCGGGCGCAGGCCCCGGACGCCAGTGCGATCAAGGCGGACATGGTGTGCAATCTCGCCAAGTTCGTGACCTGGCCGGACGGCCTGATCGCCCAGAACCGCGGCCAGCTCGTCGTCGCCATCTTCGGCGAGGACGATCTCGCGGTGACGCTCGCGAGCGTGCTCAGCACCCGCAGCGTGAACGGCAAACCCATCTTCGTGCGGTTCGCGCGCCGCGCCCAGGACTGCAAGGGCGCGCAGATCGTGTACATCGCCTCGTCGGAGTCGGCTCACGTCGACGACGTGATCGCGTTCCTCAACGGCGGCCCGACGATCACGCTCGCGGACACCGACGGCTTCGCGCAGCGCGGCGGCATGGTGAACTTCACCGGCGCCCCGCCCCGCGTGCGCTTCGAGATCAGTCTCGCGCGCGCCGAGAAGGCCGGCTTGCGGATCTCCTCGCGCCTGCTCGCGATCGCCCACGTCGTGGACGGGACGCCCTGACGTGAACCCCACCCTCTCCTTCCGCGACCTCTCGCTGTCGCGCAAGCTCGTCGCCGCGATGATGGTGACGACGCTCGCCGCGCTCGTGCTCGCGTTCACCGCGGTGCTGTACTACGACCAGCACACG
>JBGANH010000295.1:0-5177 GCA_044222365.1 Candidatus Eiseniibacteriota bacterium
TTCGAACTTTCGATCCTGACGCCCGAGAAGTCGGTGTTCGAGGGCACGGTGGAATACGTCGAGGCGCCCGGCAGCGAGGGCTACTTCGGCGTGCTCGCCAACCACGCCGCGCTGATCACGGCGCTCACGTCGGGCTCGCTCAAGGCGCGCCTGGCCGGTGGCGCCGAAGAGAAGTGGCAGGTGAGCGGCGGGTTCTTCGAGGTCTCGAACAACAAGGCGACGGTGCTCGCCGACGACGTGAAGTAAGGCGGCGGTCGCAGCACTCGCGGCCTTCAGGCCGCGAACCAGCAAACGCACGGGCGCGGGGCCGGAAGGCTTCGCGCCCGTGCTTCGTTTCCGCGGGCAACGCGTCGGCGGTGCCGCATGGAACCGCCACCGGGCATTTTCCCTTGAAGGGCGGCGAACGCGGCCGATATCGTCCCGCGACCCTCTCGCACACTCTTCGACCCATGGAGGCCGTCCATGCGCCGCAAGCACATTCTCGCGTTCGTGCCGCTGCTCGCGCTCGCCCCGCTGCTCGTCGGCTGTGCCGCGGGCGTCGGCAACTTCGGACCGGGCACCGCCGAGGTCTATCGCACGGGCACGCGACACGAGACGTCCATGACCGACGGCCAGGGACACACCGCGCCGTCCGGGTACCACTACGTGCGCTCGTACGAGGAGCACGACCGCTGGATAGGCTCCTTCACGCTCGGAATCGGCGTGGGACCGGAGCAAGCGACGCTGACCGACATGCGCGACACGACCGTCGCGCGCTCACGCTGGTACCACACCGATGTCGTCGTGAACCTGCCCGGCGACAAGTGGGGCATCGGCGCGACGGTCGGCTACCGCGGCACCGAGTTCACCAGCAGCACCGCGGCCGGCCCGAAGAACATGAAGTACAACGGCATCGTGGTCGGCCCGATGCTGTTCCGGCGCATCAGCCACCACATCAACATCGACGGCAGCGCCCAGTACATCTTCGGTTCACTCGAGGACACGGACGCGTTCTATCTCAAGCCCGTCTACGGCATGCTCGACTCCAAACAGTCGTTGCCCGGAAAGCGCTACCAGGCGGACGTCAACCTGTTCTTCGTCCGCTCCGAAAAGATCGATCTCGGCGTCCGCGTCGGATACCAGTGGACCCGGACGGCGATGACGGACGTGTATCTCAAGCAGCGCCAGTTCACGTCCGAGGGTCCGGTGGTCGAGCTGATCGGTCTCTCGTTCTAGGCACTGCGGTCTTGAGTCGCTCCGCGCGCGGCGCGTAACCTTTCCGGATGCGAATCGCCTCGACGAAAACATCCCGCCGGTCGCGGTCATGAACCGTCCCCGCAAGCGCACCGCGCCCGCCGAAACCGCCGCGGGCGCGCCCGAACCTCGCGCGCCGCGCCTCGACCTGCTCGATCCGCGCGCGCCCTACCTCGTGCCGCTGCTGCTGCTCGTGCTCACGCGGCTCGTGCTGTGGTTCCGTTCGCCGTGGGCGAGCGAGGACGCACTCATCACCTTCCGCTTCGCCGCGAACTGGGCGCACGGGCTCGGGCCCGCGTACAACGCCGGCGAGAAGGTGTTCGGCTTCACCTCGCCGCCGTGGATGGCGTGGGTCGCGGCCGGCATCAAGCTCGGCGCCGACCCGATCGTGTGGACGCGCTCGACGCTGCTCGTCGCCGACGTCGCGACGCTGCTGCTCGGCGCCTCCTTGCTCGAGCGGCACGCCTCGCGCGCGAGCGCGTGGTGCTTCGCGTTCTTCTTCGCGGTGCTCACGTTCTTCTCGGGCCTCATGGCGTCGGGTCTCGAGATGGGCGCGCTGATCGCGCTCGTGTTCGTGGCCGCGACGCTGCTCGAACGGCGCCACCCGGCCGCGGGCGTCGCGCTCGGCGTGCTCGCGATCTTCCGGCCCGAAGGACTGCTCGCCGCGCTCGTGCTCTCGGTGTGGGCCACGTGGCGCGACCGCGCGATCGCCGCCGGCATCACCGCCGTCACGGCGCTCGCGCTTGCGGCCTACTACGGCTCGCCGATTCCGCAGAGCCTCATCGCGAAGGCGACCGTCTACGGAACGTCCGTGCCGTGGGGCGCGCCGCAGTGGTGGGAGTGGTTGCTCCCGCTGCCGTTCACGCCGGGCACGTCCGAGGCCGGGCTGCTCATGTGGATCTACGTGCTCTTCTCGCCGGCCGCGTTCGCCGGGCTCGTCGAGATGTGGCCGCGGAGGCGCACGCCGCTCGCCGGCGCGATCGCGGCGCTGCTGATCGTCTGGCTCGCGCTCTTCGCGAGCGGGGCGAGCTGGTTCTTCTGGTACTTCGCCGCGCCGCTGGTCGCGTGGGCCGGACTCGCCAGCGTGGGCCTGCCGACGCTCACGCACCGGCCGCACCTCTACGTCGCCGCGGCGCTCATGCTCGCCGGTCACTGGCTGCAGGGCGGCAAGCTCTATGTGGGGCGCGCGGAAACCGAAGCCGTGCGCTTCGGCGCCGTCGCCGACCTCCTGCAGGCCAACGCGCGCGCCGGGGAGTCCGTCTTCCTCGAGCCGATCGGGACGATCGGCTGGCGCAATCCGGACCTCCGGCTCATCGACGAGGTCGGACTCGTCGCCCCGGCGATCGCGAAGCGCCGCCGCGAGGGCGCGGGCTGGTACACCGACACGATCGAACGCGAGCGGCCGCAGTGGCTGGTGATCCGCGGCAGCATGCTGCGCACGCTCAACGCATACGCGGGCGTGGGCGATCCGTTCCGCAGCATGGAGGAAGGGCAGCGCGTGCTCTCGACTTACGCGCTGGCGGCCGCCACCGACTCGCTCGGCAACGAAGCGACGCTCGTCGTGCTGCACCGCATGGCGGACAAGCCCTGAGGGCGAACCGCCCCGGCGAGCGAGGGAAGTGTTCCGAAGTCTCGCTCCACGGGCCGCGGGCTGGAGCGGGTCGCCGCCCGCGCCGCCTCGCTCTCGCGTACGGCCGCGACCGTCCTGTGACGGACACGCGCCCGGGTCGTCCCATGGTCAGAGCCGCTCACGGCCTCATGACCTCGGAGACCTGCCATGCGACTTTCCCGAACGCTATTGCCGATCACGACCCTGTTCCTCGTGGCTGTCATCGCCGGTCCCGTCCACGCCGAATCGAACCCCCCCGTGCAGTTGCGAGGGCCGTCCGCTTCGGGTGAGGCCGCTCCGGGCGGCGCCTCGGGCGCGGCCGTCCGGTCCACCGCCGGCGCGGAGCCAGAGGCGGCCCCGTCGCGGCAGCCGCAGCCCAGTGCGGCCGCGGCCCTCACGCCGATGACGAACCGTGCGTTCACGTACCAGGGACTCCTGCGCGCCTCCGGCACTCCCGTGAGTGGCCCCACCGACCTGCGCTTCACGATCTTCGACGCGATCGCCGGCGGAACCGCGCTCAGCTCGCCGCAGCTCGTCACGCTCAACGTCACCGACGGACTCGTCACCACGACGCTCAACGACGCGGGCCAGTTCCCCGACAGCGTGTTCGACGGCCGCGCCGCCTGGATCCAGATCGAGGTGCGCAACCCGAACGGCGTGGGCGGCTTCACGGCGCTCGATCCGCGCCAGCCGTTCGTGGCGGCGCCCGTCGCCTCGTCGCTGACGCCGCACGCCGTCGTGAGGGCTGGGGATTCCTACAACGGCTATCCGGTCGTGAAGATCGAGGGCCGGCCGGAGCAATGGGGAAATCCCGAGGCGCTGCGCGTGCTGGCCAGTCCCTCGGCCGACCTCTGGTACTCCTTCGCGCCCTCGGCGCTGTGGGCCGATAGCGACCAGGGCACCGGCGTCGTCGGCGTGACCCGCGCCGGGACCGGCGTGTTCGGCGGCGCGGCCGACACGTCCGGCTGGGCGGGATACTTCCTGGGCAACGTGAAGGTGACTGGAAAACTCTTGGTGGATCGCCTGCACTCGCTGATCGCCATCAACAGCGTGGGCCCGCTCCCGCGGACGTCCACCACCTTCACGACTTACGGCGGGACGCTGCGCATCCAGTACTCGGGCTCGGGCTACTCCTCGACCCCGAACACGCTCATCGGCATGACGGTGAAGATCGACGGCGTCGCGTTCGACCAGACCGGCATCTTCGCGAACCAGGGCGGCATGCACCTCGCGTTCGTGAGCAAGGAGTGGGTGCTCACCGGCATTCCCGCCGGTAATCACACGATCCGGCTCGAAGCGATGGCCGGCACGTTCACCGACAACGGCGACATCTTCAACGCCACCGTCACCGAACTGCCGTACTGAACGCGAGGAGCACGACCATGCACGGGACCCTTCGCTCCTCGTTCCTCTTCGCCGCCGCGGCGGTGACGTTCGCCATGTTCGCGGCGCCTTCGTCCGCCTTCGCGCAGAGTGGCGGTGTGTACGACATGAGCTGGAACAAGATCGCCAATGGCGGAGTGCCGCAGGCGTCTGGGGGAACGTTCACGCTCAGCGGCACCGTCGGACAGGCGGACGCCGGCGTGCTCACGGGTGGCGCCTATCGCCTGAACGGCGGCTTCTGGAACGGTGTCGCGCTGCGCCAGCTTCTCGACGTGCCGGACGCTCCGGCCGCTCGCCCCGTACGTTTCGCGCTGCGAGGCTTCCCGAGCAATCCCGTCACGCGCGCGGGGCTCGAGGTGACGTTCGCCCTTCCGAACGACGCACCCGCCGTGCTCGACCTGCTCGACGTCCAGGGCCGCTGCGTGCGCTCGCGGGCCGTCGGCTCGTTCGGCGCGGGCGAGCATCGTGTGCGTTTCGAGCAGCCCGAAGAGTTGGGAGCCGGTGTCTACTGGATCCGGCTTCGCCAGGGCGCCGAGCAGCGCGTCATGAGGGCCGTCGTGCTGCGGTGACGCGGAGCCGGGGGGGCTGCACGCGAAGCGCGTGGGGCAGCGCCCCTACTTCCGCACGAACAAACTGTACGTCGCGAACAGGTCGCTCTCGAGCTTCATGCCGTTCTCGCCCGCGTCCCAGCCGAGCGCGTGGCCCATCGCGCGTGCGGCCGGGCCGTCGTCGCGGTCGTACTCGAGAACGCGGAAGCCCGCGGCCTCCCAGCTCTCGCGCGGGAACGGGCAACGCCCGTCCGCCCACGGGATGTACGGCTTGCCCGGCGCCGCCGGTGCGGGGCAGAGGTTGTAGATCATCACCAGGCCGCCGCGCCGCACGTCGCGCGCGAGCGCCGCCACGTACGCGCTGTCGCTCACGCCGAGGTGCACGAGCATGCGCGGGTCCACCT
>JBGANH010000296.1:0-5357 GCA_044222365.1 Candidatus Eiseniibacteriota bacterium
GTCACGCTCCGCAGTGGCGCCGGCGCGCCGGGCGGCCCGGACGCGAGCGTGCACGTGCTCGCCGGGCCGGCGAAAAGCGGGTTCGCGAGAGCGGTTACGCACGCCGATTTCGAGGCGGCGCGCACCGGGCCCGCGGCGATCGTGTTGCCCGCGCGGGTCAGCACGTGGATCGCATCGCTGCCGGGCGACGCCTGCGCCGGCTGGATCAACGACACCGGCGCCGCCGGCTCGGGCAGCACGGGCCTGTACGCGATCGACTTCACGATGGAGCGCGTTCCCGCTTCCGCGACGCTCACGGTCGACTTCGCTGTCGACAACGTGCTCGGCGGGCACGGCGGCGGCTTCTTCCTCAACGAGGTCGCGCTGCCGGGAAGCGACGGCCTCGGCTCGTTCGGCCGCGTGACGCGGTACGTCGCCGACGTGAGCGCGCTGCTTCTGCCGGGACGGAACACGCTGTACGTCGCGGCGACCGATTTCGGCAGCGCGGCGGGCCTCGTGTTCTCCGCCACCGTGCAGTCGGCCGTCGCGCCGCCCTCGTGCACGTTCGTTCCCGCGGACAGCATGGTGCTCACGTCCGGCGCCGCGGGCGAGCTCGTCGTGCACGCTGCGGCGGATGCCGGCGGCACGGTGAGCGTGAGCGCGTCGGGATTGCCCGCCGGTGCGACGTGCGTGCCCGCACTGCCCGCTCAGGGACCCGCGAGCGGATTCGACGTGCAGGTGCGGTGGACGCCCGGTACGGCGGACGTCGGGCGCCACGAATGGAACTTCGTCGTCACGGACGCGCGCGGTCAGCAGACGAACGGCGCCCCGTACCCGGTGATCGTGCGGGCGCGTCGCGAGGGGCTGCGCGTGACGCCCGCCCGCATCGCGTGGACGGGATTCTCGCGTGGCGACTCGACGCGCACGCGCCTCGTCGTCCTGCACGGACTCGATCCGGCTTCGGTCCTCTCCGTATCCGCGGCTCCGGGCTGGTTGAGCGCGAGCGTCGTGGAGCGGACCGCGAGCACCGCGAACGTGCGCGTTCAGTGGGACGGCGAGCCGCTCGCGGTCGGCGCGTGGGCTGGCGACGTCCGGCTCGTCGCGAGCGGACCGGTGACGGGGGAGATCAACGTTCCGGTGACCCTCACGACCCGTGGCGAGCCCGATGCGGGTCGCTGCGGGTTCCCGGTCACGGTGGCGGTCACGCCGGCCGGTTCGATCGCGGCGACCGTGCTGCTGCGCGACGCCTCCGGGCGTGCCGTCTCCGGCTTCGCGGGCATGTGGCTCGACCTGTCGGGCGTGAGCGGGCTGCACACGTGCGACGGCGCGTCCGTGGCGACGCGGGTCGGGCCGCAACGGCCCTCGCTCGCGAACGGCGCACTCCGCTTCGTGGTCGCGGGTTGCGGCACGCCCAGTGGCCCCGCCGTGTTCCGCACTGCGAGCGGCGCGGCGCACGCCGTCACGCTCGTGGGCCTCGACGCCGACGGTGACGGTCGCGTGACGGTGCACGACTTCGCGCGCATGGCGATCGCGGACCTCGACGGCGACGGGACCTCCTCGGATCGCGACTGGTCGGCGTTTCGGCGCCGCATCGGCGAAAGCTGCCGGCCGCGCACCGCTCCGATCGCGGTTGCCGTGCGCCTGAGCGACGTTCACAAGCCGATTGTCTCGGGCGACACCGTCACCGTCTGCGGCACGCTGACCAACGCCACGAGCGGGGTGGCCGCCGTGGACTCGGTGTTCTTCGAGACCAAGAACTTCAGCGTGGGTGGCGCGTGGCGTCGCATTGGCGCCTTCGGGCCCCAGGTGCTCGCACCGGGCGAAGCGCGGGATCTGTGCTTCGCGTACCAGTACCCGCCCACCAGCCGTCACTCGTGCTTCCGCATCGACGCCTACACGTCCGAGACGCCCGTGTCCGCCACGGTCTACGGCGCGCCGTTCTGGCGCGTGGTCGACGAAGACACGCTCTGCCGCGCCGAGATCGGCCTCGGCGGTCTCGTAGTCGCGTCGCTTCCGTACGATCCGGATGACGTGGTCGCGGATTGGAGCGACCTGCAGCTGCTCGGCCGTCCCGCGAGCGACCTGGAGCACTGGGACGTCGAAGGCCAGCGCGAGCTCGACGACCTGTGGCGGTTTCCCGCCGCCGACACGCTCTTCTACCTGTGGAAGCAGGCGCCGCTCGTGACGGGGCGTGGCGCGCGCGAGGATTCGCTGATGACGCGGCTCGCCCTGTTCCTCGCGCAGGCGAAGTTCGTCACGCACACCTCGCGGCCCGCCGCGGTCGTGACGCCGAACGACGCGGCACCGCAGGCCGACTGCGTGCTGCCGCACTGCGCACCCGCGCATCCGAACGGCTGCGGCCCCGATCCGTGGCGTGGCGGCGACGCCGAATGGAAGAACACGCTCGGGAACTTCTTCGCGCCGGAGTTCTACGACTGCTGCTCCGATCACGACCGCTGCTATCACGGAACGCCGAAGGTGGGCGGCACGGCGACGGGCTGCCAGGAGAGCGACCGGCAGGCCTGCGACACGGCGCTGCTCGACTGCATGCTGTCCGTCTGCACGTCGTGGCCGTACGTGCTGAGCGGTGAAGGGACGGATTGCACCGCCAAGGCCGGCGTCCTCCACGGCATCGTGCACGGCAAGTACGGACGTGACACGTTCAACCGGGACGGCTGCAACAACCCACCTCTTCACATCGTGCAGCACTACCAGCGGCAGGAGAACTCCTCCGCGGCCGCGCCCTCGACGCCGCGGCCGGGCACGAGCGCGCACGCGGAGCAGGGCGAGGTCGTCGTGCCGGTACGCGTGGATCCCGGGCACGTGTGGAGGCTGGAGACCCTCGCGGACCTGCCGCCGGGGATGAGCGTGACAGTGGCGGGGCGGCGAGCGGGGGACACGCTGAGCGTGCGCGACAGCGTCGACCTGCCCGTGCGGTTCGTGGTCGATCCGGATCGCTGGGTCGAAGGCGCGCAGGCTAGCATCCTCGTGGTCGCCTACGACGAGGAGGGGAACTACATGGGCGACGCGTCGATCACGACCGATCCCGTGACGTCGGTCGTGGGCGCGCGCGAGGGCGCGTCGTTCGTCGCCGGCCCGAACCCGATGCACACCGACTGCGTGTTCGGGTTCGACGCGACGTCGGGCGAACGCTTCACGCTCGACGTGTACGCGGTGGACGGACGACGCGTGCAACGCGTGGCCGAAGGTGCGGGGATCGGGCAATGGCTGCAGATCCGCTGGGACGGTCGCGACGCACGGGGCCAGCGCGTCGCGCCGGGCTTCTACTGGGCGCGGTTGCGCACCGGGGAGCGGACGCAGTCGCGCCCCGTGATCGTGATCCGCTGAAGCGAACGGTGGCGCGCGAACGAGCCCGTCGTTCGCGCGCCGCAACCCGGCGTCGCGGCGGGGCGTAGGGCGGGGACCTTTCACGCTCCCGGAGGTCCCCGTGCAGCTCGTCATCGATGGTGTCGGCAAGCGCTATCCCGGCCGCGGCTGGGCGCTCTCGGAGTTCTCGCTCGATCTCGGCCCCGGCGTGCTCGGGTTGCTCGGTCCCAACGGCGCGGGCAAGTCGACGCTCATGCGCATCCTCGCGACGCTCACGCCGCCGACGAGCGGACGCGTGACGTGGAACGGCGCCGACGTCGCGCGCGAGCCCGACGCGGTGCGCGAGGTGCTGGGCTACCTGCCCCAGGACTTCGGCGTCTACCCGCAGCTCTCGGCGATGGAGTTCCTCGAGTACCTCGCCGCCGCGAAGGGCCTCGAGCCGCGCTCGGCGCGCACGCGGATCGAGCAACTGCTCGAGCTCGTGAACCTCGTCGAGGCTCGCCACCGTCCGCTCGGCGGCTTCTCCGGCGGCATGCGCCAGCGCGTCGGCATCGCGCAGGCGCTGCTCAACGATCCGCGCCTGCTGATCGTCGACGAGCCGACGGCGGGACTCGATCCGGAGGAGCGCGTGCGCTTCCGCACGCTGCTCTCCGAGCTCGCGGGCCAGCGCATCGTCATCCTCTCGACGCACATCGTCTCCGACGTCGAGGCGGTCGCGTCGCGCATCGTGCTGCTCGGCGACGGCCGCCGCGTCGCCGACGCCGCGCCCGACGCGCTCGTCGAGGCGCTGCGCGGCCGCGTGTGGGAACTGGACGTGGCGGCGTCGGACCTCGACCGCGCGCGGGCGCGCACTGGACCGTGGGCGCCCGCGGTGCGCCGCGGCGACGCGATGGTGTTGCGCGTCATCGCCGACGATCGCCCGCGCGACGACGCGCGGCGCTCGCGCAACGCTCGAGGACGTCTACCTCGCGCACTTCGCCGACCCGCGCGCGGACGGCGGCGTGAGCGCCGCGAGCGTCGTGCTCGCCGGCGCGGCGGACGGGCGCGAACGCCGCGCCGGCCCGGCGCAGGTGGTCGCGCGCCTCGCGTGGGCGGACGTGCTCGAGCGCACGCGCCGCCCGAGCTACCTCGTCTCGCTGCTCGTCATGGCGTGGCTCGCGCACGGCATGCTGCCGGACGCGAGCGCGGGCTACCGCACGTTCTCGATGCAGGACCACTTCCGCCCCGCGTACGGCCCCGAGTGGGTGGGCGCGCTCGTGGGCGTGATGTCGGGCCTCTACTTCGTGCTCGTCGGCTTCTACCTCGTGAAGGGCGCGGTCGAGCGCGACCGGACGACGGGCGTGGGCCAGATCCTCGCGGCGTCGCGCGTGAGCCGCTGGCACTACGTCGCGGGCAAGACGCTCAGCAACGTCGCCGTGCTCGCGTCGATGCTGCTCGTCGCGCTCGGCGTCGCGCTCGTCACGCAGCAGCTGCTCGGCGAGGACCGCACGTTCGCGCCGTTCGCCACCGCGCTGCCGCTGTTCGCGGCCGCGCTGCCGGTCGCGCTCGTCGTCGCCGCCGGTGCGGTGCTGTTCGAGTGCGTGTCGTGGCTCGCGGGCGGCTTCGGCAACATCGCGTGGTTCGTCCTCGTGATGGTCGCGATGGCGACCGGCATCGTCGACGCCGAGTCGAAGGCCGCGGGCCACGCCGACCTGCTCGGCTTCGCCCCGATCTCGCGCAGCACGTTCGCGGCTCTGCACGCGTACCGCCCCGAGGTGCCGATCGACACGAAGGCGCTCACGATGGGCGTCAACATCAGCAAGGAATGGCGCGGCGTCGCGCAGCAGACCTTCCCGTGGCACGGCTTCGCGTGGGACGCCGCGCTCGTGCTCGGGCGGCTCACGTGGTTCGGCGTCGCATTCGCACTGATGGCCCTCGCCGCGCTCGTCTTCGATCGCTTCGACCGGCGCGCCGTGTCGCGCGCCGCCGCGCCGCGCGGCCTGCGCGCGCCGGCGTGGCTCGCGCGCTTCGCGCCGAGTGCTCCGGCGCCCGCCGCGTCGCCCGCGAGCGTG
>JBGANH010000297.1:0-5160 GCA_044222365.1 Candidatus Eiseniibacteriota bacterium
ACGACCGACACGTTCTCGAAGCGCGGCGCGAGCGTGCCGGTGCGGTCGGCGATCTCGCGCATCTCGGAGGGCAGTACGCCCGGATCGAACACGAGCGCATGGCCGTCGCGCGCGAGCACGACGCTGTTCATCTGGTAGCAGCGGCTCTGGCGGACGTGCAACTCGCTCGTGAGCGAGGTCCACTCGGAAGGGGCGGACATGGCGCGGGCAGTGTGCCACAGGCCCGCGGTGGGCGTCGCACGATGGGCGCCGAGCGCGTCGCGCACGCGCGCGAAACGCGCGGGCCCCGGCGGATCGCATCCGCCGGGGCCCGCGCGTGTCGTGCGGTGTCGCGCTACGGCTTCGTCGGCACCGTGATCCGGCCGGCGACGATCTCGGCCTGCAGCGAGTCGACGCGCGCCTTCACCGCGTCGGGCACGAGCGCCTTGTTGTTGTCGTCGTAGACCCACTTCACGCCGTCCTCGGCGAGGCCGAGGTGCTGCACGCCGGGCGCGAAGCGGTTCTCCTTCACCGCCTGGATCGCCTCGAACACGGCCGTGTCGACGCGCTTCACCATGGACGTGAGGATGAAGCCCGGAGCTTCGTGGAACTGGTCGGAGTCGACGCCGATCGCCAGCTTGTGCAGCTCGCGCGCCGCTTCGAACACGCCGAGGCCGGTGGAGCCCGAGGCGTGGAAGATGATGTCGGCGCCGGCGTGGTACTCGGCGAGCGCGAGTTCCTTGCCCTTGGTCGGGTCCTTGAACGCGCTGCCGTTGTTGCCGGCGTACTTCACCAGCACCTCGCAGCTCGGATCGACCGCGTGCGCGCCGGCGACGTAGCCCGCCTGGAACTTCTGGATGAGCGGGATCTCCATGCCGCCGACGAAGCCGATCTTGTGCGTCCTGGAGAGCAGCGCCGCGAGCGCGCCGACCAGGAACGAGCCTTCCTCTTCCTTGAACGTGAGCGCGACGAGGTTGGGCGGCAGCGATTCGCCGGGCGTCACGGTGAAGTCGACGCACGCGAACTTCTTGTCCGGGTACTCCTTCGCGAGCGCCTTCACGTCGTCGCTGAACAGGAACCCGACGCCGAACACGATCTGCGCGGGACCGGCGGCGAGCTGGCGCAGCTGCGCTTCGCGATCGGCGCCTTCGCTCGTCTCGAGCGTGGTGAACTGCGCGCCGAGCTCCGTCTGCGCGCGCTCGAGGCCGGCATAGGCGGCGTCGTTGAACGACTTGTCGCCGCGACCGCCGACGTCGAACACGAGGCCGACCTGCACGGCCGCGCCGGCGGCGGGCGTCGCCGTGGAGTTGCTGGTGGAGGACTTACCGCACCCGGCGGCGAGAACGGGCAGGAGCAGCAGCGCCGCGACGGCGAACAGGCTTCGCGATCTCATGGGATTCCTCGGGGAACTGGTGGATCGGGTCCGCCGCCTTCGCGCGCTGGCCCAGGTCGAAACAGCGCCGACAGCGCGCTTCGTACAGGTCGGCGCCGCCGACCACGACGCGGCCGCCCTTGGCGACCTTGCGGTACGTGCGGTTCGCCGGCGCGCCGCACACCATGCAGATGGCGAGCGTCTTGGTGATGAACTCGGAGATGGCGAGCAACTGCGGCATGGGCTCGAACGGCTTGCCCATGTAGTCCTGGTCGAGGCCGGCGACGATGACGCGCTTGCCGGCGCGCGCGAGCTTCTCGCAGACGTCGATCAACTCGGCGCCGAGGAACTGACCCTCGTCGATGCCGATCACCTGCGCCTCGTGCGCCCAGCGGAGCACGTCCTTCGCGGTCTTGACGGCGCGCGAGGGAATCTTGACCTCGCTGTGCGAGACGATGTGGTCCTTGGCGTAGCGGTCGTCGATCACGGGTTTGAAGATCTCGACGCGCTGACGCGCGATCTGGGCGCGGCGCAGGCGGCGGATCAACTCCTCCGTCTTGCCGCTGTACATGCTGCCGACGATGACTTCGATCCAGCCGGAGCCCGCGCGGGGCGGAATGTGCTCGTCCATGGCGGCGCAGGCTATCCCGCACGCGACTGCGTCCGCAACCGCGCGAGTCCTCGCGCATCCGATCCAACGTCCACACTTCCCGAACGGACGCGCGGGGCCCCTCGCCGCGTCCGAGACGACGAACGGAGGCAGTTCATGGCGATACTGGTGATCGTGCTGCGTGCGGTGCACATCCTGGGTGGCATCTTCTGGGCGGGGGCGGCGATGGTGCTGTACGGCTTCGTGCTGCCCGCAGCGGCGGCGACGCGGCCGGAGAGCGGGCGGTTCGCGCAGCACCTCGCGAGCCGGAGCGGGCTGACGTCGTGGATGACCATCGCGAGCCTCGGCTGCGTGGTCGCGGGCCTCGCGCTGTTCGCGCCGATCTCGGGCTCGTTCGATCGCGACTGGATGCACTCGACGCGCGGCATCGTGCTCTCGGTGGGTGCACTGCTCGGGATCGGTTCGCTGATCGAGGGCCAGGTCATCCTCGCGCCGACCGCGCGCAAGCTCGGCGCGCTGGCGGCGCAGGTGCAGGGCGAGCCGACGGCCGAGCAGGCGAGGGCGATGGGCGAATTGCAGGCGAAGCTGCAGCGCGCCGGAACGCGGGGCGCCTGGATGCTCGGCTTCGCGGCGGCGTTCATGGCCGTGGCGCGCTACATCTGACGTTGAGGCGCGGGCCGGCGCTGCGCTCCGGCCACTCGCTCCGACGCGGACCCCTGCGAAATGCCCGCCAACACGGGCGTTGGCGGAGGCCTCAAGTTCCTTCCGGGCCTCCCGACACTCCAGAGTGCCCGGGAGTCCCGCTGGCAGGACCCCGGGAGCGCAGTCTGGCCAGCCGGGGGTGGCAGCCCAGGGTGAAAGGTGGGATCGGATGAGCTCGATCGGCAGCATCACGAGCACGGTCCAATCGGTGTACTCGGGACTCGCGACACGTCGCGTGCTCGCGGGATCCGAAACCGCGCCCACGAGGGACGCCGATGGTGACGGCGATCGCAGTCCGCCGGGCGAGGGAAGCCTCACGCCAAAGGGCAAGGGCAACGTCGTCGACGTGTACGCCTGAAGTCCTGCAACCGACCCTGAACCGACGGCCGCGGCGCGATGAGCGTCGCGGCCCGTCGCTTTCCGGCGGAGCGTGCCGGTGCGTGCTCGCCGTTCGCGCGCGGAACTTCTCGCGCCGTCGCACGTCCATAGGGCGTGACCGCGATGCGGCCGGGACGAGTGGAGGGAAGTGCAATGAGACGATCGTGGGGACTGGCCGCGTGCGCCGCGTTGCTGATCGCGGGCGCTGCGACGACGAGTCGCGCGGCCGACGACGCCGACGCGAAGGGCGCCGCCGCGGCGCCGGCGGCGACGAGCACCACCGAGGCGAACGCGTCGCCGGCGCCGTCGCTCGACGGCATCTGGATGTTCGACGCGAAGCGCTCGGACGATCCGCGCAAGATCATGGAAGCGAACCGGCCGCAGGGCGGACCGGGTGGTGAGGGCGGCCGGCGATTCGGCGGCGGCATGGGCGGCGGGCCTCCGGGTGGCGGACCTCCGGGCGGCGGCGGCGAGGGTGGCTGGGGCGGACGGCGTGGTGGTGGCGACGGCGAGGTCGGCGAAGGCGGCAGCGGCTCCGAGGGCCGCGGCGAGAACGCCGACGGCGAGCAGCGCCCGCGCGTGAACCCGTTCGAGCGCGTGATGCGACCGGCGCAGAAGGTCGTGATCGAGATGCTCGAGGACCAGGTCAACGTCGCCGAGGACGAGCGCACGCCGCGTGCGTACGCGATCGCGGACTCGCTCAAGGCGCACGGCCATGAACTCGTCACCGAAGGCACGAAGGCGTTCTGGAAGGGCGGCAAGCTCCAGATGTCGCAGGTCACGGGCCGCCGCGGCGCGGTCCTCGAGTCGTACGAGCTCTCGGCCGACGGCAAGACGCTCACGATTCGTGCGCATCGCGAGGGCGGCCCCGAAGGGATGCCGAACCCGGTCTTCACGCGCGTCTACACGCGTTACGAGGGCGACTAACGCTTTCGGCGGCGAGGAACACCCAGCGCTCGCCGTTTCCCGCGGGCGGCCGGCCGGTGCCGGTCGCCCGTCGTCGTTCGGCGCGGGCGCTGCACGGCATTTCGAATCCGGTGCGCGTCGGCGCTATGCTGCCGCCCGTCGAGCGCCCCCGGCGAACCGCGATCCCCTCGCGTGAGGCGCCGCCCGCGGGCGCGAACTCCGGAGGCGTGACATGACGGACGTCCGGCTCGGCCGCGAACGGCTCGGGCAACTCGAATCCGCGAGCCATCTCGAGTGGCTCGTCACCAACGGCATCGGTGGCTACGCGTCGGGAACGCTCGGTGGCGCGCTCACGCGTCGCTATCACGGGCTGCTCGTCGCCGCGCTGAAGCCGCCCGTCGATCGCACGCTGCTGCTCGCCAAGCTGGCCGAGCGCGTGCAGGTGGCCGGCGAGTGGATCGATCTCGACCTCAATCACTGGAGCGGCGGTGTCTCGAGTCCGCTCGGGCATCTGCACCTCGAATCGTTCCGGCTCGAAGGCACGGTGCCCGTGTGGACGTGGGCTCTCGGCAACACGCGGCTCGAGAAGCGCGTGTGGATGGAGCAGGGACAGAACACGACCTACGTGCAGTACCGCCTGGCCGCCGCGCCCTCGCCGGTGACGCTGTCGCTGCGCGCGCTCGCGAACCATCGCGATCACCACGACACGATGCCGCGCGGCGAGCGCGTGGCCCGCATCGAACCGGTGACGGGCGGGCTCGAGGTGCGCGCGTGCGAGGACGCCACGCCGTTGTGGCTCTTCGCCGACGGCGCCGAGATCAAGCCGGCGCAGGTGTGGTACCGCAACTTCGCGCTCGCGATCGAGACCGAGCGCGGCCTCGACGATCGCGACGATCACCTGATGGTGGGCGAGTTCACGCGCGAACTCGAGCCGGGCGAGGCGTGGACGTTCGTCGCGAGCACGCGCCACGACGCGGGCCGCGGACCGCTCGCGCTCGCGGGCGCGCTGCACCGGCGCCACGCGCACGAGCACGCGCTGCTCGAGGCGTGGGAGGAGCGGCACGGCAAGCTCGCGAAGGGCGCGCCGGCGTGGGTCCGCCAGCTCGTGCTCGCGGCGGACGCGTTCGTGGTGGAGCGATCGAACGGCCGCGAGGACGCGCTGCGCTCGACGCCCAACGCGCCGCGCACCGTGATGGCCGGCTATCCGTGGTTC
>JBGANH010000298.1:0-5146 GCA_044222365.1 Candidatus Eiseniibacteriota bacterium
GTCGCCACCGCCCGCGATTCACTGGGGCCGGACAGCCCGTTCGAGGTCTTCTTCGTGCGCGCGATCGCGGGAGCTTCCGCGATGCACTTCGACTCCCCGCCCGATTCGGCGCGTTCGGTGGACGATCTCGCCCCTCCCGTACCGGCGCGTTTCGCCGCCGCCGAGCGGGACGGCGCGATCGAGTTGAGTTGGGCGTCGATCGGCGCGGGGGACTTCGCGGAGTTCCTCCTTTGGCGGGGCGCCTCGATGGACTTCGTCGCCGACGATGCGAGCCTCGTGCACCGCGGCCCCGACACGAGCTGGGTGGACCGCGCCGGCGTGGGTGGGTTCTATCGGCTGGCCGCGGTGGACCGGCACGGCAACCGCAGCGCTCCCGCGACGGCTTCGGTGTCGTTGCCGACCGCCGTCCAGGCGGCCTTCCGCTCGTTCGACTGGGACGGCGTCGTGCTGTCGTTGCGTTGGGTGGGCGCGGCGACCGCCGGGACGCGCGTGACCCTCGAGCGCAGCGACGACGGCGCGGCGTGGCAGCGGCTCGCTGCGCTCGAGTTCGGCGTCGACGGCGCGACGGGCTACGAGGACCGGGATGTCACCGCGGGCCGTGCGTGGCACTACCGTCTCGCGAGCGAGGACGGTGGCGCGATCGAGTACTCGGGATACGCGCGAGTGGACATTCCCGGTGACGCCCTCGCGGTGCGCTTCGCCGGCGGGCACCCGGTCACCGGGAGTGCCGTGCGCTTCACGGTCCCGCCTTCGGCGCAGCCCACGATCGTGCGTGTTCTCGACCTCGCGGGACGCTCGTACGGTCTGGGCACTCTTGCGCCGGGCACCGCGGGGCCGGTCGAGCTTCCGCTCACGGAACATGGCGCGCTCCGGCCGGGCGTGTACCTGCTCGAAGTGCGGCGCGGTGCGCAACGCGTCGTCGAACGATTCGTGTACCTGCGGTGACGGCGACTCGTTAGTCTGCGTCCATGTCCCTGCTGGGTATCGCCGTGCTCGTGCTCGGGTTCGTGCTGCGCGCGAACCCGCTGCTCATCGTGGTCGCCGCCGCGCTCGTCACGGGGCTCGCCGCGGCTTGGACTCCGGGCGCCGACGCGGGCGTGCTCGCCGATGCGGCGGTGGCGACGCTCGCGGCCTTCGGTAAGGCGTTCCACACGAACCGCTACGTGAGCGTCGTCTGGCTCGTGCTCGCGGCGATCGGCACGCTCGAGCGGCTCGGGCTGCAGGAACGCGCGCGCACGGCGATCGGGAACGTGCATGCCGCGACCGTGGGCCGGCTGCTCGCGGTGTACTTCGTGCTGCGCCAGGCGACGTCGGCGGTCGGCCTCACCTCGCTCGGCGGGCACGCGCAGATGGTGCGGCCGCTCGTCGCCCCCATGGCCGAGGGCGCGGCCGAAGCCCGCTACGGTGCGCTGCCCGACGACGTGCGCCACCGCATTCGCGCGCACTGCGCGGCGGCCGACAACATCGCGCTCTTCTTCGGCGAGGACATCTTCATCGCGATCGCCTCGATCCTGCTCATCAAGGGCTTCCTCGAGCAGAGCGGCGTGATCGTCGAGCCGTTCGCGCTGTCGCGCTGGGCGATCCCCACCGCGATCGTCGCGCTCGCGGTGCACGTCGGGCGGCTGTGGTGGTTCGACCGGCGGCTCGAACGCACGCTCGGAGCGAAGGAGGACGCGAAGTGATCGCGCTCCCCCACATCTACGTGCTCGGCGGCGTGTTCTTCGCCGCGACCGCGTGGTTCACCGGCCGGGATTCCGCCAATCCGCAGCGCCTGCGCGCGGCCACGTTCTGGGCGCTGCTCGCGGTGAGCTTTCTCGCCGGGGACCGGCTGGGCGATCTCGGCAACGGCGTGCTCGTGGTGGCGCTCGCCGTCCTCGCGACGCTCGGGCTCGGCCGGGGCGGCGCGCCGACGTCCACGATCGAAGAGCGGCGCGCCAGTGCGCTGCGCCACGGCGACCGGCTCTTCCTGGTCGCGCTGGTGATTCCGGCGACGGCGCTGCTCGGCACGCTCGCCGCGAAGCAGACGCACTGGGGCGCGAAGCTGATCGATCCCGCGCAGGCGACGCTCGTCTCGCTCGTGCTCGGCGTGCTGCTCGCGCTCGCGGTCGTCGCCCTGTGGCTGCGTCCCCGTTTCGAGCGTGAGGATGCCTCCGGTGTGCGGCGCGCCGACCCGGTGGTGCCGTTGCGCGAAGGTGCGCGACTGGTCGGAACGGTCGGCTGGGCCGCGATCCTGCCGCAGATGCTCGCTTCGCTCGGCGTCGTGCTGCTGGCCGCGGGCGTCGGCAAACAGGTCGGGCTGCTCTTCTCGGAACACCTCGCGCTCGACACGCGCTTCGCGGCGGTGACGGCCTACTGCGTGGGCATGGCGTTCTTCACGGTGCTCATGGGCAACGCGTTCGCGGCGTTCCCGGTGATGACCGCGGCGGTCGGGCTGCCGGTCGTGGTGCAGCGTCTCGGCGGCGATCCGGCGGCGGTGTGCGCGATCGGCATGCTTTCGGGATTCTGCGGCACGCTGCTCACGCCCATGGCGGCGAACTTCAACATCGTGCCCGCGAACCTGCTCGAGCTTCCCGATCGCGACGCGCCGGTGAACTCCGTCATCCGCACGCAGGCACCCACCGCGCTCGTGCTGCTCGCCGCGAACATCCTGCTCATGGTCGCGCTCGCCTTCCGCTGAGCGCGGGCTCAGCCGCCGATCAATCCCGCGACGGTGCCGGACGGATCGCGGAAGTAGCCGAACGTCGCCAGCCCCGGCACGCCCATCGGCTCGCCGATGCGCGCGCCCCCGTGCGATTCGATCGTCGTGAGCGTGCCCGCCACGTCGGTCACGTACACGTAGACCATCACGCGCGCCTGCGGTGTGTGCGACTGGAAGACGCCACCGATGCCCGCGCCGGCGTCGAACCCGACGAAGTTCGGCATCGTCGGCGCGGCGCCCCAGCCGAACTGCTCGCCGAACCAGCGGCCGGCCGCCTCGCCGTCGGGCGCGTACATCTCGAGACTGCAGACGCTGCCGGGCTTCGGGCGCGGGTTCGCGCCGAACGGCATGGGCACGTGTGCCGCTCCGCCCGGCGAGACCGCGGTCGTCACGCCCCAGACGGTGCCGCCCGGATCGGCGAAGCGCGCGAGCGTGCCGACGAGCGGAATGCTCCAGGGCGCGCGATCCTCGGTGCCCCCTGCCTCGAGGACGCGCTTCATCGCGGCCTTCACGTCGGGCACGTGCACGTAAGGCACGGCGGAGGCCGCGCCCTCGGGCAGGCCGGAGCGCAGCGCGATCGCCGGCCCGTGCGACGGCATGGAGCCCGCGAGGTCCGGCGCGGCGCGATGCAGCTGCCACCCGAAGACCTTCGAGTAGAACGCGACGGACACGTCGAGCTGGTTCGCCGCCATCACGATCAGCGTGATCGGGTGCTTGCCGCTTCCGAGCGGCACCTGCGGAGCATCGGGGGCCATGGGCGTGTCTCCGGTCGGGAACAGGGACGGTGGGGCCGAAGCCCGCTTCGAGCGCCGCACGATAGAGCCGGGGACGGCCGGCCCCAAGCACTCTCTCGCGGTCGCGGGATGCAGTTCGGTCTTGTACCGGAGAGCGGCGCCGGGAGAACATCGTGCCGGCTGTTCGGACCGCTCGTCCCGGGCCAACATCGCCTGCTCCCCGAAGCGTGGTCGTCCATCCCCATGTCTCCGAGGTCCACATGCGCCGTTCGTTCGCCGCGGTTCTGCTCGCCTTCGCCTGCGCGGTCGTTTCGCCGGCGGGCGCCCTCGTCTTCGAAGCCCATCTCACCGGCACGCAGTCGGTCCCACCGAACAGTTCGCTCGCGTCCGCGGACGGCGTCTTCACGCTGAACGCGGCCGGCACGCAGCTCGCCTACGTCATCACCTTCCAGAACCTCGAGGCGCCGCTGATCTCGGCCCACCTGCATCGCGTGCCGACGGGCTCGGGCGTGCCGCTCACGATCGGGCTGAATCCGCCCGTGGGTCTCACGTCCGGCAGCTGGTCCGGTGTGGCGAACGTCTCCGCCACCACCGTCGCGGAGATGCAGGCGGGGCTCTTCTACGCGAACATCCATTCCGAAGCCTACGTGGACGGCGAGATCCGCGGCACGCTCGTGGTGAGCAACACCACGGCGGCCAGACGCGGGACCTGGGGCCGCATCAAGGCGCTCTACCGCTGACGTCGGAGTCGTCCCGCCCTTCGCCCCTCTCCCGCATTCCCGAACACACCGGAGATCGCATGCCGCCGAAGCGATGTGCCGCCGCACTGCTGCTCGCGCTCGCGGCCCTCTTCCCGTCGTCCGCGCACTCGGCCTCGCCCGCACTCCACGACGAACGCGAACCGCACGTGCTCCTGCTCGGCATGTTCCATTTCCAGGATGCCGGGCTGGACGGCTACAAGCCGCGCTTCACATTCGACGTGCGCGAGCCCGGGCGGCAGCGCGAAGTCGAGCGCGTCGTGTCGCAACTCGCGGCTTGGAAGCCGACGCGCGTCCTCGTCGAGGCGCCGTTGTCGCGGCAGGCGCGGCTCGACTCGTTGTACGCGCTGTATCCCGGCGGCGGGCTGGACACGCTTCGCAACGAGACGTACCAGATCGGATTCCGGCTCGCGAAGCGACTGGGACTTCCGGGCGTGATCGCATGCGACGCCCCCGCGCGATTCCTCGACGCGGACATGAGCGACGCGGAGTACGAGCGGCGGGTCGCCGCGCTCGGCTCCACCCACGCCTCGGCCACCGACTGGGACGCGCGCTTCACGCGGATGTACACGCGCGACGACTCGCTCAAGGCGATCGCGCCGCTCGCGACGACGTTGGGGTACGTGAACTCCGAGGCGCGACTGCGCGCCGGGCACGGTCACTACCTCGTCGGCGCGCTGCTGCGCGGTGACCCGGGCGACTATCTCGGGGCGGACGGATTCGTGAGCGGCTGGTACACGCGCAACCTGCGCATCTATTCGAACATCGTGCGCTCGTTGCGGAGCCCGGACGAACGCGTCGTGGTGCTCTTCGGCGCCGGGCACGTGCCGATCCTCCGCGAACTGTTCCTCGCGACGCCGGTGGCCCGGCTCGACGAAGTGCGCGACGTCGTCCGCTAGATCGGGCAAGATGGCGCCGTTCACGCTGGCTGCCTTCCCGAGACCGGAGAGGACGCG
>JBGANH010000299.1:0-5136 GCA_044222365.1 Candidatus Eiseniibacteriota bacterium
CCGCCGTGGCCGCGCTGCAGCAGCCGGGTCGCGACCGGGAACAGCGCCCCGAGCAGCGCGCAGGGCAACAGCAGCAGCGTGGCGACCAGGCCGATCTGCCCGGTGAAGAGCGCGGTCCAGCTCGTGCCCGCGCGCACGGACAGTTCGAGCATGCGGTCGGGAAGCTGCCCGAAGTAGTGCAGGCCCGCGGCGGCGGACAGCGCGAGCGCCCACTGCAGACGCGCGAACAGCGCGAGCGACGCGCCGCGACGCAGCGCGAACGAGACGGCGGCGCTGCCGAGCGCGAGCCCGAAGAGGTACACGCCGAGCACGCCGGCGAACGAGTACACCGACGATCCGAACACGAGACTGAAGAGCCGGACCCAGGCGATCTGGAACGCGAGCGCCGCGAAACCCGAGAGCGCGAACAGCAACGCGACCGGGACGACGCTCGGGGCGGTCGCGGCCGCGTCGTTCGGGGCCGGCGTCGGCGAAGGCGACGCTGCAGCCGACCGCGCCGGGGCCCCGCCGGCGAACCACGCGAGCGCGCCGGCGGCGAGGTTGAGCGCGGCCGCCACGTACGTCGTGCGCGCGAGGCCGAGCGTGGGCATGAAGACGAAGCCCGCGAGCGCCGAACCCGCGACGGCGCCGAACGTGTTCACCGCGTAGAGCCGGGCGAGCGCGGGACCGACGAGGTCCTTCTCGAAGTGCTCGACGAGCACGGGCAGCGTCGCGCCCATGAGCACGGTGGGCGGCAGCAGCACCACGAAGGTGAGCACGAAGCGCACGATCGCGAAGAGCGCGCTGTCCGCGCCGAGCGTGCGGTAGAAGTGGCCGAACACGGGCTCGACACCGCGCAGCAGCGGCAGCAGCGCGACGCCCAGCACCGCGACGCCCAGCTCGAGGAGCGCGTAGAGCCGCGCGCCGTCGCCCCGGCGTGACAGCGGCCCGCCGAGAAGCCGTGCGCCGATCGCGAGACCGCAGAGGAACGCGGCCGCCACCGTGGCGACGGCGTGCAGCGAACTGCCGAGCACGTAGGCGAGCTGCTTCGACCACACGATCTCGTACAGCAGGCCGGCCGCTCCGGAGACGAAGAAGCACAGCGCCGCCCAGAGCGGCAGCGACGACGAGCGGGACGGCGCGGGCACGGACTTCGACATGCGGGCTCTCCGAGAAAGCGGACTCGCGGCGGACGATGCGGACGAGCGAAGGAGCGGACAGCTTGCGGCAAGCGTGCCGGCGGGCGCCAGCGCCGATGCGAGGGCGCGATCGCCGGCGGGCGGCGGGTTCCGCCGGAGCGTCCCGGTGACTTCCCGCTCGCACGAAGATTTTTTTCGACGAAGAATTCCCGTGCTTCACGCGCGAATTTTCTTGCGCGAAAGAAACACTCAACGCCCGCGCACGCGCAACGTGTCCAGAGGAAAAATTCGCGCGTTCCGCGCGCGAATTTCCGCTCTTGAACCGGTGAGCGCCGACGGTGCTATAAACCAACCCACCCGCGGACGCCGCGGCTCCCTCGAAGCGTCGCGGTCATCCATCCCCTCAGTCGAAAACCGAATCACGGAATCACTGCACCGAGTACCGTTCGACCCGAATGGCGTCACGCGCGGCCCCCCGCCCCGGGCGCCCTTCCGGCCGGACCAGTCGTCACAAGGATGCAGGTCCGCAACCGCAGTAGGACCAGGAGGGTCCACCCCATGCCGAACTCCACCGTCCAGGAGACCCCGAACCCCGCCGGCGCGTCCGATCGCGCGCAGGCGACGCAGGCCGGAATCCGCGTGCCGCGTCATTTCACCCGTGCGGGCGTGAATCCGCTCGACGAGGTGAAGTGGGACAAGCGCCGCACCGTCATCGCGAACCCCGACGGCTCCGTCGTGTTCGAGATGAACGACGTCGAGGTGCCCGCGTCGTGGTCGCAGCTCGCCACCGACATCGTGGTGAGCAAGTACTTCCGCAAGGCCGGACTGCCCACGGCGCCCGGTCACGAGACGAGCGTGCGCCAGGTGGTGCACCGGCTCGCGCGAGTCGCGCGCATCGCCGGTGAACAGCAGGGCGGCTACTTCGCGAGCACCGAGGACGCCGAAGCGTTCGAGGCCGAACTCGCGTACATGCTCGTGCACCAGATCGGCGCCTTCAATTCGCCGGTGTGGTTCAACTTCGGCCTGTTCCACGAGTACGGCATCACGACCGGCTCGGGCGGCAGCTACTACACCGATCTCGCGACCGACGAGATCAAGATGACCACGGACTCGTACACCTACCCGCAGGTGTCGGCGTGCTTCATCCAGTCGGTCAACGACGACCTCATGTCCATCTTCGACCTCGTGAAGAACGAGGCGCGCGTGTTCAAGTTCGGGTCGGGCACCGGCACGAACTTCAGCAAGCTGCGCGGCCGGATGGAGAAGCTCTCGGGCGGCGGCACGTCGTCCGGCCTCATGAGCTTCCTCGAGGTCCTCGACCGCGGCGCGGGCGCGACCAAGTCCGGCGGCACCACGCGCCGCGCGGCCAAGATGGTCGTGCTCGACATGGACCACCCGGAAATCGTCGACTTCGTGCACTGGAAGATGCGCGAGGAGAAGAAGGTCGCGGCGCTCATCGCGGCCGGCTACTCGTCCGACTTCAACGGCGAGGCCTACGCGACCGTCTCGGGCCAGAACTCGAACAACTCGATCCGCGTGCCGGACGCCTTCATGCAGGCGTACGAGACCGGCGGTGACTGGCAGACGCGCTTCCGCACGACGGGCGAGGTCTACCAGACCATGCCGGCGCGCCAGCTGTGGCGGCAGGTCGCGGAAGCCGCGTGGTCGTGCGCCGACCCCGGCATCCAGTACGACGACACGATCCAGAAGTGGCACACGTGCAAGGCGACGGACCGCATCCACGCGACGAACCCGTGCTCCGAGTTCGTGTTCCTCGACGACACGTCGTGCAACCTCGCGTCGATCAACCTCATGAAGTTCCGCGGTGACGACGGCGGCTTCGACATCGAAGGCTACCGCCACGCGAACCGCGTGTTCTTCCTCGCGCAGGAAATGCTCGTGAGCTTCGCGTCGTACCCGACCGAGAAGATCGCGCGCAACTCCGAGGACTACCGCCCGCTCGGCCTGGGATACGCGAACCTCGGCACGCTGCTCATGGTCGAGGGCCTGCCGTACGACAGCGACGCGGCGCGCTCCTACGCGGCGACGCTCACCGCCATGATGACGGGCGAGGCCTACGCGCTGTCGGCCGAGATGGCCGCGAGCAAGGGCGCGTTCAAGGGCTATGCGAAGAACGCCGAGAGCATGATGGGCGTCATGCGCCTGCACCGCGAAGCCGCCCGTGCCATCGATCCGGCGCTCGCGCCGCGCGACATGCGCAAGGCCGCGATCGAGTGCTGGGACCGTGCGGTCGCGTACGGCAGCCTGCACGGCTACCGCAACGCGCAGGCGACGGTGCTCGCGCCGACCGGCACGATCGGCCTGCTCATGGACTGCGACACGACCGGCGTCGAGCCCGACTTCGCGCTCGTGAAGTTCAAGAAGCTGGCCGGCGGCGGCTACTTCAAGATCGTCAACCAGTCGGTGCCGCTCGCGCTCAAGCGCCTCGGCTACGACGAGGCCGAGACGGAGCGCATCGTCCGCTACGCCGTCGGCCACGGCACGCTGCTCGGCGCGCCGCACATCAACGACTCGACCCTGCACAACAAGGGCTTCCACGAGCAGGACCTCCAGACGATCGAGAAGGTCCTGCCGAACGTCCTCGACATCCGCCAGGCGTTCGGGCGCGGCATCCTCGGTGACGACCTGCTCACGCGTCTCGGCGTCGGCATGGTCGAGCGCGAGAAGCCGGGCTTCCACGCGCTGCACTTCCTCGGGTTCACGGACTCGCAGATCGAGGACGCGAACAAGTACGTGTGCGGCACGCAGACGGTCGAAGGCGCTCCCGGCCTGCGCGCCGAGCACCTCGCGGTGTTCGACTGCGCGAACCGCTGCGGCACGGTCGGCACCCGCTTCATCCAGCCGATGGGCCACGTCCGCATGATGGCGGCGGTGCAGCCGTTCCTCTCGGGCGCGATCAGCAAGACGGTCAACCTGCCGAACGACGCGACGATCGAGGAAGTCGAGAACATCTACACGCAGGGCTGGAAGCTCGGACTGAAGGCGGTCGCGCTCTACCGCGACGGCTGCAAGATGAGCCAGCCGCTGTCGAGCACGAAGAAGAAGGACGACGCGCCCGCGGCCGAAGCGCCCGCTGCGAGCGCGCCGGCGCCGTTGCTGCGCCGCCGCCTGCCGCGCCGCCGTCACGGCTTCACGCAGGAAGCGCGCATCGCCGGCCACAAGGTGTTCCTCCGCACGGGCGAGTACGAGGACGGCACGCTCGGCGAGATCTTCATCGACATGCACAAGGAAGGCGCGGCCTTCCGCAGCATGATGAACTGCTTCGCCATCTCGGTGTCCATGGGCCTGCAGTACGGCGTGCCGCTCGAGGACCTCGTGGACCAGTTCTGCTTCACGCGCTTCGAGCCGCACGGCCGCGTGGACGGACACGACAACATCAAGGTGTCCACGTCCGTGATCGACTACGTGTTCCGCGTGCTCGGCCTCGAGTACCTGAACCGCACCGATCTCGCGCACGTGATCGAGGAGGCGCCCACCGGCCAGCTCGCTCCGAAGCCGCACGCGACGGACATGCCGGTCGGACGGGAGCACCGCCTCGCGCGGGCGACGAACAACGGCGGCGAGGTGAAGCTGCAGCCGAGCCCGCGGATGCAGAAGTCCGGCGGCGAGCTGTCCGGCGGCACGGACGATCTCGGCGGCAGCACGGTGCTGATCCAGGCCAAGAAGATGCTCGGTGATGCTCCCGCGTGCACGAACTGCGGGCACATCACCATCCGCAACGGCACCTGCTACAAGTGCGTGAACTGCGGCACGAGCATGGGCTGCAGCTGATCGCACACGCCAACCCGCAAGACGAAGCGGGCGGGGTCACGAGCCCCCGCCCGCTTTTCGTCGTCCGGATGCGGCCGCTCAGCCGCCGTAGGCGCGGCGCCGCGCGCCGTACGTGACGCTCGGCAGCGGCTGCTCCGGAGTGCCGGGCTCGTAGGTGTCGGGCTGCAACGTGAGATCGCCGGTGCGAGGAGCGCGGACAGGGCTGATCGGGCGCACTTCGCGCGCG
>JBGANH010000300.1:0-5109 GCA_044222365.1 Candidatus Eiseniibacteriota bacterium
CGGCTCGACTTCGGTGGCGCGAGCGTGACGCAGGCCATCGCGGACGCCACGCGGGTGCCGTTCGAGGAAGCCGAGGAATGGAAACTCGAGGCGGGCGCCGACATGCCGAGCATGCGGGTGTCGCCCGATTCGCCCGAGATGCTCGCGATGCAGTCCTGCGTGCGCGGACTCGGCGACGAACTCCGCCGCTCGTTCACGTTCTACCGCACCATGGCGCCCCTGCCCGACTCGTTCTCGCTGTGGCTCGCGGGCAGCACCGCGCGGCTTCCGGGGATCGCCGGCTGGCTCGCCGAGGCGCTGGACGTGCCGGTGCTCGTGCACAACCCGCTCGACATCCTCGGGCCGGACCTGCGCGCCACTCCCCCCGGCGGGCCGCAGTTCTCGCTGGCCTACGGACTCGCGTTGAGGGCGGCCTGATGCCGGTCTACGCGATCAACTTCCGCCGCGAGGCGTTCCAGCAGCAGATCCGGCGCGCGCGCGAGCGCGCGGTGCGGCTCGGCCTGTGGGTGCTCTACTTCGGCGCGCTCGGCATCGTGCTCGGGCTCTACGGCCTCAACTGCGCGTCGCTCGCCGAGCGCACGTCGCGCATCGAGCGCCAGGTCGCGCGCCTGCGCCAGCAGAGCGCCGGCGACGCGAACTGGCGCCCGAAGCCGGACGACGTCATGCGCGTTTCGCTCTACCTGCGCGATCCGCGGCTCTGGCAGACGCGGCTCACGCGGCTGCCGCAGCTGCTGCCGCCGAACGCCAAGCTCTCCGCCGTGCAGTTCAATCCCGACAACGTCTCGGGCACGGCCGAAGCGAAGCTCGTGCTCACCGGCGAACTGCGCGCGGGCGGCGGCGACCGCATGCAGGCGGTCATGGAGTTCGTGAACACGCTCGCGCGCGATTCGGTGTTCGCGGCCGGGTACAGCAACGTCCGGCTCGTCACCACGCGCGCGAACGCGAGCGGAGACGGCGCCGAGTTCGTGGTGGAGTGCCGATGAACCCGCTCCTCTCCGAACGCTTCCGCCGCCAGGCCCCGATCGCCGGCAGCCTGCTCGTGCTCGCGGTGTTCCTCGTCGCCCACGCCGCGCTGTTCGGCCCGCTCGCGTCGCGCTACCGCGGCGCGCTCTCGCAGGCCGGCGCGCTCGGCGCGATCCTCGATCCGCGCGGCGTCCGCACGCCCGCGATGCCGCCGCGCGTGTACACGCTGCTCATGGACAACTCGCTGCCCGCCGCCGAGGCCGAACGCCGCGGCTCCTCGGGCGCGCTCGGCGCCGAGCTCGTGCAGTCGCTGTCCGGCATCGCGACGCGGCACGGCCTCGAGGTCGTGGTCGCCGAACCGGGCCTGCTCACGCAGCAGGAGACGTCCGTCGAAGCACGCGCCCACCTGCGCGTGCGCGGCAGCTACGGCGCCTTCACCGGCTTCCTCGACGACCTCGCGCGCGGCGGCAAGCTCACCCGCGTCGAACGCTTCACGATGTCGGAGTCCTCGCCCGGCCGTTGCGACATCGACCTGTTCGTCGCCCGGCTCGTGCTCAAGCGATCGGGAGCGCGCTCGTGAACCGCGACATCGGCTGGCTGCTCGCCCCGCTCGTGGCCGTCGCCGTGTTCGCCTTCGTGCTGTGGCAGACGATGGGCGCGCTCACCGCCAGCGGCGCGTGGGCGCGTGGCGGCAAGGCGCCCATCGCCTCGCCCAACGATCCGTTCGTGCTGCTCGACGCGGTCGTCGCGCCACCCGGAGCGCCCGCCACGAACGCCGCGCCCGGCCGCGACCCGTTCCAGACGGGCGCCGCGCCCGCCCCCGCCGCGCCCGTCGCGAAGGGTCCGGCCGTCGCGCCGAAGCCGGCCGCGCCCGCGCGCCCGGTGCTCACGGCGATCGTGTACGACGCCGATCCGCGCGCGCTGCTGCGCTGGAACGGCCGCGACTACAGCGTCCGCCCCGGCGGGCTCTTCGACGATTTCCAGGTGGTCAGCATCACGCGCGACCAGGTCGTGCTGTCGCGCAACGGCGAGAACATCGTCCTCCAACGCAAGTCCCAGGGAGAGTGAGCGTGAACCTCGATCGACTGTTCCGGCGCGCCGTGCTCGTGGCGCTCTTCATGGTGCTCGCCGTCTCGGCGCTCTCGGGCGCCCCGGCGCCCGGCAAGCTCGTCAGCCTCGACGCCGACGAAGCGAGCCTGCCCGCGGTGCTCAAGATCCTCGCCGAGAAGGGCGAGTTGAACATCATCACGGGCCCCGGCGTCACGAACGGCAAGCTCACGATCCACATGAAGGACGTGCCGGTCGAGCAGGCCGTGAACCTCGTCGTGCGCGCCGCAGGCCTCGCGTACGAGCGCATCGGCAACTCGATCCTCGTCGCGGACGCGAAGTCGCTGCAGGACGAGACCGGCCTGTCGAGCTACATCGTCAGCCTCAAGTACGCCGACGCGAACGACGTGAAGGCCGCGCTCAAGGGCCTCACCGACAAGATCGAGGTGGACCGCGGCAGCAACCGGCTCATCATCGTCACGAGCCCGCGCATCATCTCCGAGATCGAGTCCATCGTGGCGCAGCTCGACAAGCCCGCGCAGCAGGTCATGCTCGAGGCGCGCATCGTCGAGGTGTCCACGGACGACATCGTCAAGCTCGGCATCGACTGGAACCAGCTCGCGCGCCAGAGCTTCGTGTTCGTGGAAGGCAACTACGACACGCTCACGGGCGGCGAGGGCGGCGGCGAGCTGAAGGGTCTGAAGGTCTTCCAGAACACCCCGGGCACCCACGACGTCTTCCAGCTCCGCAACTTCAGCCGCATCGCGCAGGTCTACCGCGCGGCGATCGACCTCGCGATCACGAACGGCAATGCGCGCGTGCTCGCTTCGCCGAAGATCGCGACGCTCAACGGCCGCAAGGCGAGCATGCTCGTCGGCTCGCGTATCCCGTTCGTGATCAGCGGTACGGTGTTCGCGGGCGGCGGCGCCGCGGCGACGCAGCAGGTGCAGCGCGAGGAAGTCGGCATCAAGCTGAACATCACGCCGCTCATCAACGCCGACGGCTACATCACGACGCTCATCGAGCCCGAGGTCAGCTCCGTGGTCGGCTTCAAGGGCCAGAACAACGACCTGCCCATCGTGGCGACGCGCCAGGCTTCGACCACCGTGCGGCTGCGCGACGGCGGCTCGGTGATCATCGGCGGCCTGCTCAGCGAAGAGCGCACGACGACGATCGCGAAAGTGCCGATCCTCGGCGACATCCCGCTGCTCGGTTACCTGTTCCAGCACAAGGGCACGAGCACGAGCAAGAAGGACCTCGTGATCGAGGTCACGCCGCGCATCCTGCCCGAACAGCCCTGACGCGGCGCCACGTGCCGCCGGTGCGCCGCCTCGCGCTCTAGAAGTGCATGAGGTGGCGCACCTGCAGCACCCCGGCCAGCCACCCGAGCCACTGCCCCACCGCGACCGTCAGCGCGACCGTGACGAGCCCCAAACCAGCGGTGCTGAGATGCGGGGTCTGGTGCCGATACCGGTAGAGCCGCCAGATGAGCAGCGGCACCAGCGCACCCTTGATCAGCACGAACAGCAGCCAGTGTTCGTGTGCGATCCCGGCGAGCAGCGGGTTCCCTTCGCGATTGCCGAACCAGTGGATGCCCACGGCGGTCGCGAAGAGATCGAAGCTGTTGGCCACCACGGCCAGGAAGAGCAGGATCCGCATGAGGGGCGCTCGGGTGGGCGGTGCGGGCATCGGTGCGGCGACGGACATTCTGCCACTCGGCTCCACGAGTCTCTAGGACATCTTCGGCAAGGAACGGAACTCCGGGCATGACTCCCGAACTCTTCATCGGCATCGTGGTCACCCTTCTTGGGCTCGTCATGGGCAGCGGCGTGACCGCGCTGTCCTGGCGCGTGCCGCGGGGCCAGTCCTGGGTGCACGGCCGCTCGAAGTGCTCCGGGTGCGGCCACGTGCTGGGCCCGTTCGACCTCGTGCCGGTGCTGTCCTGGGCGTTCGCCGGGGGCAAGTGCCGCCACTGCCGCACCCCGGTGAGCGCCCGGTACCCGCTCATCGAACTGATCTGCGGCGCCTGGGCGCTGCTTTCGTGGGCGAAGATGGGGCTCGTGCCCGCCTGGGGGTGCGTCGCGCTCTGGGGCTTCCTGCTCGTGGCGCTGCTGTGGATCGACCTCGACTTCCAGCTCCTGCCGGACGTGCTCACGCTGCCCGGCACGCTGATCGGCGTGGGCTACGCCCTCGCCGGCCCCGGCGCGCGCCACGCCATGTGGGGCATGCTCGTCGGCGCCGGACTGCTCTGGCTCGTGGCCGAGGTGTACTTCCGCATCCGCAAGGTGGACGGCATGGGCGGCGGCGACGTGAAGCTCGCGGCCATGTTCGGGGCCGTGCTCGGTCCCGAGCTGGCGCTGCTGACGATCTTCCTCGCCGCGTTCTCCGGCACCGCCGTCGCGGTGGTGATGATGGCGCGCGGCAAGGCCGGCATGCAGACCGCGCTGCCCTTCGGCGTGTTCCTTGCCCCCGCGGCCATGGTCGCGTTCCTCTGGGGCGACGGCTGGCTCGGCGCGTACTTCGCGCTGCTGCGGCACTAGGAGCCTTCGGCGCCTGCAGGCCCCTCGACTCTCGCGTGCTTCACCAGCCAGCCGGCCGATACAGCACGCGCCCGGTGCGCAACGTCAATGGAGTCCCGAACTGAGCGCTCGCATAGTGGGTCTTCTTGAGACGCAGCGTTCGGGTCGCGAGGACACCCAACTCGTCCGAGTGCCGGTGGTAGGGCAGGCAGAGGAAGATCGGGCTCTCCGGATACATGCGGCGATACGCACGGATCGTCGGAATCTGGTCCGTGTCCCCCGAGACGATCGCCACACCGTCCAGGCCTCCCGAGGCCATCTGCTCGAGCACGGAGACGGCAAGCCCGACGTCGCCCTGCTTCTCCTCGAAGCCGCCGGGGATGCTCCGGCCGCACGCATGGCAGGTCACGCTCGCCCGACGCTTGAAGTCGCCCAGTTGGACGGAGACCCCTTCGTCGCGGAGCGCCTCGAGATAAAGCTCATGCCGGGCGATCTTGCCGGGAGCGCGGTCGCGCTCGTGCTCGGTGAGCGCCGAGAAGTAGTCAATCGACACCAGTGTCGCGGAAGGGTCCAACTGCCC
>JBGANH010000301.1:0-5064 GCA_044222365.1 Candidatus Eiseniibacteriota bacterium
CGCCGTGCCGCGACGCCGGGTCAGTTGATCGGTTTCACTTCGCCGGTGCCGAGGTCGTAGTACGCGGTGACGATGCGCAGGTGCCCCTTGTCGACGGCTTCGCGGATGATCGTGCTGTTCGCGAGGATCTGCGCCGCCGAGTGCCGCGCGTTCGCGCGCACGCCGCGGTCGACGAGTTCCGCGCCTTCGAAGCAGGACGACAGTTTCTGCACGGTCGGCCGGATCTCCTGGACCAGTGCGACGAGATTCTGCGAGGGCAGTTCGTCGTTGCTGCAGGCGGCCTTCACCGCGCCACAGGAGCCGTGCCCGAGGACGACGATGAGTTTCGCGTGCAGGTGCTCGGCCGCGTACTCCATCGAGCCGAGGACGATCGGGTCCACGATGTTGCCCGCGGTGCGCACGACGAACAGGTCGCCGAGCGACTGGTCGAACAACAGCTCCGGGCCCACGCGGCTGTCCGCGCACGCCAGCACGATCGCGTCGGGATGCTGGCCGCCGACGAGCGCGGCGCGCTGCGCGACGACCCCACGCATGCGCGTGCGGCCGCTGACGAACCGGCGGTTGCCTTCGAGCAGGCGCGCCCAGACGTCGGCGTTCTCCTCGTCCGGATGCGCGGCCGAGGCGGTGTGAGCGGTCGCCGGGGCACCATGCGATTCCGGTGCGGCGGCCCGTGACGGTGCCGCGGCATGCTCGTTGGCGGGGGGGCTGCCGAGCTGGCTCGAAACCCGCTGCTGGATGCGCTGCTTGGTCTCGATCGCGCGGTGCACCTGCTCCGGCGTCGTTTCCGCATGCGGGGCCGGCGGTACCTGCGCCAGCGCGAGCGCGGCGAGCGCCGCGAGGAGGATCGGGAAGCGCTTCATGGGAACTCCTGTGAGACGGTCCGTGGATGGGGCCGGAGGCTCCCACGCGGGTGCGGACCGCGGGGCGCGACTCGTCGTCCCCAGTCTCGGCAACACGGGGTCCGGCTTGAGAGCGTTGACACCCGCCGCGACCGGCGACTATCTTGCGGCCTCGCTTCGTGTTCACGCTTTCCGCCATGCGGAGCGCCGGGCCCTCCGGCTTCCGTTGCTCGTCCCTGGCCCCGTCCGCGCCGTGACGCCGACCACCGGGAGACTCTCGTGCCACGCATCGTCGCCATTCTGGGAGCGACCGGACAGGTCGGTCGCACCATGCTCGCGCTTCTCGAGGAGCGCGCTTTCCCGTGCGACGGCGTGAAGCTCCTCGCCAGCCCCTCCAGCGCCGGCCGCACGTTGACCTTTCGCGGCCGCGAAATACCGGTCGACCCCGTCGGCCCCGGGGCGTTCGACGGCTGCGAGTTCGCGCTCTTCGGCGTGAAGAACCCGATCGCGCAGCAGTGGTCCGGCCCCGCTCGCGACGCGGGCGCGACGGTGATCGACAACAGCAGCGCGTACCGTTACGTGGACGACGTGCCGCTCGTGGTGCCCGAAGTGAACGGCGCGCTGCTCGCATCGCGGCCGACGCTGATCGCGAACCCGAACTGTTCCGCGGCGCCCGTCGTGCTCGCCCTCGCGGCGCTGCGGCCCCTGGGGACGCTGAAGAAGCTGCTCGTCTCGACCTACCAGTCGGTTTCGGGTGCAGGGAGCGCGGCGCTCGACGATCTCGAGGAGGGCGTGCGCGCGGGACTGGGCGGCGCGACGCCGCCACGGCTCGCCGACGGCCGGCCGCCCTTCGCGTTCAACTGCATTCCGCACATCGACCGGTTCGAGGACAACGGCTACACGCGCGAGGAGATGAAGGTCGTGTGGGAGACGCGCAAGATCCTCGGCCTGCCGGACCTGCCCGTCACCGTGACCGCCGTGCGCGTGCCGGTGCGCATCGGGCACAGCGCCGCGGTGCACGCGTGGTTCGACCGCCCCGTCTCGCCGGACGCCGCGCGCGCCGCCTGGGAAGCGTTCCCGGGCATCGAGGTCTGCGACGACCCGGCGCATCTGCGCTATCCCATGCCGCTCGACGTGGCGGGACGGGATCCGGTCGTGGTCGGGCGCGCGCGCGTGGACCTCATGGAGCCGAACGGGCTCGCGTTCTTCTACGTGTCCGACAACTTGCGCAAGGGCGCGGCACTGAACGCCGTCCAGATCGCGGAAGCCTGCCTGGCGGCCCGGACGCGTTCGTGATCGAAGCACGCACGTTCCGCCTGACGGTCGCGTACGACGGAACGGACTTTCACGGCTGGCAGCGGCAGCCGGAGTTGCGCACGGTGCAGGGCGAACTGGAGCGCGCGTTGAACGAAGTGCTGGGGGAAGACGCGGGCCCGTCGGAAACGGGCGGCGGGCCGGTCACGGTGAACGGCGCGGGGCGCACCGACGCCGGCGTGCACGCGCGCGGCCAGGTGGCCTCGTTCCGTGCGCGGACCGTGTACCCCGGGCACGCGATCGGCCCCATGGCACAGAAGCATCTGCCTCGCGACGTGCGCATCCTGCGTTCCGAGGAGGCGTCGGCCGGTTTCCACGCGCGGCACAGCGCGCGGGCCCGGCGCTACGAATACCGCATGCTCGACCAGCACGACCCGATGTTCGGGCGTTTCGCGTGGTATCCCGCGCGGCGCTATTCCGGCGACGGCCTCGAACGTTCGGCCACGGCCCTGGCCGGCGTGCACGACTGTACGAGCGTCGGCGCCAAGGGCAGTTCGCCCGTGTCCCCGATCTGCCGCATCGATCACGCGGTGTGGCGGCGCTGGGAGCGCGGCTGGCTCTTCGACGTGCAGGCCGACCATTTCCTGTATCACATGGTGCGCAATCTCGTGGGCACGGCGCTCTGGGTGAGCACCGACGCGGATCCCGCCGGTCGCATGGCGGAGATCCTCGCGTCGCGCCGCCGGGGCGACGCGGGCCCGACGGTTTCGCCCCGGGGGCTGAGCCTCGAGGGCGTGTCGTACGAAGGGGAGGAATCGTGAGCATGAAACGCATGGCGGTGATGGGAGTGTTCGCGGGCGGGCTGCTGCTCGGCGCCGTGGTCATGGCGGCCGTGGGCGGCGGCGGACAGCGCGAGGGCGCGGTGCGCCGCGCGAAGCCCGTGGCGATCGACGAGTCGCGCCGCACGGCGATCGTGACGGCGGCCGAGCGCGTGAGTCCGGCGGTCGTCTCGGTGAGCGTGGTCACGACGCGCGTCGTGCGCAGCGACCCGTTCGGGGGCGCCTTTCACGACGAGTTCTTCGACCGCTTTTTTCCGCGCAACGAATACCGCCAGAAGGTGCCGGGGCTCGGCTCGGGCGTGATCGTGGACGCGAGCGGGCTCGTACTCACGAACTCGCACGTCGTGCGCGGCGCCGACGAGATCAAGGTGAACCTGCCCGACGGCCGGCAGTTCCCCGGGAAGCTGCTCGGCGACTCGGAGGTGTACGACCTCGCCGTGCTGCGCATCGAGGGCGACCGTCTTCCGGTGGCCGCCATGGGGAACTCCGATTCGCTGCTCGTGGGCGAGTGGGCGATCGCGATCGGCAACCCGTTCGGCTTCCTGCTCGACGGCTCGGAGCCCACCGTCACCGCGGGCGTGGTGAGCGCGACGAAGCGCGACATCAAGGGCGAGGCGACCGAGTCGGGGATCTACAAGAACATGATCCAGACCGATGCGGCCATCAATCCCGGCAACAGCGGCGGCGCGCTCGTGAACGGCATGGGCGAACTGATCGGCATCAACACCTTCATCCTCACGCAGGGCGGCGGCTCGATCGGACTCGGCTTCGCGATTCCCATCAACATGGCGAAGAAGATCCTCGACGAGATCCGCCAGTACGGGCGCGTGCGCTCGGCGTGGCCCGGCATGCAGGTGCAGCAGGTGACCGAGATGATGGCGCGCCGGCTCGGCTGGACCGACGCCTCGGGCCTCGTGGTGTCGCGCGTGGACCCGCGCGGACCGGCCGCGCGCGCGGGCGTGCAGGTGGGCGACCGCATCCGCACCGTGAACGGCCGGGTCACCGACGACGTGGACGACGCGCAGAGCGGCATCTACGGCGCGCAGGTCGGGGACGTGCTCGCGCTCGAGGTCGAGCGTGACGGCAAGCGGCTCAAGTTCCGGATCGTCCTCGAGGAGGCGCCGCGCTGACATGATCGACCGCTATTGCCGGCCCGAGATGGCCGCCGTCTGGAGCGACGCGCAGCGGCTCGCCACGTGGCTCGACGTCGAGCTCGCGGCGACCGAGGCGCGTGAGAAGCGCGGCGACGTGCCCGCGGGCACCACGGAGCGCATCCGTGCGCGCGCGCGCGTGAACCCGGCGCGCATGCTCGAGATCGAAGCCGAGGTGCACCACGACGTGATCGCGTTCCTCTCGATGATCGCGGAGACCGCCGGTGACGACGCGCGCCACCTGCACGCCGGCATGACGTCGAGCGACCTCGTGGACACCGCGCTCGCGCTGCAGCTGCAGCGCGCCGGGCGCGTGCTCGCGACCGAAGTGCACCGCCTGCGCCGCGCCGCGTGGGCGCTCGCGCAGCGCCACCGGCGCACGCCGATGGTGGGCCGCAGCCACGGCGTGCACGCCGAGCCCATCACGTTCGGGCTCAAGGCGCTGATCTGGTCGGAGGAACTCGGGCGCGGACTCGACCGCCTGCAGGCCGCGCTCGCGGGCTGCGCGGTGGGCAAGTTCAGCGGCGCGGTCGGCACGCTCGTGCACCTCGACGCCGAGATCGAGGAGAGCGCGCTGCGTGCGCTCGGGCTCGAGCCGGAGCCGGTCGCCAACCAGGTCGTGCAGCGCGACCGGCACGCGGCGCTGCTCTGCGCCATCGCCGTGCTCGGCGGCACGCTCGACAAGATCGCGCTCGAGGTGCGCCACCTCATGCGCACCGAAGTGCGCGAGGCCGAGGAGCCGTTCACGGAGAAGCAGAAGGGCTCGTCCGCCATGCCGCACAAGCGCAATCCCGTGCGCTGCGAGCGCGTGTGCGGCATGGCGCGGCTGCTGCGCGGCTACGCGCTCGCCGGGCTCGAGAACCAGGCGCTCTGGCACGAGCGCGACATCAGCCATTCGTCGGTCGAGCGCGTCGCGTTCGCGGACGCGTTCCTCGCGGCGCACTTCATGACGCACGATCTCTGCTGGGTGCTCGAAGGGCT
>JBGANH010000302.1:0-4976 GCA_044222365.1 Candidatus Eiseniibacteriota bacterium
GATCTCGCGTTCCGGGCCGCCGTCGCGGGCCACGGCCTCCGCGGGCATGATCGCGTCGCGCAGCTGGCTGACGAGCTCGACCTCGAACGCCTCGGTCACCTTCTCGGCGAGGTAGGCGTTGTAGCGCGCCGCCTCGGCCTCGACCTCGCGCGCCACGCGCAGCGTGAGCACGACGGCGAATCCCGCCAGCGCGAGCGCCGGGACGGCGACGGCGACCACGAGCAGCGCGAGCTTGCGCTGCCGGGAGATGCGGAGCTTGGGCAGGGACCAGGTCGGCATGGCGTGGAGAAGTTACCGGCTTTGGCCGCCGCGGGCACGGCACGCCGCGGAACGGAAAGACGGCGGGCCGGCCTGCCTCGGCAGACCGGCCCGCATCATCGGTGAAGCCAGCGTCGCGTGGATCAGTCGCGCACCCGGGCCGCCACCTGGGCGCCCGTCATCTCGTGGATGCGCTCGACCGTCGCGCGGTCGGGCGACGTGATCACGATCTGGGCGCCGCGCTGCACGTTCACGACCTCGCGCACGAGCTTGCCGCTCGCCATCGCGCCGCGGAGCGGCTTGCAGTGCGCGCAGAGCTTGCCGGAGCGCTGGCCCGCGAGCACGGCCATGACCGAGGCGTTGTGGCGGGCGACCGACGCCTGCAGCGCACGAACGCCTTCGGGAGCGTCGGCGGTGTACACGAGCATCGCGCCGTTCTTGAGGGCGACGACCTGGCGATGCGCGCCCGTCGCGGCCATGTCCTCGTCGCACGAGGCGCCTTCGGCGCACACCGCGCAGTCCATCATCGCGGCGGACGCGGACGTTCCGTGCATGCCGCAGGAGGCGCCGGCGCCCGAAGCGGAGCACGCGGCCTTCATCTCGGGAGTGCAGGCGGCCTGCATCTCGGGCGTGCACTGGGCGGCGGCACTCTTGGCACCCTTGGCGCCCTTGGCGTTCGCGGCCGTCGCGCCGGCGCCGGCGGCGCAGCACGAACTACCCGAAGCGGCGGCGGCGGCGTTGGTGGACTTCGAGCCGCCACAGGCGAAAGCGATGGCAGCGCACGCGAGCGAAGCGGCGAGAACAAGAGCGACAAAGCGCAGCTGCTTCATGACCGACCTCCCGGAAAGGTAGAGCGGGATGATCCCCATCCCGCCGGCGACGAAGAAAGCCTGTGAAAATGTGCGAGGAAGCGTGTCATTCGCTGTTCCGGCCCGTGTCAGTGAAGTGCAAAAGCTCCCCGTGCCGTGCGCTCCGACCTGCGCGTGACCGCGCTCGGAGTCCGTCGTTGACGCCCCATGGCGCGCTGCCTAGTGTGCGCGCACCCTCCCACCGACCATGCCCAAACGACGCTCCGCCGCTGCTACAGGCCGCACGCCGCTCATTCTCGGCGCGCTCGCGATACTCGCCCTGCTCGTGTTCGCAGGGGGCGAGTTGTACGCGTTCCTGTCTTCGGACCTCGGTCGCGTCCTGCTTTACCGCCATCTGCATCTCGGCGACCGGGCGCACGTCGTCCGCCTGATCGGCAAGCGCGTGCACGCCGGGCTCCGGGACGCCGGAGTGGCTCCGTCCGAAACGAAGGAATCGGTCCGGGGTGGCACCCCGGCGCTGCGCTGGACGGTGCAACTGTCGCGCAGCGGCTCGCCCATGAAGGCGAACGCCGGCATCACCCGCGAGGTCGAGCGCGGCGGCGCCGTGGTGCTTTCGGGCCGCGAGCGCGTCCTCGATCGCGACGGGCTCGCGGTCACGCTCGTGGTGGGACTGCCCGGCTTCCCGACGCACGAAATCGTGATCGAGCGCCCGGGGCTGCCCGAGAAGGACGCCGCCCGGGCGAAGGAGTCGGACGGCGACGACGCTCCGGCGGCCGAGGCGCCCGCGATCGCGCTCGTGCTGTTCGGGTTCGGCGACGACGCGGCGGCGGACCGGGCGCTCCTGAAGCGCGAGGAGCCGTTCGCGGTCGCGCTCTCGGCGGCGGACGCCGACCACGAGAAGATGCTGCGCGAGGCGCGGGGCGGCGCGCACGAGATCGTGCTGCTCGTGCCCATGGAGCCCGAGCGCTACCCGACGACGAACCCGGGACCGGGCACGCTGCTCGTGAGCATGAGCGGCGCGAAGATCGAGAGCATGACGCGCGGCTACCTGCGCGAAGCGGGCGGGGTGATCGCGGTCGCGAACTACATGGGCTCGATGGCCACGCAGGACGAACCGTTCGTGCGCGCGCTCTACCGCGTGCTGAAGAAGGAAGGCGTGGGCTTCCTGCACCTCTCGCCGGCGCCGCGCTCGGTGTGCCGCGCGATGGCCGCGAGCGAGGGAGTCGCCTACGACGCACCCGACTTCACGCTCGACGCCGAGACGAAGGCCGGCCGCGGCAAGGCCCTCGCCGCCGCATGGGACGCGGTGCTCGAGCGCGCGACGCGCCACGGCGACGCGCTCGTCATGATGCGCGCGACCCCGGCGGCGCTCGAGTTCCTCGACGCACAGTTCCGGAAGAAGGGCGGCCCGGGCTTCCGGCTCGTGGCGCCGTCCACGGTCCTGCACCGCGCCCCGGCGGAGTGACCGCGCTTCGGGCGTGCCGAAGCTCCGCCCCGACGTGCTATCTTCCGCTCCGCATGTTCGACGGACAGGATGTCCCCATGGACTTCGCCACCGCTTCGGCCACGGAGTGGCTGCTCTCCGACGGCCTCGGCGGTTACGCGGCGGGTACACGCAGCGGCGCGCCCACACGGCGCTCGCACGTGCTGCTCGCGGCCGCCGCTCCGCACGGGGAGCGCCTCGCGCTCGTGCAGCGCTTCGAGGAGAAGCTGCTGCTCGACGGCGTGACGCACGAGCTGTCCGCGGTCTACGCCCCCGGCCGCGCCCCGCGCGAGGGCGCGCACGCCCAGCTCGAACGCTTCGACGCCGTGCCGTGGCCGCGCTGGCGCTGGCGCTTCGACGGCGGGGTGACGATCGAGAAGTCGCTGCGCCTGGTGGACGGCCACAACGCGCTGCTCGTTTCGTGGCGCCTGACCGACGGGCCGCAGGCCCGGCTCAGCGTGGCGCCACTGCTCACCGCGCGCGCGCCGCTCGCGCTCATGCGCGAGACCGCCGGGTTCAAGGGCACCGCCGGCGGCATTCCCGGACGCGTGCGCTTCGAAACGCTGCCGGGCGCTCCGGGCGTGACGCTCTGGCACAACGGCGCGTTCCTGCCCGCGCGCAACTGGACGCACGGCGTCGAGTTCCCGCTCGACGACGCGATCGAATGGGGCGACACGCGCGCCATCGGCGCGCCGCTCGACGAATCGTTCCTGCCCGGCTGGGTGCAGTTCCACCTCGCCGCGCCGGGCGCCGCCGCGCACGTCGTGCTGTCGTCCGAGGAGGGGCTGTTCCGCGCGCTCGCCGCCGAACAGCGGCTCGGCACGCCGCCCGCGCAGTCGCTCGCGGAGTGCATCGCGGCGCTCGAGCGCGGGGCGCACGAACGCCGCGCCGCGTGGCGCCGGCGTACGCTCACCGGCGCCGACCTCACCGCGCGGCAGGCCGCCATGGCGCACGGGGGCGACGGCGATCGCGTCGCGCGCCGCAGTGAGCCGCTGATCGACGAATCCGACGCGCTCGTGCTCATGCTGACGTCACACCTGCTCGACGCGCTCACGCGCCGCCAGGGACGCACGACGCTCGTGTGCGGCTGGCCCGACCCGGTCGAGCGCGGCGCCGACGTGCTGCGGGCGGCCACGTCGCTCGTGAGCGTGCGGGTGTTCGAGCCGGCGCGCGAGATCGCGCGCGGTTACCTCGAATACCTCGACGAAGGGCTCGCTCCGGAATCGTTCGATCCGGCCGACGGCACGCCGCACTACGGCGACCCCGAGCCGTCGCTGTGGCTCGTGCACCTCGTGGACCTGCTCGTGCGGCGCTCGACCCCGAGTCCGGCGCAGGACGAGTTCGCGCGCGACGTCGCGTGGCCCGCTCTCGAAGGGGTGCTGCAGCACCTGCGCATGGGCTCGCGTCACGGCGTGCGCTGCGACCGCGACGGGCTCCTCTGGGCGGGCGAGGGCGAAGCCGCCCGCGCGCGCGCCGGCATCAATGCGCTCTGGTACCACACGCTCGTCGCCATGGCGCAGATCGGCAAGCTGCTCGGCAAGCGCGAGAACGCGGCCTTCTACCTGGCGTGGGCGCACGACCTGCAGCGCCGCTACTGCGACACGTTCTGGGACGACGACGCGGGCTGCCTGTTCGACGCGCTCTCGCCGGCCGGCCCGGTGCGCGGCGTCACCCCCTCACAGCTCTGGGCGGTGAGCCTGCCGCCGTCGCTGCTGCCGCTGCCGCTCGCGGGCAAGCTGCTCGAAACCGTGGAGCGCGAGCTGTTCGACGGCTTCGGGCTGCGCGAGCGCCCGGGCGACGGCCCGGCGCGGCTCGAGTGGCTCGGGACGTGGGCCTCGGCGCTGCTGCGCGCGCACAGCCGCGACGAACGCTCGCGCCGCCGCGCCGCAGGCCTGTTCGCCCGGCTCGAAGGGGCGGCGCGAGGCCAGTGGCTGCCGGCGCCGGGCGCGGAGCACGCGATCCGCTCGACGCTCGCCTCGGCCGAGACGCTGCGCGCCTGGCTCGAAGACCTCGAACACACCGAGGCCGGCGCGGTCGAACTGCGGGCCTGAGCCCGGTCGCGACCCGACCGTTTCGCCACCGCGGGTGACAGGTTGTTACCCAGAGGGGACAGCGTGTCACGTCGCCGCGTTTCGTCATACCGAACGGGCCTTCGTCAGGCGCGTGTCATCCGCCGTTCCGCGTAGGCGTTGCCCGTGCGAAGCAGACCGCCGGCCACCCGGCTGAAAGATTCTTGCCAACGGCACGCGCGTTGCTGTGTATGACCAGTGGATGCGCAGCCTTCACGCATGGGCGTGAAAAACGAGGGCGCGCATCCGGGGCTCGTACCCGACGCTCGACATCGTCCGAGGCAGGCAGGCCGAGGGCGGTACACCGAGCCACATCTCGCCTGACAGCAAACCGCCGCGGTCGCGTTCGCGCTCCCG
>JBGANH010000303.1:0-4981 GCA_044222365.1 Candidatus Eiseniibacteriota bacterium
GAACCCCGCGGCGGCCCTCTTCGCTTCCGCCGCCCGGAGGGCGGCACGTCCTCCTGCTAGTAGGCGAACAACTGCGCCTGCAGCACGAACTGCTTGCCGTCGTCCGCCTTGTCCCGCGACAGCACGGCGTAGGCGGCTTTCACGTTGAACTTGTGCCCGCTGTCCCACCACGCGAGCCCGCCGAGCAGCTTGCTCTCGTCGGCCCTGGCGGCGTCCGTGTAGTCGCGGATCGAGTACTGCACGAACGGCGAGACCTTCGCCTGATGGAAGAACCACCCGGCCTCGGCCATGATCGCCGTCTGCTCGGCCAGGCCCGGGAACCATTCGCCACCGTCGTACTTCGTCACGTTCACCTGCATCGTGAACGCGTCCCCGCCCGCGACGGGCTGGTCCACGAACACGTCCGCGCTCAGCGTGCGGTAGTCCCGCTGCACGTCACCGCCCGCGCCGATCGACCAGAGTCGGCGCTTGCCCAGCGTCGTTCCCGCGTAGAAGAGCCCGGTGTCGGACTCGAACGGGTAATACGCCACGCGGAACGCGCCACGGAACGGCTGGCGCGAGTCCGTGCCGCGGGCGCCCTGGAACAGGCCGGCGCGGTACTCGAGATGACGGTCGCCGAGGTAGCCGCGCGCGAGCACGCCGTAGTCGCGCCCGACCTTCGACTGCGTCGAGTCGCCCTGAAGGAACGAGTACGGACCGTAGTCCACGGCCAGCAGCGAGGCCGCCGACTGCAGCCCGTTGTGCGAGCCCGGCACGAGCAGCATGCCCGCGTCGAGCTTGAACTCCGAACGCACGGTGTAGGTGACCGCGAGATCCTGCAGGACCATCGTGTTGTCCTGCTTCTTGCCCGTCGCGAGCCCCTTGCCGAGGTTCGGCACGTCGGTCTCGGCGAAGAGCGAGATCCGGTCGTTCACCTTGCCCCCGACGAGGATGCGGAACCGGCGCAGGAACAGGTTCTGCTGCCAGTCCTCGGTGTTCACGGGCTGGAGTTCCTCGGCCTGCATCTGGGCGAGCACGCCGAAGTTCAGCTTCGTCGAGCCGTCCGCGCTCACCATCTGCCACTGCGCCGAAGCCGGTGCCGCAGCGAGCAGGGCGGCCGCCGTCCACAGGCACGTCACGAGTCGTTTCATGTGCACGAATCCTTTCGTCACTCGGCGCCGACGCCGAGATAGGTGCGCAGCTTCTCGTCCTCGAACATGTCCGACGCCCGCTTCTCGGGCGACACGAGCGAAACGAGGATGCCCACGAGGAACGCCGCGGTCATCGAGACCAGCGCCGGGTTCTTGAGCGGGAAGATCGCCTTCTCGTGCTTGAGAACATCCACCCAGACGGTCGGCCCGAGTATGATGAGCGTCATGGCGAGCACGGCTCCGGTGAGAATCGAGCAGACCGCACCGGCCGTCGTGAACTTCTTCCACACGATGGACATGAGCAGGGACGGGAAGTTCGCGCTGCAGGCCACGGCGAACGCGAGGCCCACCATGAAGGCCACGTTCTGCTGCTTGAACACCATGCCCATCAGCACGGCGATGGCGCCGAACACGATCGTGGCGGTGCGGGCGACCGCGACCTGCTCCTGCTCGGTCGCCTTGCCCTTCTTGATCACGCTCACGAAGATGTCGTGCGACAGCGAGCTGGCGCCCGCCAGCGTGAGCCCCGCGACGACCGCGAGGATCGTCGCGAACGCGACCGCCGCGATGAAGCCGAGGAACGCCGTGCCGCCGAGGTGCTCGGCGAGCAGCGGCGCGGCCATGTTGCCGCCCTTGTCGAACGAGGTGATGAGCTCACGGCCGAGTCCGCCCTCGGTGAGGCCGGGCAGCAGCGCCGCGGCACCGAAGCCGACGATCGGAATGATGATGTAGAAGTAGCCGATGAAGCCGGTCGCGACGAGCACGCTCTTCCGCGCCGCCTTCGCGTCGGGCACGGTGTAGAAGCGCATGAGGATGTGCGGCAGTCCGAGCACGCCGAACATGAGCGCCAATCCCAACGACACCGCGTCGAGGGGATTGCTCACGAGGCCGCCGGGCTCGAGCGCGCTCTGGCCGTACTTGGCCGCGACCGCGCCGTAGAGTTCGCCGGGGCTGAAGTGGAACCTGGCGAGCACCATGCCCGTGAGCACGGTGACGCCGATGAGCAGCAGCACGGCCTTGATGATCTGCACCCAGGTCGTCGCGATCATGCCGCCGAAGAGCACGTACATGAGCATCACGACGCCGACGGCCACGACGGCGACCTCGAACGAGATGCCGAACATGAGACGGATGAGGTTGCCCGCGCCGACCATCTGCGCGGTGGTGTACACGAGCACGGTGAGGATGCCGCCGATCGCGGCCGCGATGCGCACCGGCGTCTGCTGCAGCCGGAACGCGACGACGTCCGCGAAGGTGTACTTGCCGAGGTTCCGCAACGGCTCGGCGACGAGGAACATGAGCGCGGGCCAGCCGACGAGCCAGCCGGTCGCGTAGATCATGCCGTCGTAGCCCTTCGTGGCGACGAGCCCGGCGATGCCGAGGAACGACGCCGCGCTCATGTAGTCACCCGCGAGCGCGAGGCCGTTCTGGAAGCCGCTGACCGAGCGGCCCGCGGCGTAGTACTCGGAGGCCGACTTCGTGCGCCGCGCAGCCCACCACGTGATGACGAGCGTGAGCACGACGATGACGAAGAAGAAGCCGATCGAGGCGGCCGTCGGCTTGCCGAGCGACGTCTCGACGGCGGCCGTCGCCGCGGCGGCCCCGGAAGCGGCGGCCGCGGCCGCGGTGGGAGCCGCGGATTCGAGCAGTGTGAGGAGGGCGCTCATGACTGCACCTCGTCGCGAAGTTTCTTGACCGCCGCGTCGTGCGACCCGTTCGCCCACACCACGTACAGGGCGGTCAGCACCCACGCGAGCACGATCACGCCGACGCCGAGCGGGATACCGAGCGTCGTGGCCTCTCCCACCTTCTGCGCCAGCACCTTCTTGTCGTACGCGATCAACAGGATGAAGCCGTAGTACACGGCGAACAGCGCGATCGTGAGCGCGATGGACATGGTCCACTTGCTGCGCACGAGCGCGGCGAACGCAGGTGAACGCAGGATCTCTTTCGCGTTCCGAGCCATGGAGTCCTCCCTCGGGATGCGGTCCGCCGGCTTCCTCCGCCTCAGCAGAGTTCGGCCAGCCGCCGGGCCTGCAGGCGCGCGCGCAGGGCGAGAAACAGCTCCGCCGTGGCGAGCGCGTCGGTGAGCGCGCGATGGTTCGCGTACGGGGGCAGCCCGAAGTCCTCCCGAGCTTCGGGCAGCGCGGTGCGGGGTGGTGTCGGATGCGGGGTGAGTTGGTGAAGGCGGTGATGGAGCTTCTGCAGCAGCTCCACGGTGTCGACGACGCGCGGCTTCGGCCACGCGAGGCGGTGCGCGGCGTACGCCGCGCGCAGGAAACCCAGGTCGAGCGAGCCGAAGTGCAGCAGCGCGACGCCCTCGCGCAGCCGCCGGTCGATCTCCGGCAGCACGTCGGCGAGCGCGGGCGCGTGCTCGAGCTCACCCGGCAGGATGTGGTGCGCGCGCAGCCCCTCGTCCGGGATCACGACGCCGGGCTCCGGCCGCACGAGCGACTCCCAGCGCTCGCCCCAGCGCACCGCTCCGCCGCGGACGGGCACCATGCCCGCGGACAGGATCACGTGCCGCTTCGGGTCGAGCCCGGAGGTCTCGAGATCGAGCGCCCAGTAGGTGACGCTCTCCCAGTCCGGTGACGTGCGCGCGAAGAACACGGCTCAGCCCAGCCGATCCGTCGCGTGGCGCAGGCGTACGGACTCCTGCACTTCGCGGATGGCGAGGAAGACGTCCTTGAGCTGGCTGCGCTCGAGCGTGCTGAGCCCTTCGAAGCGCGCGATCGCCTGCGGCTCCCGGCCCGCGCGCACGGCCTGCAGCTGGTCGCGCAGCCGGAGCCGCATGAGGAAGCGGAACGCCTCGCCGAGCGTGGCGGCGCCCTCGCCGCTCAGCACGCCGGCCGCCGTGGCCGCCTGCAGGCGCTCGAGCGTGCCGCGTTCGGCGGTGCCCGCCTCGAGCGCGAACAACCGCGCGAGGCCCACGACGGGCGCGAGACCGCCGCGCTTGAGGTCCACACCGCCGTGCTCGAGCTTGATCTGCCGGAAGGCGCCGAGCGGCGGCGAGAACCCGAGCGCCGTGCGCGCCATGTGCGCGAGGAACGTGCGCTCGTGCGCCGCGCCGCGCACGACGTGCTCGAGGGGCGCGAGGTCGAGCGTGCCGTGCACGGCGCGCCAGTCGAAGAACGACGAGGCGTCGAGCAGAGCCTGCGGGTCGGGCGTGCCGATCCAGCCGCGAAACGTGGCGATCCACTCCGGCAGCGGCCGGCACCAGCGCGTCGCCATGAAGCCGCCCGGGCACTCGGGGATCCGCGCCGCGATCAGTCCGCTCACGACGCGCCCGGCGAGCGCTTCGAACCAGCGCTGGTGCTCCGCCGTGGTGCCGCCGTGCACGAGCGCGTTGTCCTGGTCGGTGAGCAGCGTCTGCTCCATGCGCCCTTCGGAGCCGAACACGATCCAGGCGTAGGGCGCCGGCGGCGGTCCGAGCTCGCGCTCCGCGCGGCGCAGCAGCGCCACGGCGAGCGCGTCGTTCAGGCGCGAAACCACGCGGCCGATGCGCGCCGCCTCGAGTCCCGCCGAGAAGAGCGAGTCCACGATCTGGGTGAGCGAACCGGCGTAGTCCCCGAGGTCGCCCGGATCGCCCGCGCCGACGCGCTTCAGGAGCGCGAGCGGGCTCTGCACCTGGGCACGCAGCAGGTCGGTGTCCGTCAGCACACCGACGATGCGGCCGTGTTCGGCGAGCGGCACGTGGTGCACGCGGCGGTCGAGCATGAGCCTGAGCACGTCGCAGAGCGACGCGCCGGCGTCCAGGGTCGCGACCGGGCTACTCATGACCTCGGCGACCGGAGTCTCGGGGCCGCGTCCCTCCGCGAGTACGCGGCGGCGCAGGTCGCGGTCGGTGAGAA
>JBGANH010000304.1:0-4951 GCA_044222365.1 Candidatus Eiseniibacteriota bacterium
GCAGCCGTGCGGTCGTCCGGACGTCCCAGGTGGCGCTCGTGCCGGCGCCCGGGCTCGGGCCGAACGCGCGCCGGCCCGCCAACCACACGCCCGCGAGGGCGCACGGCAGCCACGGCCAGTAGACCTGTGCGATCTCCGTGAGGTACGCCGCGCGCGAGGCGAACGTCTGCGCCTCGCGTCCGATCACGAAGCCGCGCTGCCAGAGCAGCCACGCGACGTGTTCTTCCACGAAGTGCCGCCCGTTCACCGCGAGCTGCGCGCCGTACCACGGCGCGATCGTCGCGAGCAGCGCGAGCGCGGCGATCGGCAGGCGCCCGAGCAGCAGCGTCGCTCGACCGCACCACACGACGTGCGCCGCCACCACGACGAGCGGGAAAACCCCGAGCACGCTCTTCGTGAGCACGCCGAGCCCCGCGAGCACGCCGAGCAGTGCCCAGTCCCGGATGCGCCCGCTCTCCCACGCACTGCGGTACACGAGCATCGAGAGCACGAACAGCAGCGTGAGGAACACGTCGAACATCGCGTGCGCGGAGTACTTGAGAAAGTAGCTCGTCGTGAGCAGCACCACGGACGCCGCGAACGCCTCGAACGTCGCGGCGCCGAGCCGGCGCGCGAGCGTGTGAACCGCGCCCACGCACAGCACGCCCGAGAGCGCCGACGGGAAGATCGCCGCCCAGTCGCTCTGCCCGAAGAGCTGGAAGCTCGCGGCGACGAGCCAGAGGAACAGCGGCGGGTTGTCGAGCCGCACGACGCCCGAGAAGCGCGGCGTGAGCCAGTCGCCCGTGAGCAGCATCTGGCGCGCCTTTTCGGCGTAGTAGCAGTCGTCGAAGTTGGCGAGGTGCCCCGCGCCGATGCGCGTGAGCATGATCAACGCCGCGACGGCGATCAGCGCGCGCTGCTGGAAGCGCGGTTCGTGCAGCGCGTCGCGCAGGGACGGACGCGGCGCGGTCATCAGCCGCGGCGCTGCTTGTGCGCGAAGATGGGATGCGGCGGCAGGCCGAGCCGCATGAGGCGGTACTGCGCGACCGCGCCAAGCGTGTTCAGGCCGTACGTCACGCTGCGCATGAAGTTGATGCTCGACGCTTCGGGCATGTAGCGCACCGGCACCGGGATCTCGCCGATCTTGAAGCCCGCCGCGACCGCCGAGACCAGGAACTGCGAGTCGAACACGAAGTCGTCCGAGAAGTTCTCGAGCGGCAGCGTCTCGAGCACTTCGCGCCGGTACGCCCGAAAGCCGCTGTGGAACTCGCCGAGATTCTGTCCCAGCCCGAGGTTCTCGAGGAATGTGAGAAAACGATTGCCGAGATACTTGTACATCGGCATGCCGGACTCGAGGCACTCGCGGCGCGTGCGGACGCGCGAACCGAGCATGACGTCGAGGATTCCGAGCTGGATCGGCAGGATCATCATCGGGATCAGGCGCGGGTCGTACTGGTAGTCCGGGTGCAGCATGATGACGATGTCCGCGCCGCGCTTGAGCGCTTCGGCGTAGCAGGTCTTCTGGTTGCCGCCGTAGCCGCGGTTCTGCACGTGCTGGATGACGTGGATGCCGAGCGACTTGGCGACCTCGACCGTGTCGTCCTTGCTGCAGTCGTCCACGAGGATGGACTCGTCCACCCAGCCCGGCGGGATGTCGGCGTACGTCTTGCGGAGCGTTTCGCCCGCATTGTACGCGGGCAGCACGACGACGACGCGGGCACGCCGGGCGGCGTTGCCCATGGCGCGCGCGGCTTCGACGGCTTCGGCGGCAGGGGGATCGAGGACCATAGGTGGCGCGCAGGGTGCGCGGTTTCGGCGGGAGGCGTCAAGGCGAGCGAAAGCCCGCGGCCTCTCGCTTCCGAGACCGCGGGCTTCGCTTTGCTTCGTGCTGCGAACGAGTCGCGGCGCTTACTTCGCCGTGAAGTTCGGCTTGCGCTTCTCGATGTAGGCCGCGAGACCTTCCTTGGCGTCGTCGCCCTGGAAGAGCAGCTGCTGCAGCTCGCGCTCGACCGCGAGCGCGCTCTCGAACGGCAGGTCCGCGCCCGACTGCACCGAGCGCTTGATGCGGCCGACGGCCTTCGAGGCGCGGTTCGGCGGGCAGAACTGCTCGGCGTACGCCTGGATCTTGTCGAGGAACTCGGCGTTGTTCGCCGTCTCCCAGATGTCGTTGATGATGCCGAGGTCGAGCGCCTTCTCGAAGTTGAACACTTCGGCCGTGCACATGAGCTCGATGGCCTTGCTCTTGTTCACGAGACGGGCGAGGCGCTGCGTGCCGCCCGTGCCGGGGAGCACGCCGAGGTTGATCTCGGGCAGGCCGACCTTGCCGGCGCCCTTGCGCGCGATGCGGATGTCCGCCGCCATCGCGATCTCGAGGCCGCCGCCGACCGTGTGGCCGTTCAGCGCCGCGATCACGATCTTCGGCGTGTGCTCGAGACGGTTGAGCGTCTCGTTGGCGTGCAGGCAGAAGTAGTACTTGAAGGTCGGATCGGCCGTCTTGAGCATGTTGATGTCGGCGCCCGCGCAGAAGAACTTCTCGCCCGCCCCGCGCAGCACGATCGCCTGCACCGCGTTGTCGAAGCGCGCCTGCAGGATCGCCTTGTCGAGCTGCAGCATCATCTCGTGCGTGTAGCAGTTGCCGGGGTCGAAGGTGAGCTCGATCGTCATCACGCCGTTCTTGACGGACGTGTTCACCATCGTCTGCGTGGCTTCCATGGACGGAGGTCTCCGGGTGGGTGGTTCGGGAGGTTGGGATCGGGCTGCCCGGCCCCGAGAGTACGCCACGACGCGTGCCGAATGGCGGGCGTGTCGATCCGGGAGGCGGCCGGAACGGGGCGGACGGTTCCGGTCTTGGGATGCACGAGACGGGCGGGAGTTTCGCTCTTCGCGGAGGCTCCGGTCCCCTACCGGCGGTCCGCGAAAATGCCCGCCGGGGGCAGGCCGAGACGTTTGAGCTGGAAGTGCGCGACCGCGGCCAGCGTGCCGAATCCGTAGCGCACGCTGCGCTTGAAGTTGATCGACGACGCCTCGGGCATGTAGCGCACGGGCACCGGTATCTCGCCGATCCGGAAGCCGGCATCGACCGCCGAGACGAGGAACTGCGAGTCGAACACGAAGTCGTCCGAGAAGCGCTCGAGCGGCAGCGTCTCCAGCACCTCGCGCCGGTAGGCACGGAAGCCGCTGTGGAACTCGCCCATGTTCTGCCCGAGGCCGACGTTCTCGACCAGCGTGAGGAAGCGGTTGCCGAGGTACTTGTAGAGCGGCATGCCCGAGTCGAGGCACTCGCGCCGCGTGCGCACGCGCGAGCCGAGGATCACGTCGAGCACGCCGAGCTGGATGGGCAGGATCATCAGCGGCACGAGGCGCGGGTCGTACTGGTAGTCCGGGTGCAACATGACGACGATGTCGGCGCCGCGCTTCAGCGCTTCGGCGTAGCAGGTCTTCTGGTTGCCGCCGTAGCCGCGGTTCACGGTGTGCTCGATGACGTCGATGCCGAGCGCGCGAGCGACCGCGACGGTGTCGTCGGTGCTGCGGTCGTCCACGAGCAGCATTTCGTCCACCCAGCCGGGCGGCACTTCGGCGACGGTGCGTCGCAGCGTCTCCGACGCGTTGTACGCGGGAAGAACGACGATGGTCCTGGCGCGGACGCCGCCCATGGTGCGGGCGTGCTCGACGGCGGCGAGTGCGGGGTCGGGAGTCGGGACGTTCACGCGGACGAGTCTGTCGATCGGCTCGCGTTGGAGTCAAGCGCGCGCCTTCGCCCGCGCCTTCGCCCGCGCGGGGCCGCGTGCGATAGTGCGCGCATGCTTCGCCGCATCGCCTGCCTGCTCGCCCTCGCGCTGACGGTCGCGGCGCCGGCCTCCGCGGGAGGGCGCGTCGAGTTCCGCAGCCTCGTGGCGCCGTCGCTGGGCGGCGCGAAGAAGGACTGCCGCGTGTACCTGCCGGAGTCCTACGACCAGCCGGCCGCGCACACGCGGCGCTACCCGGTGTTGGTCTTTCTCCACGGCTGGCCGGGGAGCGAGGGCAACTGGCCGGGCCAGGGCCACGCGATCGAGACGCTCGATCGGATGAGCGCGTCGGGCGAGATCCCGGAAGTGATCGCGCTCTTCCCCGACGGTGGCGGCGCGGGCCTGCTGGGCCGCTCGATCTGGCTGAACGCGGCGGGCGGGCGCTCGAACATGGAGGACTTCGTGGCGCGCGACCTGGTGGCGTGGGCGGACAGCACGCTGCGCACGCGCCCGGGCGCGACGTGGCGTGGCGTGGTGGGCCTCTCCGACGGCGCGACCGGCGCGATGAACCTGGTGCTGCGGCACCCGGACGTGTTCGGCGCGTGCGAAGCGCACAGCGGCGACTTCCGCCTGAAGAAGGACCTCAGCAGCGGCCGCATCTTCGGCGACGACCCGGAGGCGACGCGCCTGCGCGCGGAGTACAGCCCGCTCGAGTACGTGCAGCGCGTGGCGAGCCGCGTGAGGGAGTGCACGTTCTACTTCGACTGCGGTGCGAACGACGAATCGGCGCCGGAGAACCACGAGCTGGACCGCGCGATGACCCGGCTCGGAATCCCGCACACGTACCACGAGTTCCCGGGCTCGCACGACTGGCGCTACTGGCGCACCCACCTGCGCGACGGCCTCCGCGTGATCACGGCGCCGATGCGCTGAGCTTGGGGCCGCTGCGCGCGACGGCTTCACGCATGGAGTCACACGCGCGACGCCGCACGCGCGACGTTCCACACGCGACGCCGAGAGGCGGCCTGCGCGTGACGATCCACGCGTGGCGTCTCGTGTGCGACGTTCTCACCCGTAGCGTCGAGGGGCGACCTGCGCGTGACGTTGCACCCGTAGCGTCGAGGGGCGCCCTCCGCGAGTGGGTCGCGAAAAGGGGGACGTTCGGCTTCGGCATCCTGCCTTCGCCTCACTAGCGCTCCACTTCGCTTCGCCATCCTGGCTACGCTCGTTTCGCGACTCCCCCTTTT
>JBGANH010000305.1:0-4934 GCA_044222365.1 Candidatus Eiseniibacteriota bacterium
GAACCCGTGTTACCGCCGTGAAAGGGCGGTGTCCTGACCCCTAGACGATAGGGACGCACCAGGCACTCTTGGAAGGGCGCGCAACATAACCGGAGCAGGGCCCGGATTTCAAGCGGGCCGGGCGTGCGCGCTGCAAAAGCTTCGTCAGCGCGCTCCGCCACCCACGACCATCACGCGGGCCTCGCGCACGAGGTCCCTCTGCATGAGCTCGTTCGCCTTGCGCTCCGCGGCGGCATTGCTCGTGAAACGGCCGACGACGAGCCGGTACATGGTCGTCGTGCCGTCGCGGAAGGGATAGATGTTCGCCTCGAGCCCGGTCGCGCCCGCCAGCCGCGTGCGCTCGGCCTCCGCGCGGTCGCGATCGAGGAACGCCGCCACACCGATGCCGAACACCGACGCGGGTGCCGCCGCGGGTGTGGCAGCCGGGACTGCGGCAGCAGCGGAGGGCTTCGCGGCGTCGGGCGTCACCGGGAACGGCTTCGCCTTGGTCGCGATGGTCGAATCGTGCGGCACGACGACGGCGTTCGTGTCGGCTGCGGCGGACGCACTGTCGGCGGCCGCGACGGAATCGGCGATCGCCGCTGCCCGTGTCGCGTCGGCATGCGCCTGCAGCGAATCGCTCGGCGCACTCACGCCCGCGAGCGGACGCAGGAACGGCACGTCGATCACCTGGAAGCGCTGCAGCAGCACGACCGCCACGACGATCGCGGCCACGGCCGCCGCGCCGAGCAGCCACGGCATGGCGTTCGAACGGCGCTCCTCGGCGGCGATGTCGTCCTCGATCTTCTCGCGCAACCGCGCAGGCAGACCGGAGAGGTCGGAACGCGTCGGGTCGGCGCTCGCACCCATCGCGGCGAGTTCGCCGGCGGTGGGGAAGCGCGGCGCGGGCGGTTCGGCCACCGACTCGTCCGCGGCGTCGCTGCGACGCTTCGCCTCGAGCAGTTCCTGCGCGGCGCGCGTCCACGCGTCGAGCTCCTGCTTCTCGACCACATCGAGCTCGCGCTCGTCCTCGACGTGCGGCAACGGCTGCATCACGTGCTTCGGCGCTTCCGGCGCCGCAGGCGCGGGTGCAGGCGCGGCCACGGGTTCTTCCGGCAGCACGGGCGGCGTGAACTCCGCGACGGGTTCGTTCGCCAGCTCGGGCGGCGTCCACGTGGGCACGGGCGTGCGCTCTTCGAGCACGGCGGGCGCGACGGGCTCGGGCTCCGCGGGCGGCGGCGGAGCAGCCGGCGCCACGGGCGCCGCGGGCGCGACCGGTGCAATCGGCGCGGCAGCCACAGGCGGCGGAGGCGGCGTGACGGACGCGGGTTCGATCGCCTCGGTCGGTGCACCGAGCACGCTGCGGAACTCGGTTTCGTGCGCGACGCTCGAGACATGCTCGGGCCGCACGGACTTCGCGCCGTCGGCGTACGCGGTGAGCAGCGCCTGCGCGGCGACGGTGTTGATCTCGCGCGGGATGCCGTGCGTCACGCGGTACACCGCGCGGCACGCGTCGGGCGGGAAGGTCGAGATGGCGTTGCCACCCGCGACCGAAAGACGGTGATGGATGTAGCCCATCGTCTCTTCGGGCGACAGCGGGTTCAGCCGGTAGTGCACGGTGATGCGCTGGCGCAGCTGCCGAAGTTCGGCGCGCGCGAGCTTCGCCTCGAGCTCGGGCTGGCCCACGAGGAAGATCTGGAGCAGCTTCTCGCCCTGGATCTCGGTGTTCGAGAGCAGGCGGATCTCCTCGAGCAGGTCCACGGGCAGGTTCTGCGATTCGTCGAGCAGCAGCACCGAGTGCTCGCCGCGATTGCGCACGGCGGCCAGGTGGCGCTCGAGCGCCGCGAGCATCTGCGGCTTGCTCAGTCCCGGCGCAGGCGTGAGCCCGAAGCGCAGGCAGATCTCCTCGAGCAGTTCCTGCCGGCTCAGCGCCGAGTTCGTGATCAGCGCGACCGTGACCTGCGAGCCCCACTCCGCGAGCGCGTCGTAGAGCGCGGTGGTCTTGCCGGTGCCGACCTCGCCCGTGATGAGCACGAAGGGCTCGCGGTTCTCGATCCCGTAGCGCAGATGGGCGCGCGCTTCCTGGTGCTCGCGGCTCGGGTAGAGGAACCGCAGCTGGTGTCCCGCGGGGAACGGGTTTTCACGCAGGCCGAAATGTCTCTCGTACATCCTTGTGTCCGATGCTCGGGGAAGGGGAAACGTGAGCGCGTGCCGCGCACGTTATCGGCCGGGTGGGGACGGCGCTTTGCAGTGCAGAACGGGGGGGCCGTACGCGGCCGCGGGCGCGATTCCCCCCGCGGCCGCGGCCGGAAATGGCTCTACTTGCCCGCGGGCAGCAGGTCCGTGATGCCGAACAGCGGCGTGAAGTTGTAGCCGCGCTGGCTGAAGATCTGCGGAGCGCCCTGGCCGCGATCCACCACGGCCAGCACCCGCACGACTTCCGCCTTGTACGACTCGGCGGCCTCGGCGGCGATCAGCGCGCTCTCGCCGCTCGTGATCACGTCGTCGAGGATCGCGACACGCTTGTGGCCGGCGAGGTTGCCCTCGACCTGCCCGCGCATGCCGTGGTCCTTCGTGCTCTTGCGGACGAGGAAGCCCTCCATGGGCTTGCCCATCTCGTGGCTCCACCACATGACACCGGCCACGAGCGGGTCGGCGCCGAGCGTGAGTCCGCCGACGGCGGTCACGTTGTCGTTCTCGAGCTGCTGCCAGAAGAGCTTGGCGATGAGCTTGAGCCCCTCGGGATGCAGGCTGGTCTTGCGGACGTCGATGTAATAGTTGGACGTGGCGCCGGAGCTCAGCACGAACTCGCCGAAACGCATCGAGCGGTCGAGGAGCATCTGGCGCAGCCGATCGCGATCGTTCTGGGACATGGTATCCGCGTGGTTGAAGGGTAGGGTTCCGCCGCTCGTACGTGGGATGGTGACGAAACCGGCGGCAGTGTCGCCGTGCCCCTCCGGGCCGTCAAGGAAACGGCCCGGCATGCATTCCCTCGTGGCGGGCCGCGCTCGGGCCGCGTTACACTGGCCATCGCGCGACCGGGCTCGGCGTCATGGGGACGCCGCACGGTCGCGCTCCCATTTCCCCTCATGCGCAAGACGCTCGTCACGCTCGCATTGCTGCTCGCCGCGGTCACCGCTGGCGTCGCCTCCGGCGCCGCCACGCTCGGGTTGCCGGTCTCCCGGCCGGGCGAGGTCCTGGCGCCGCCGTTCTACCGTGGCGACGTGATCGAACTGCAACTGGCGCCCGCCGCCGCGAGCGCCGCGCGTGCGGCGCGCACGGCGCTCGTGCGCTCGGCTTCGCTGCCGCGCGATGGCGTGACGGCGCGGCTGGGTGTCGGCGCCGTGGACGCGTTGGCCGCGTCACTCGGCGCGACGGGATTCGAGCCCGAGTTCGCGGGCGAGTCGCCGGGTTCGGGCGGCGCCGACCTGACGGCGTTTCACGTCGTGCATCTCGGCGCGGGCGTGGCGCTCGAGGACGCGCTCGATCGCTTCCGCGCGCTGCCCGAGGTGGTGAGCGCCGACCCGATCGCGGTGCTGCCGGTCTCGGCCGCGCCGCCCGACGACTCGCTCTTCACGCGCCAGAAGTGGATGTACGAGTGGATCACGCCGCGTCACGACGACCGCGCGCTCGACGCGTGGGACGTGCAGCGCGGCGACACGTCCATCGTCGTCGGCATTCTCGACACGGGCCTGCTCGCGTGGCACCCGGACCTGGGCGGCACGACCGCGGGTGGGCACGGCAACCTGTTCGTGAACTGGGCCGAGGCGGGCGGCCTCGCGGGTGTGGACGACGACGCGAACGGTTTCGTGGACGACGTGAGCGGCTGGGACTTCGTGGACTCGCTCGGCTTCGCCGTGCCCACGGGCGAGGACGGCGCGGGCAAGGACAACGACCCGAGCGACGTCGCCGGTCACGGCACGGCGGTCTCGGGCATCGTCGGCGCGCTCGTGAACAACGCGAGCGGTATCGCCGGCATGGTGCCGAACGTGAGGCTGCTGCCGGTGCGTTGCGCGTTCGCGACCGGCGTGCGCCCGGCCGCGGGCGTGGACATGCTCGCCGCGGCGCGCGCGATCGCCTACGCGACGCGCATGGGCGCGAGCGTGCTCAACTGTTCGTGGGAGTCGCTCGACCAGAACGGCCTCGGGGCCGCGGTCACGAACGCCGTGCGCGCGGGCGTCGTGTTCGTGAACGCGTCGGGCAATCGCATTTCGTCGGGCACCTATCTCGGACAGCGCGAGGACGTGATCTCGGTGGCCGGCGTGGACAGCGCCGACGTCATGTGGGCGAACAGCACGCGCGGCCCGTGGCTCGACCTGTGCGCGCAGTCGGTCGGCATCACGAGCACGTTCGTGCAGGGCACCGGCCCGGACTCGCTCGGCTACCGCCAGCCGGACTACCGAGGCGGACTCGTCGGCACGTCGTTCTCGGCGCCGCAGGTGACGGGCGCCGTCGCGCTCATGCAGGCGCAGCGCCGCGCTCAGGGGCGCGATCCGTACACGGCGATCGGCGCCGCGCTGCGCGTGCGCGAGACGGCGGACGACCATCACGCGATCAACCCGCTGTACCTGAACATCGGCACCGGCCGGCTCAACGTGCTGCGCGCGCTCACCGATCCGCCGACGTCGTTCGCGACGCGCACGAAGGCGCGCAGTGTCGGCGCGCCCGTCGTGCTGAGGCTCAACGACGGCACCTCGCGGGTCGTGTTCGCGACGAGCGACCGCCAGCTGGTCGCGCTCGAAGGCATGTACGGCGACACGCTCTGGCGCGTCGCGCTCCCCAATGCTCCCGCGGGCCATCCGGCGGCGGCGCCGATCGGCAACGGCCGCATCGGGATCTTCGTGGGCTGCGCGGGCGGCATGATCGCGGGCTTCGACGCGAACGGCTCGGCGCTGCCGGGCTGGCCGCGCACGGGTCTCGGCGGCACGATCGTCGTGAGCGTCGGCGACCTCGAC
>JBGANH010000306.1:0-4903 GCA_044222365.1 Candidatus Eiseniibacteriota bacterium
GAACAGCTCGATGATCTGGCTGTACGAGGCGCTGATGAGGAAGACCGTGAGCACCATGGCCACGGTCAGGTACAGTGCGAGGTGGGTGTGGTGCCCGAGCGCGAGGAACGCCTCTTCGGGACCGTAGGACGACGAGGAAAGTCCGTCGGACCCGAGGCCCACCCACGCGAAGAAGGCGACGAGCGCCAGCTGGTGGTGAATATGAGGATCGAAGAGGTTCTTCCGGCCTCCGATGAGGAGGCCCCGCAATCGTTCGAGCACGGCGGGAAGCTAGTGTATTGCCCCTGCGACTTCAAGAAGACGTCAGGACGGGCGTGAGGGCCGCCATGCGGGTGATTCCGGCGGTCCTCCTGCTCGTCGTGCTGGGCGCCGCGGCGGCTGGGGACCGTCCGGCGATGCCGCCCCGGCGCCTCCCGACTCCGTCGTCCGGAACGGCGGGCCGGCCCAGGCCGGACCTGCCGCGCTTCGCGCTCTTCGGCTGGGTGAGCCCGCCCGAGGGCTTCGACACGCCGGAGCGGTACGCCGAACTGGCCGCCGCCGGATTCAACGTCGTGATGCCGGCCTGGGAGGACTCGGGCGGCGAGGCCGCGAATCGCCGCCGCCTCGACCTCGCGAGGCCGCACGGACTGCGCTGCCTGCTCGTGGACGTCGAGCTCGACCGCTACGTCGCGAGCGAGCCGGCGACGGCGGCGTGGGTGGACACGGTCGTCGCGCGCTACTCCGGGGATCCCGCGTTGCTCGGGTGGTACCTCGGAGACGAGCCCGACCTCGACCGCATGCCTCGGCTCCGCCAGTGGTTCGACGCACTGTCCGGTCGCTCCCCCGATTACGTGCCCTACAACAACCTGCTCGGCCGGATGGCCTTCGCTTCGAACGAGGCATGGGCGAACTACCTCATGCAGTACGTGAACACCGTGCATCCCATGCTGCTGTGCGCGGACCAGTACGACTTCCTCGAGAACGGCGACCGGAACCAGCTCGTCGAGTGCGCCGCCACGCTGACCTCGTTCGCGCGCGATCAAGGCATTCCTTGCTGGGGCATCCTGCAGCTCGTGCAGCACCGCGGGTATCGCGCGGTCACTCCCGGGCTGCTGCGCTGGCAGGCGGGGCAGTGGCTCGCGTACGGCGCGCGCGGCATCGGCTGGTTCACGTACTGGACGCCGGCGCCCGACACGTTCTGGCGCTGGCAGCCGGCGATGATCACGCACGAGGGCGTGCGCACGCCGCTCTACGACGACGTGCGCGAACTGAATCGTGAGCTGGCCACGGTGGGCAACGAGCTCGCCGGGATGGTGTGGCTGTCGTGCGAGCAGGCCGGTTCGGTCCCGCCCGGGGGGACTCCGTTCGCACCCGACGACGCGGTCGCTGCGGTCGAAGGCCGCGCCACGGTCGGCACGTTCCTCGACTCGCTCGAGCGCACCCACGTGCTCGTGGTGAACGCCGATTCCGTGGCGGCGCGCACGGTGGCCCTCACGCTCGCGGGAGCGGGCCGGCGTGCGTGGTCACTCGATGGGGCCGGCGCGTGGAACCCGATCGAGGTGAGCGCGGCCGGGCGCTGCGCGCTCACGCTCGAGCCGGGGGCGTTCGCGCTGCTGCGGTTGTCCGACAAGGCGGATTCGCTCGTCGCCGGACGCGCGGCGCCGCAGATGCAGGCGGGCCCGAACCCGGCGCGCGGCCGCGTCGCGTTCTCGCTCGCGCGCATGACGCGCGGCGCGCGGCTCGAACTGCTCGATCTCTCGGGACGCCGCGTGTGGTCGCGCGACTTCGCCGACGGGGGCAGCGCTGCCGTGACGTGGTACGGGCAGCGCGACGGAGGTGGACGCGTGCCGCCGGGGATCTACGTGGCGCGGCTCGAGGATGCGCACGGCGCGACGGTGCGCCGCGTGTCGTGGCTGGGAGGGCGGTGAGCGTGGCGGGCTTCCGCACGTTGAACGCGATGAACCGCGCGATCGTCGCGTGCGATCGGTGCGAACGCCTGCGCACGTACTGCGCGGGAGTGGCGCGCGAGAAGCGCCGCATGTACCGCGACCAGGAGTACTGGGGCCGGCCGGTGCCGGGCTTCGGCGATCCGGACGCGCGCGTGCTGCTCGTCGGGCTCGCGCCCGGCGCGCACGGCGCCAACCGCACGGGGCGCATGTTCACCGGCGATTCGAGCGGCGACTGGCTCTACGAGGCGCTGCACCGATACGGCTTCGCCTCGCAGCCGGAAAGCGTTTCGCGCGACGACGGCCAACGACTGACGGACGTGTGGATCGGCGCCGCCGGCCGCTGCGCGCCGCCCGACAACAAGCCGCTGCCCGAGGAACTCGAGCGCTGCCGCGACTATCTCGTCACCGAGTTGCGCTTGCTGAAGCGCCTGCGCGTCGTGCTCGCGCTCGGGCGCATCGCGCACGAGGCGTTTCTTCGAGGAAGCGGCCTGTGGGAACGATACGCGCCCGCCGAGCGCCCGGAGTTCGCGCACGCGGCCGAGCACGTGCTGCCCGGCGGCCTGCTGCTCATGGACACGTTCCATCCGTCGCGCCAGAACACGCAGACCGGCCGGCTCACGCGCGACATGTGGCACGGCGTGTTCGCGCGGGTGCGTGAAGCGGTGGAGGCGCGTACGTGAGCCGCGCCGCGCGGCTGCGCGAGGTCGCTTCCGTCTTCGGACGGCTCGGCGTCACATGCTTCGGTGGACCGGCCGCGCATCTCGTGCTCATGGAGCGCGAGTGCGTGACGAAGCGCGGCTGGCTCACTCGGGCCGAGTTCCTCGAACTGCTCGCCGCGGCGCAGGCGCTGCCAGGCCCGACGTCCACCGAACTGGCCCTGCTGATCGGGGTTTCGCGCGCGGGACTCGCGGGGCTCCTCGTCGCGGGCGCGTGCTTCGTCACGCCCGCGGTAGTCGCGGTGTGCGCGATCGCCGCCGCGTACACGCGCTGGAGCTTTCGCCCGATGACGTGGACCGTGTTCGGCGCCCTCGAGCCTGTCGTGCTCGCCGTACTCGCGCACGCCGTGTACACGCTCGCGAAGGACACGCTGCGCTCGCCGCGCGCGTGGGCAGTGGCGCTCGGCGCGGCTACGGTCGCGCTCGCGGGCGCGCATCCGGTCGCGGTGCTCGCTCTCGCCGCCGCGGCGTTCGGGCTCACGCGGCGCGCGCCGCGCGCGAGCGTGGCCGCGTTCGCGCCGCTCGCCCTGGCGGGAGGCGTGGCGGCGTCGGCCGCGGCGCCTTTCTCGTTCGCCACGCTGTTCGGGACGCTGCTCGCGACCGGTGCGACGCTGCACGGCAGCGGCTACGCGTTGCTGGCGTTCCTGCGCGCCGACTTCGTCGTGCGGCTCGGCTGGCTCAGCGAACGCCAGGTGCTCGACGCGTTCGCGGTGGGGCAGGTGACGCCGGGGCCGGTGTTCACGGCGGCCACGTTCGTGGGCTGGGTAGTCGCGGGGCCGCGCGGTGCGCTCGTCGCGACGGTCGCGATCTTCCTTCCGGCGTTCGTGCTCGCGGCGGCGAGCGGGCCGATGCTCGCGCGCTTGCGCCGCAGCGAAGCCGCACGCGAGTGGCTCGCGGGGGCAGCGAACGGTTCGCTCGCGCTGCTCGCCGTCTCGGCGGCGCAGCTCGCGGCGAGCACGTTCACGCGCACGTCGGCGATCCCATCCTTCGCGCTCGCGCTCGCGCTCCTCGTCCGCCGGGTGAACGTGCTGTGGCTGCTGCTCGGCGCAGTGGCGGCGGGCGTCGCGCGCGCGCTGCTCGCCGGGCGCTTCTAGTAGTACCCGCGCATGAGCGTCTCGAACCACTCCGGCACGCGTGCGCCTTCCACGCGGTCGAACACCGGGGCGTAGGGCTTCAGGTCGAGCACGGGCGTGCCGTCGATCGCGTCGAGCCCGCTCACGACCAGTGCGCCGGGTTCGATCGCCTCGATCTTCGCGGCCGTCACGCCGAGCACGTTCGGGCGCAGCCGGCCCCGCTGCGCGAACACGCCGACGAGCGGCATGTCGGCGCGGCCGCGCGGGCGCCGCCGCCAGTCGGCGGGAGGGGCTTCGTCGCCGGGCTCGTGATGCATGTGGAAGAGCACGAGCACGTGGCTCCATTGCTCGAGGCCTTCCAGCGCGCTCGTGAAGGCCGCTTCGACCTCGATGCGCGAGCGGACGGCGGCCCAGCCCTCGTCGCCGGTGTGCGTGCGGCCGTTGCGCACGTACGCGACCGGTTCCAGCGTGATTTTCACGGTGCGATCCTCCCGGAACCAAGATAGTCGTTGAAACGCCGCCGCACCGCAGGCATTGTGCGGCTCGACATCTTCCAGGTGCCCACATCGCGTGGGGTAACAGGGAAGCGGGTGAAATCCCCGCACGGTCCCGCCACTGTGATGGGCGAACGCGTTCGAAGTGCCACCGGCTCACGCGCCGGGAAGGCGAACGCGGTCCGGAGAAGTTTCCGGCGCCCTCAGTCAGGAAACCTGCCTGGAAGCCAGAAGTGCCCGGCGCCTCGGAGCAAGGCGCGCGCGGGTCACGGCGCTTCGGCCCCGTTTCCGCGTGCGACTCTTCGCGGAGGCGGGGCGTTTCGATTCGAGCGCGAAGGACGCCGTGATCGATCTGCTGTTCTCCACCTGCCTGAGCGCGGTTCTCGCCGCGAGCACGCCGGGCGCGACTCCGCCGCCCGCGGACTCGGCGCGCGCGCCGCGCCTCGTGCGAACGCTGCCGGCCGTCGAAGTGCGGCGCGAGCGCGCGCTGCTCGACGCGCGCCGCCGCGCGCCGACCGCGAGCGTCACCGACCTGCGCGCCGGCCAGTCCGTGCGCGCGATCGAGAGCGTGAGCGAACTGCTGCGGACGAGCGCGGGCGCGCACGTCGTGCAGTACGGTGGGCTCGGCGCGTTCAGCACGCTGTCGCTGCGCGGCGCCCCTCCGGGACAGGTGGCCGTGTACCTCGACGGCG
>JBGANH010000307.1:0-4892 GCA_044222365.1 Candidatus Eiseniibacteriota bacterium
CGGGGACGGGCGAAGCGATCGTGGTGGCGTTCATGGTCGGTCTCCTCGCGCGGCTCAGCGGTACTGCGCGCCGAGCAGCACCCAGAGGTTGAAGTTGCGGCGCTCGACCGCGGTCAGCGAGTCGGGGCCGGCGGGATGCGACGGCTGGCCCGCGCGCGTGCCGAGCCCCATCACGTAGTCGATGAGGCGCGAGCGGCGCGGGAAGGCGGGCGTGACTTCCTGGTGGGCGAGCTTGCGCGAGGCGCCCGAGAGGTTGATGTAGCCACGCGGGAAGATGCGCAGCTCCATCGCCGTGTCCGGCACCGCGGACAGGTCGAGGCCGCCGGGCGAGACGCCGAGGCTGTCGGGCACGTGACACGTGACGCACTTGGCGGCGACGACGGGGCCGATGTCGTTCAGCCACGTGACCGTGCGGAACTGCGCGCGCGGCACGTTCAGGTTGGTCGGCGCGTGGCTCGCGGCCAGCGGGTTCGGGTTCGTCGGCGGGTCGCCGCCGGCGACGCGGTCCTCGTGGCAGCCGATGCAGTTCTCGAACTTCTCGCCGGGCCGCGCATAGAGGTGCGTGCGCTTCACCACGAAGCCGCGGCCCTGCTCGTCGAGCGTCGCGAAGCTGAACGGCGTGTCGGCGGGCACGCGGATGCGGAACGAGCCGTCGGGGTACACCGGCGCCGTGCCGATGATCGCGCGGCGCTCGAAATCGTTCGCCGAGAAATCGTTCGCCATGCCGACCGTGGTCGGGATCGAGGCGATCACCGCGATGCTGTCGATCGCGTCGACGCCGCGGTGCGGGATCTCCTGGCCGTCGTTGCCGCGATTGAACACGTCCTGGGCGAGGAAGTCGCCGTAGTCGACGCTGTGATCGACCACCGACGCGATCACCGGCGGGCGCGCGTGCGGAGCGAGCAGTTGCGCGTCGTACGCGTTCCAGCCCGGTTCGTTGTAGAGGAACGTGAGGTCGTGGACGGTGAACGTCGCGGGTTCGGCGACCGTGCCGGCACCGGTCTGGTCGAGCGTGAACGTGTACAGCGCGTAGTTCGCGTCCTCGGCCGTCGCGGCGGGCAGCGAGTAGCTCACGACGTAGCGCGTGCCGCCGATCGAGCGCGGGTACTTGAACACGCCGTGCGGCCACGGCTCGCCGTCGTTGTTCACCTGCGGCGTGACGACGTCCCAGTGCAGCTCGTCGCTGACGCTCGCCGGGTCGGCGGGGCCCTGCTCGGGCTTCAGCACGGCGATCGGGCCTTCGTCGCCGTTGACGCGCGTCGACTCGATCGCGAGCAGGCGGCCTTCCGGCGTGACGGTCGGGTGGAAGAAGTTCCGCTCGTGCGGGCCGAAGCGGTGGAACGTGCCGGTGCCGTCGGGGTTCGTGACGAACAGCGGGAAGCGGTTCATCGAGCCGAAGTGCTCCCAGCGCGTGTACACGATGCGGCCGTCGGGCAGCAGCGCGGGGTCGAAGTCGTCGCTCTGGTTGAAGCTGATGCGCTCGATGGCGCTGCCGTCGGCGTTGCAGGTGTAGAGCGTGGCGCTCTGCGCGTGGTTGTACTCGTCCATCTCGCCGGCGCGCGTGCTGGTGAAGGCGATGCGGTCGTCGGGCAGGTAGAGCGGATCGAAGTCGTCACCGCCGCCGCTCGTGACCTGGCGCAGGCCGCTGCCGTCGGCGCCGATCTCCCAGATGTTGCGGTGCGTGCCGCCGGGCGGGCGCATCGAGAACAGGATCTTCGTGCCGTCGAACGACACGTCGGGATCCGACACGCTCGCGCCGGTGAAGTTCGTGATCGGCGTCACCGCGCCGTCGGGCGAGATCGGCGAGAGCTTGTAGAGGTTGCCCTCCGCCCAGTTGCGGTTGAGCGTCTCGGTCGCCTTCGTGCGCACGAACACCAGCGCCTGCGTCGTCGTCTCCTGCTGGATCAGGTCGTCGGGCGCGCTGTTGCGGCAGCCCGTCGCGAGCGGCAGCGCGAGCGCGGCCGCGAGCAGCGCGAGCGTCGAACGGGTACGGGAATGCGAGGGGCGAATGGACATGAGGGACGAGACCTCCCGCCGGGATGGACCGGCTAAGGACGGACGGTGCGGTAGAACGCGAGCCCGACCGTGGCCTGCGTGTACGGGTAGGCGACGACGCCGGCGCGATCCCTCTCGCCGCCGAACACGGTGGCGCGTCGCAGGTCGCCACGGAGCGCGAGATCGCTCCGGACGTACATCTCGAGCCCGCCACCGAAGGCGAGCGCGTTCTTGGTCACCGGCAGCGCGTTCACCGCGCGGCCGGGATAGACGATGACCATGCCGTAGCCGCCCGCGAGGTACGGCTGCAGCCGGCCCGGGAACGGATGCCGCACGATCGCGCTGACGGTGTGCATCAGCGCGTGCACGGCGTGACCCGGGTTGTGCGACACGGTCGCTTCCCAGCCGAGCCACGGCTCGGGGTTGTAGGCGATGCCGAGCGCATACAGCGGATCGGAGCCGAACGTGCCCCACGCCGGGCTCACGCTCAGCCGTTCGCGGTAAGCGCGCGGGCCGGGCTCGAGCCGGTAGGGATGCGCGGCGACGTCGGGCACGAGCGGCTCGAGCTTCGCGCCGGCGTGCGCGCGCGGCGCGGCGCCGGCGACGAGCGCGGCAGCTGCGAGCGGCGCGAGCGCACGCGCGAACGTGCGGGCGCGGCTCACTGCAGCACTCCCGCGCGGATCCACGCGCGGATCGCGACGAAGTCGGAGTCGTCGGCCGACGCGAACGGCTTCGCCGGGTGCGGCGTGCCGCCCGCGACGAGCGCGAGCGGGCGCAGCAGCACCGGGCTGCTGTCGCGCGCGGTCGGGTAGACCTGCATCACGACCTGGTCGAAGTCGAAACGGGCGTTCTTCGCCGTCGACGGCGAGAGCTCGAGCGTGCCGCGGATGCCGCCGCCGTGGCAGTCGCCGCCGGCGTCGCAGCCGCGGCGCGCGAGCACGGGCTCGACGTTCGCCACGAACGCGTCGTAGTCGAGCATCAGGCGCTGGCCGCCCGACGGTGGCCTCGGCGGCGCCGACGGCTGCATGCACCCCGCGACGATCGACGCGAGCGCCGAAAGTGCGAGGGCGTGTGCGAGCCCGTGACGAATCGCCGAGTTCCGCATCGAGGGGCCTTCCTGCTGTCCGAGGTTGCCGGCTGCACGATGCGCGTTGCATCCCGCGCATCGCGTGGTCGCGTGTTCGAACTGGCAGGAACCCGTGCTTCCGCCGCTCGTCGCGTCGGATGGACCGGGGGGATGGCGCCCGCGGTGATCGAACGGGCCCGGCGCACCGCAAGGGGCGGGCCACGGACTTCGTTCCGGAAGGTGCTTGCGAACGGGCTCGCTGCGCGACGCCGGGTCAGAACACGACGACGTGGAAGAGCGGCGCGGCGTCCGGCTCGAGCGTGAAGCGATCCGCGATCGACGACTCGACCCACACCGTGTCGACGCCGTTCGCGCCGGGGGCGACGAGCACGGCCGCGAAATCGTCACGGGCCTTGGCCTTCGCGCGCGCCGCGGCCGGGCCCAGCACGAACAGCGGCGTGTCCCACATGTCGCACGTGAGCGCGCTGCGCGAAACGATCGTCACCGAGATCAGGCCCTCGGCGGGCCGGCCCGTGCGCGGATCCATGATGTGTCCGTAGGTCCGGCCGTTCGCGGCGACGAACTGCTCGTACTTGCCGGAAGTCGAGATTGCATCGTTCGGGTACAAGGCGAGTCTCGCGAAATGCGTCATGCGATCGCGCGGATCGCGCACACCGATGCGCCAGTGGTCGGTTCCGGGCGGGTGCCCCAGCGCGAACATGTTGCCGGTGAGGTCCACGAGCGCGTCGGTGACGCCGCTTTCCGACAACGCGCGCGCCGCGACGTCGACGGCGTAGCCCTTGGCGATCCCGCCCAGGTCGATGCGCGTGCGCTCGTCGTCGAAGTGGAGCGTGCGGTGCGCGCGGTCGAAGTGCACGCGGCCGGCACCGACGCGCGCGAACGCGTCACGCGCCTCCGCGTCGGTCGGCAAGTGACGCGTGCCGCCGAGGAAGCCCCACGCGCGCATGAGCGGTTCGACCGTGAAGTCGAACGCGCCGTCGCTCGCGCGCCAGAGCGCGAGCGAGGAGTCGATCACGACCGCGACCTCGGGCTCGACGATCGTCGTCTCGCGGCCCGCGACGCGGTTGAGCCGTGCGACCTCGCTCGTCGTGGTCCAGTTGCTCATGAGCGAATCCACCCGCGCGAGCACCGTCTGCGCGGCGCGCGCCTTCGGCGCGTCGGCGGCCGAGTCGGCGCTGACGATCATCACGTGGGCGTACGTGCCCATCGTGCGCATCGCGTAAGTGACCGTGCGCTTCGTGTTCGGCGCGGCGGCCGCGGCGAGCACGAGCGCGAGCGCGGCGAGCGCGGCGAGACGGCGGACGGCTCGCGTCATGCGGCCTCCTCGAGCGGGACGGTGGATGCGGCCGGAGCGAGCGGCGCCCGGTGTGCGACGTGGTGCGCGCCCGTGCGGCGGACCGCGACACCGTACAGCAGCGCTTCGATCGCGTCGCCGCCGACGAAGAGCGCGAGCGTGAACACGGCCGGGTTGGCGTGCGGCACGAGACGCGCGAACGCGAGCCCCGCGACCAGCGTGAGCGCGAGCCGCGCCGGCGCCACCGCCAGCACGACGCCCGCGAGCCCGGCGCGCACGAGCAGGCCCTGCGCGAGTGCGCGCGCCGCGAGCGCGAACGGCTCGAGCGCGAGCAGCAGGAGCGCCGGCGCCACGACGTGCGCGAGCGCCGGCGAGAGCGCGAGGCCGCGCTCGAGCACCAGTGCGGAGAGCGGCGTCGCGGCGACGAGCGCGATCGCCGCCGCGAACGCGAGCGCCGCGCCGGCGCCGTAGCGCGCGAGGCGGCGCACGTCGGCGTCCGAGCCCGGCAGCACGATC